>CAYNLG010000086.1:0-15044 GCA_964397995.1 uncultured Anaerolineales bacterium
GGCGTCGGCCCGGAACACTCCTACTGGAAGGACTCGGGCCGCGTCCGCTACACCTCGGCGACCGACGACGAGGCCCTGGAGGCGTTCCAGGAGCTCTCGCGGACCGAGGGCATCATCCCGGCCCTCGAAAGCTCGCACGCCCTGGTCGAGGCCAAACGCATGGCCGCGGGGATGGACGCCGACAAGATCCTCATTGTGAACCTCTCGGGGCGTGGCGACAAGGACGTGCAGGAGGTCGCGCGGATCCTGGGCGACCACCTCGGCGGGGGAGACGGCTCGTGAACCGCATCGACGCGACTTTCCAGCGGCTCCGCAAGGCCAAACGGGCCGCCTTCATGCCTTTCATCGCCGCCGGCGACCCGGACCTCGAGACCACCGCCCAAGTGCTGTCGCGCCTGGCGGAGCGGGGCGCCGCGGACCTGGTGGAACTGGGCCTGCCGTACTCCGACCCCATCGCCGACGGGCCGACCATTCAGGCCGCCTACCAGCGGGCTTTGGCGGGCGGCGTGACGCCCGGGGCCGTCCTGGACATGCTCGCCATGCTCCGTGACGGGGGCATGGACCTGCCGGTCTGCCTGATGACGAGCTACTCGCTCGTTTACCGGCCGGGGCCCGAACGGTTCGTCGAGCGGGCCCGCGCGGCCGGCATGGACGGGTTCATCGTGCCGGACCTGCCGGCCGACGAGTCGGCGGAGTTGGGCGACTTGCTGGCGGCATGGGACATGAAGCACGTGCTTCTGGTGACGCCGACGACGCCGCCCGAGCGGCAGAAGCGGATCTGCACCGAGGCGACGGGGTTCGTCTACTGCGTGAGCGTCGTCGGCATTACGGGCGAACGGACGGCCCTGCCGGAGCACCTGGCCGAGTACGTCAAAGCCATCAAGAAGGCCGCCAAGGTACCCGTTTGCGTGGGATTCGGCCTGTCGCGGCCGGAGCAGGTCAAGGCCGTGACCAAGGTGGCCGACGGGGCCATCGTCGGCAGCGCCATCGTCCACCGGATGGCCGACCACGCCGGCGAAGGACCGGCGGCTGTGGCCGACGCCGTGGCGGACTTCTGCGAGGAACTGGCGTCGCCGCTTCGGTGATGCGATCCGTTTCGCCTGCCTGAGGCGGGTAGACCTTGCGGCTAATCGCCGGGGGCGGGCTCGGCCTCGGCGGGAGGGGCTTCGGGGCCGTCGCCAGTGCGTTTCCGGCGCCGCTTCAGCGCTTCGAGCCGGGCCTTCAGGCGGGCCTCGCGGCCGTGGTCCGTGGGTTCGTAGTACGTCGCGTCCACGCCCAGGTAGTCCTGGTCCACGTACCCGCCCTCGTAGTCGTGGGCGTACTTGTAGCCCTCGCCGTGGCCGAAGTCGGCGGCCCCTTTGTAGTGGGCGTCGCGGAGGGCCTTCGGCACCGGCACCGTCCGGTTCTCGCGCACGTCGGCCCTGGCCTTGCCGATGGCCGCGACGGCCGTGTTCGACTTCTCGGCGCAGGCGACGTAGATGACCGCCTGGGCCAGCGGAATCTGGCATTCTGGCAGGCCGACGAGTTCGGTGGCCTGCTGGGCGGCCACGGCAAGCATCAGGGCCGCCGGGTCGGCGTTGCCCACGTCCTCGGCCGCGCAGATCACCAGACGCCGCGCGATGAACCGCGGGTCTTCGCCCGCCTCCAGCATCCGGGCGAGCCAGTAAACGGCGGCGTCGGGATCGCTTCCCCGCATGCTCTTGATGAAGGCGCTGGCGACGTCGTAGTGCTCGTCACCGGTGCGGTCGTAGACGATGGCCTTCCGCTGGATCGACTCCTCGGCGACGGCCAGGTCGACGGCGATGCGGCCGGCGGCCTCGGGGGCGGCCTTCGGGTCGGCCATCTGGCTGTAGACCGCCACTTCCAGGGCCGTCAGGGCCCGGCGGGCGTCGCCGTCGCTCGTCACGGCCCAGTGGTCGAGGGCCTCGTCGGTCACCGCCAGGTCGTACCGCCCCAAGCCGCGCTCCTCGTCCTCGACCGCTCGCCGGAGCAGCGTCCGGACCTCGTCCTCGGTGAGGGGCTCGAAGCGGAAGATCTGGCTCCGCGAGACCAGCGGGGCGTTCAGGGCGAAGAACGGGTTCTCCGTGGTCGCCCCGATCAGGATGACCACGCCGTTCTCCACGTCCGGCAGCAGGACGTCCTGCTGGGCCCGGTTGAAGCGGTGGACCTCGTCCAGGAAGAGGACCGTGCGGCTCTTCTCGGTGACCAGGCGGTCGCGGGCGGCGTCCATGACGGCCCGGACGTCCTTGACGCCGGCCATGGCCGCGTTCAGGGCCTCGAAGCGGGCGGAGAGGCGGCCGGCGATGACCTCGGCGAGGCTCGTCTTGCCGGTGCCGGGCGGGCCGTAGAAGATGGCCGACTGGAGCCGGTCGGCGTCGACCATGCGACGCAGGAGCTTGCCGGGGCCGAAGAAGTGGCCTTGGCCGACGAATTCCTCAGGGGTGCGCGGCCGCATGCGCACCGCCAGGGGCGCCGCTGCCCGGAGCCGCCGTTGCTCGCTCTCGCTGAAGAGGGTCGCCATCGGGGCCATTATAGCAGGCCGCCCGCCGCGTCAAAGGTTGCAGCCGGGTTCGGCGCGGGATAGGGTGGAGGTTCGGCCCGCCGCGAAGCGGTGCGACGCGACCGGCCGCGCCGCGGGTTAAATGGAAGGCATCCGGGCAAGGAGTCACGCGTGAGGGGCAGGCAAGCGATTGTCCTGGCGGCGGTTCTCGTGGCAGGTGTGGCGGGGTCGGCCGGCGCGGCCGCGCCGTTCGTCCACGTCACCGGCCGCACCATGGACGTCAACGGCCAGACGGAGGTCCCGAAGGGCCTCTTCGGTGTTCACGCCGTCAAGCTCAGCCCGGAGATGATCGCCGACTGGGGCATCGAGTGCCTCCGCGCGCTCCATCACGGGCCCGGCTCGAACGTGACCATGCCCAAGGCGGGGTCGCGGCTCGAAGGCCTGTCGGTGATCATCGACTGCCAGGGCGACCGGTACCACCCGGCCACCTGCCTGACCGACCCGGACTACGCCGAAACGTGTGCCCGCTGGGGCCGTGAGTACGCCATGAAATGCGGGGAGGCGGGCTACCGCGGCACGGTCGAGTTCTGGAACGAGCCGTACCTGAACTGGGCCTGCAAGCCGGGCGTCAACTACGACCCGACGTTCTACGAGGTGGGCGAGGCCGCCGTCGGCAAGCCCATGCGGATCAAGGGCTGGGCGAAGCCCCTGGAGTTCCTCGTCTGGTCCCGCCAGGTGCGGACGGTGCACGCCGCCGGCGGCCGCACGGACATCAACGCCTACCTCGCCTACGCCTACCTGGGCAAGGACAGGCCCGCCGGGGCGGAGTTCGAGTTCCGCGGCCGCAGGTACCGCAACCAGGAGATGTGGTGGGGCAAGGACCCCACGCAGAAGCACTACTACTCCGGGCAGCAAAACGTCCGGTTCTACACCTGGATGCTCGTGCCGTTCGCGAAGGCCGTCAAGACAGCGAATCCCGACGTGCAGGTGGTCGCCGGCTGGGACTTCAACATCTTCGGCCACGGCTGGGACTCGTGGGAGACACTCTACCGGCCGACCATCGACGCCGCCGCCGAGTGGATCGACGGGATCAGCGAGCACCATTACGGGTCGAATACGCGGCGGACGGTGGCCTCGTACGAGGTGGTGACGGCCTACGGAATGACCCGCCACGGCAGGTGGCTCCGGTGCTACAATACCGAGACCGCCGGCTGCGTCGACCCGGAGAAGCCGGGCGGCCGCCACGGGACGGCCACGCCGTTCGGGGCGTTCAACTACGGCCTCCGCGACATCGTCGAGTGCCTCTACCGCTGCCCCGGCAAGGCCGCCAGCCGCACCGCCCATGGGTCGACCACGCCCGGCTGGGGCGGGGGCGGCGATGAGTTCCTCTTCAAGCTCCTGAAGGACCTCCGCGGGCCGCTGGTGCATGCGGCCACCGATACGGGGGACCTCTGGCCGGTGGCGTCGCTCTCTGACGGCCGGCTTGTGGTCGTGATCTACAACGACGCCGCCGAGGCCCGGGCGGTGCGGCTGCGGCTCGACGCCCCGGAAAACACGGTCTTGGGCCCGGGCGTGGCGACACACGTCTTCGCCGGGGAGCCGAAGGGGCCGCTCACGGTCGAAACAAGGCCGTTCCCGGCCAAGGGCCGCCAGTGGACGGCAGCGGTCGAGGTCCCCGCCCGCAACGGTCTGAAGCTCGTGGTGCCCCTGGAGGGAACGCCGCCCGACCGGCCGCAACTCGCCCGGCGCCAGGCGTTCGCCGACTGTGTTCTCCAGGACGTGGCCCCGGAGACGCCGGTCAAGACGACGGTGACGCTCGACCCCGCGCGGCTCAAGGCGGCCGAGGCGGCGTACCTGCAGCTGGTTCTGGAGGGCGTTGGCGACGGAGAAGCCACGGTGGCTGTGGGAGGCCGGCCCGTCCGCCTGCCGGACGCCGATCAGGTCGTCCGCGTGCCGATCGATGCCCGGATGCTGGCCCCCGAGACGACGCTGACGTTCGTGACGAAGGGCGACGGCTACCGCGTGGGCATGGCGAGCGTGGTGCTCGATGGCCCCGCCCGGTAGCCCGAACCGAGACGCCGACGTGAAGGAGACGCCGTGAGACACGCCATCCTTGCCGCATTCGTCCTGCTGACCTGGACCTTGGGCGCCCCGGCGGCCGACCCGTCCGAGGTCGTCTGCACCGGCCGCCTGATGGACGTCAACGGCCAAACCACGGTGCCGACGGGCCTCTTCGGCGTCCACGCGGTCGGCCTGACGCCGGAGTTGGTCGAAGACTTGGGCATCGAGTGCTACCGGGGCATCCACTTCGTGCCCGGCGCGGGGTCGGTCCGCGTGGGCAAAAAGGGGGGGGCAAACCCCGTCTGGGAGATGCTGGACGTGATCATCGACTGCCAGGGCGACCGGTATCACGCTCCGGAGTGCCTGACGAACCCGAACTACGCCGAGCGCTTCGCCTCCATCGGCCGCGCCTACGGCGAGCGCGCCCGCAAGGAGGACTGGGACGCCTACGCCGAGTTCTGGAACGAGCCGTACCTGAACTGGGCCGAACGGAGCCACGGGGGCCGCGGGACCGCGTACGACCCGAAGTACTACGACGTGTCGAAGGCCGTCGACGGGGGCAAGGTGACGCTGAAGTGGCGGGACGAGCCCCTGGAGCACATGCGGTGGCGGCGCCTGCTGGCCAAGGGCAACCGCGACGGCCGCATCGGCTACGACATCCCCGTTCCCGAGGGCGCCAAACCCGGCGACACGTTCGAGTCGCGCCACCGCTGGTACTGGTACGGCGACCGCGAGCCGCAGACCTTCACCGTCCTCGAGCAGTGGGACGTCTACGACGCCGCCGCCGCCGGCTGGTGGTCCGGGCCCCAGAACTGCGACTTCTACCTGTGGATGTTCTTGCCCTGGGCCAAGGCCCTCAAGGAGGCCAACCCGGACGTCAAGGTCCTGGCGGGCTGGGACTTCGCCTTCAGCCAGGGCGACTGGGCCCTGTGGCGGCAGAACCTGCGGCCGGTGCTCGACGCCGGCATCCAGTACATCGACGGCGTCACCGATCATCACTACGGCACCGACACCCGCTGGACCACCGTCTGGTACGAAGTCGCCTGCGCCTACACCCAGAGCCACTACGGAAAGTGGATGAAAGGCTACAACACCGAGTGCGGCGGGAAGCTCGACCCGGCCGTCTACGGCTCGACCGGCGGCGGCTCCGCGACGCCCGAACTGGCCTGGACCCTCCGCGACATTTTGGAGCTCATCTACCGGAGCCCGGCCAAGAGCGGCTCGCGGACCGCCCACCACCTGAGAAGGGACGGCGGGGCGGGGCAGGCCCTGCGGTTCCTACGAGACCTCCGCGGCGGCCTGGTCCACGTGGCGACCGAGGATCCGGACCTCTGGCCGGTCGCGTCGCTGAACGGGGACCGGCTGGTCGTCGTGGTCCTCAACAACGCCAAGGCCCCGCGCGACGTGAAACTGAAGGTGGTGGCACCGCGGGCAGCGACGTTCTCGGGCGGCGAGCGATCGTTTGCGGGCGAAACCAAGGCCGAGCGGGCCTCCGCCTCCGGCCGGGATGCCGACCTGGCGTGCCGCCTGCCCTCGCTGCAGGCCGTCAAGTGGGTCCTGCCGCTCAAGGGGACGCCGCCGGCAAAGCCGCAGCTCCGCCGCCGCCAGTTCTTCTCGAAGACGCATTTGGCCGAGGTGACGCAGGGGAAGCCGATTTCGGCCCCCATCGAGGTCGATCCGGCGGCCCTGAAGGGGGCTGAGGCGGCGTACCTGCAACTCTGCGTCGAGGGCGTGAAGGCGGAGAATGCGACCGTGGAGGTCAACGGGCGACGTATCCGCCTGCCCGACCGCAACCACACGGTTCGTGTGCCGCTGAAGGTGGCGGACGTGAAGGCGAAGAGCGACCTGCGCTTCACGTGCGGCGGCGAGCCCTGGCAGCTCGATATGGCGAGTATCGTGGTCGAAACGCCCGCGGACTAGCGCCGGGCCGCCTCACTCGCCCGCGACGTCCGTCCGCTGGAAGTCTGGCCGCAGCCGCTCGCCGCTCTCGGGGTCGACGCCCGCGTTGACGCGTGCGATGTCCTCGGCGTCGACGATGTCGCCCTGGGCCCGCAGTTGGGCCTGCAGGGCCGCCACGTCCACTTGCCGCACGGGGCACCCCGCGTCCAGAGCCAGGTGGGCCGCCGTCCCGGCCGCCTCGCCCGTGACGGTGCACTGGGGCATGACGCGGATCGACCCGAGGGCCTCGTGGGTGACGCTGACGCACCGGCCGGCCACGAGCAGGTTCTCCACATCCCGCGGCACCAGGATGCGGTAGGGAATCTGGTACTTGAAGCCCCTGTGGGGGCGGTAGGTCTTGTCGCTCATGCCCGGTCCATCCGGGTTGTGGATGTCGATGAAGAACGAGCCGTAGCCGACCGAATCGGGCCACTGGCGCTCCTCGAGCAGGTCCTCCCGCGTGAGGACCACCTCGCCGACGATCCGCCGCGACTCCCGCGTCCCCACCACCGCCGGCGTGCTCAGCAGGTAGGCGTTCTCCATGCCGGGGACGTACTTTCGGCAGACCTCGACGGTGTGGAAGGCCTGCCGGCGGCCCTCGATGGTGGCCGCCGTCAGGTCGCGCACGTCCGTCGCGTCCATGCCCGTGATATGCGTGAAGTTGATGCCCACCTGGTCCGGCCGCGTCGGCGTCCACCACCAGCCCATGATCTGGCTCTGGAAAGGCTCCATGTCGCCGGCGTCCTGGGCCTCCTTCCAGACGTGCTGCAGCTTCCAGTCGCCTTGTCGGAAGGCGGCCACGCGGTCGTAGTCGACCCCGCCGATCTGGAACATCAGGGTCATCGGCTGCATGCGGCCGTCCTCGGGCCGACCCTTCTCGAAGGGGGCGCCGGCGGAGGCGGCCACGTCGGCATCGCCCGTGCAATCGACGACCTGGCGGGCCCGGACGGCCGCGCGGCCGCTCTTTGACTGGACGACCGCTCCGGCGACGCGCCCGCCCTCGATCAGGGCTTCGGCGAACTGGGTGTAGTAGAGCAACCGGACACCGGCCTCGGCGGCCATCTGCTCCAGCACGCGTTTCATGCCCTCGATCTCGAAATCGACGTTGCCGCGGCTAAGCTTGCCGAATCCCTCGGCGGCAACGCGCTTGGCGATCTCCCAGCCGACTCCGCCCACGACGCGCTCATACGAGGCCCAGCTCGTGAAAAGGCAGATGTGCCCGTGGCCGCCCGCGGTGGCGATGCCGCCCAGGCAGTTGAACTGCTCGACCACGAGGACGTCGCGCCCGAGCCGGGCTGCCGCCAAGGCCGCCCCCACGCCGGCGGGGCCGCCACCGACCACCAGCACGTCGGCCTCGTCCATCACAAGCAGGTCCCGGGCGGGTTCACGGATCGTGTCGGTCATCGGGCTTCCACTCCTTCGGCCGTCGCGGCCGGTGCGGGCGCGGTGCGGCGCGTGACCAGCCTACCGCGCCGGCGGCGCCAGTCAAGCCGCGCGCAGCCTTTGGGCTTGCCCCGCGTCCTGCCAAACGGGCATAATCGCCCTGAACCGCCGCGAAAGGGGGCCTTGCCGATGGACTGGACCTCGAACCGCATGATCGCCGTTTACCTGGCCGCCGGGGTCCTCCTGGCCCTCGGCATCGCCGTCCTTGCCATGCGCAAGGCCATGCGGACCCGGATCCGCAGCGAACGCGAGGTCCGCGACGACCCGGACATCCACGACTGGCTCGTCGTCTTCGATTGGAGCCGCAAGGCCCTCTACGTACCCACGATGGGGGTGTCGGCGATCGCGGCCCTGATGATGCTCCTCCACGAAACGGACCTTCTCCCGCCCATCATCACGCCGGGGATGATCGGCGGGGTCTGGTTCGCCGTCTTCTTCCTGAACTTCCTCGTCGAGGAGTTCGACCTGAGCGTCAAGGTGCTCGTCATCGCGGTCCTGGCGCTGGTGCTGGCGGGCCTTTGGCTGCATCTGGTGGGCTGGCTGAGCGGTGTGCTGGGCCTGTTCCGCCACCTCAGCGTTTCGATAAGCAGCCTGGGGTTCTTCCTGATCGCCGTCCTCGGAGCCCTGACGCTGGGCCTGTCGTGGCTGAGGGGCCTCTTCCACTACGTGGTCTTCACGCCGAACTTCATGAACGTCCAGTGGGGCCTGACGGAGGCCGGCGACCACATCGGCCGCGAGGACTACAACACCCACGTCGACACGACCGACATCCTGGAGCGGCTCATGGGCTTCGGCCGCATCGTCATCACCTTCCGCGACCGTAGCCGCACCCCCATGGTCCTGCTGGCGTGGAACATCGGGAAGGTGGCGTCGCGGCTGGAGTCGGTGCGGGGCAAGTTCGCGATCGACATGAACGCGAGCGGCGGGACGGTGCTGGCCCCGAGGCCCGCACGGGACCAGGAGCCGGTTGAGGAGGAAATCGGCCCCGCGCCGGCGGCGCCGCCGGAGGCCAGTTCCGAGCCGGACCCCGGCCCCCCGGGCGAGGCCGAGAACGGCCCTGAAACGCCGCCTGGGACTTAGTTCCGAAGCGACTGGATCGGCGCGGGAATGCGCCCGCCGAATCCCACGAAGGCCGCGCTCGCCCCCGGACTCCGCACGGCCATCACCGTGGTTGCGCCGAACAGGCCGCCGAACTCGACCCGGTCGCCCGGCCCCGCCCCGGGCACGGGAATGAGCCGCACGCCCGTCGTCTTGCCGTTGACGACGCCGATGGCCACCTCGTCGGCGATCAGGGCCGCCAGCGTCTCGGGTGGCGTGTCGCCCGGCACGGCGATCATGTCGAGGCCGACCGAGCAGACGCTCGTCATGGCCTCCAGCTTTTCAAGCGAGAGGTCGCCGGCGGCAACGGCCTCGCTCAGCGCCGCGTCTTCGCTGACGGGGATAAACGCCCCGGAAAGGCCGCCCACGCTGGAACTGGCGAACGCGCCGCCCTTCTTGACGGCGTCGGTCAGGAGGGCGATGGCCGCCGTCGACCCCGGCGCCCCGATCCGGGCGATGCCGAGCGTCCGGAGAATCTCGCCGACGCTGTCGCCGACCTTCGGCGTCGGCGCGAGCGACAGGTCCACGATGCCGAAGGCGACGCCCAGCTCGCGGGCGACCTCGCGGCCGATGAGTTCGCCGACCCGCGTCACGCGGAAACTCGTGATCTTGATCTCCTCGGCCAGGTCGCCCAAGGTCAGGTCCTCGCCCAGCTCGATCCGCCGCCGGAGGGCCGAGGCGACCACGTTCGGGCCGGAAACGCCGATATTGACGGCCGCCTCCGGCTCGCCGTCGCCGACGTACGCCCCGGCCATGAACGGGTTGTCCTCGGGCATATTCGCGAAGACGACCAGCTTTGCGCACCCGAAGCCCCGGGCCTCGGCCGTGGCCTCGGCGATGGCCCGCAGGACGTGGCCCATGCGGGCGACCGCGTCCATGTTGATGCCCGCGCGGCGGGAGGCCACGTTGACCGAGGCACAGACCCGCTGCGTGGTGCTCAGGACCTCCGGCAGGGCGTCGATGACGTGCCGGTCGGCCGGCGTCATCCCCTTCTGCACCAGGGCCGAAAACCCGCCCACCAGGTCCACGCCGCACGCCGCCGCCGCTTCGTCCAGCGTCCGGGCGACCGCGACGGCGGCGGTGCGTCCGTGGCCGGCCACGAGGTGGGCCGCCGGCGAGATCGCCACCCGCTTGTTCACCACGGGAATGCCGTATTTGCGGCCGATCCGGTCGCAAACCCCCACCAGCGGCCCCGCCATACGGACGAGCTTGTCGCGGAGCTTGCGGCACAGGACGTCCATGCCGCCGCCCGTGCAGTCCTCGACGTTCAGGGCGAGCGTCACGGTCCGGACGTCCAGGTTCTCGGCGTGGAGCATCTGGAGCGTCGAGAGGATCTCGTCGGTTCGGAGCATGGCCGGTCCTAGCGCTGGGGCGTCATACGGAGCTGGTTCGTCGCCACGAACACGTTCTCGTGCTGCAGGCGCACGGTGAAGCCTGCCTCGGCGGCGATGGCCTCCAGATCGGCCTGGAGCAGGGCCAGATCGGCCTCCGGCGGGATTTCGACTTGGCCGACGAGGACGAAGTCGCCCTCGGTCCGCTCGCCGTAGAGGTCCAGAATGTTGATGTCCTTGCCCGCAAGGCAGCCCGTGAACCGCTCGACGATGCCCCGCCGGTCCTCGCCGAAGGCCGTCAGGACGAACCGCTCGCACGGGGCGTGCGCCGCCGCCACCGCCGCCGGGTCGTACGGGGCCGCCAGCACGTGACACCCCGGCGACCGGCTCCGGACGGCCTCCGCCAGGGCCTCCGGATCGGCCGGCTCCGGCAAGCTTACGATCATGATCAGCGTGAAGTACCCGCCAAGGACCGTCTGGCTGCACGCGTCGATGTTGCCGCGCAGGCGGCTGACGGCCCCGGTCAGGCCGGCGACGATGCCGGGGTGGTCGTCGCTCATCACGCTGAGGACGTAGGCGTGCTCGAATTGCGTTTCCATGGCCGTCCTCGCGGGTTCTCGCGGGTTCGCGGGGGGGCGGCCGCCGCGGCCGCCCGGCGGGCATTCTAGTGCGCCGGCCGCCCGGGTGCCAGCGCTCACCGGCCGGCGCAACCGCGCCAGGCCCTTGCCGCCGCGGCTTCGCTCGCGTATCGTGCCCGGACCATGACAGCCGGAACGCCCATCCCGAGGCCGCGCCTGCGGCGGCTTCTGCTGCTGACGTGGCAGGAGAGCTTTGCAACGATCCTCGTCGAGCGCGGCATCTACTTCTACACGGACGAGCAGCTGGCGTTCGGCCCGTCGGAAAATCTGGGCCTGGCGCTCGGATTCGGCACGCTGTACGTCCTCGGGGCCCTCGCCAGCCATGCCCTGTGCGTGCGGCTGGGAGAGAAGCGGGTCATCGCGGCCGCCCTCCTGGGCCAGGCCGCCATGTACGGGCTCCTGTTCGCGTGGCCGGCGGCGGCGGTGGTGGTCGCGGGCGTCCTTGCCCTGGGGTTCCTCAACGGCGTAAAGTGGCCTGTCGTCGAGAGTTACGTCGTCGCTGGCCAGGGCATCGCCGAGGCTGCCCGTAGCGTCGGCCGTTTCAACCTCGCGTGGTCGACCGCCGTCCCGACGTCGCTTCTGGCGGTCGGGCCGATCCTGAAGACGTGGCCGGCGGGCCTTTTCCTTCTGGGCGGGGCCATTAATCTGGTCAGCCTGGCCCTCATGCGGCCGCTTCGGACACGGCCCGTCCACCTGCCGCACGATCACCCGGAACGGCCGAATGCGGCCGTCCTGGGCCGGCTGGGCGGCCTTCTGGCCTCCAGCCGCTGGTCCATGATCACCAGCTACTCGCTGCTCTGGATTCTGGCGGCGCTGATGCCGGACATCTTCGGCCGCCTCCAGGTCGAGGTCGAGTGGGCGACGGCCGCCTCGGCCATGCTGGACGCGGTCCGCGTGGCGACCTTCCTTGGCCTGCAGCTCTGGCTGGGCTGGCACGGCCGGGCCTGGCCGCTGGCGCTCGTCATCGGGGCGCTGCCGCTGGGGTTCTTCCTGGTGGTCTCGGAGGCGAACCTGGCGACGGTGCTCGCCGGCGAGGTCGTCTTCGGCGTGGCCGCCGGTATGACCTACTACGCGGCCCTCTATTACGCTATGGTGGTTAAGAACGCCTCGGTGGATGCCGGGGGCGGGCACGAGGGGCTGATCGGCGCCGGGTTCACGCTGGGGCCGGTGGCGGGCCTGGCGGGGCGGCAGCTCGCGCCGACGCTGGGCGGGCCGGTGCTCGGCATGGCCGGCGGCGTGGGGCCGCTCGTGGCGGTGTGCGCGGTCGGGGCGGCGCGGCCGCTTCTGCGGGCCGCCCGCGCGGGGCCGCCGCCCGCAACCGAGGACCGGAACCCACGCGAACCGAGCGCCGCCGAAGGGGAGTCGCCATGACCGATGTTGCCGCCGAACAGGCCCGCAAGCACCAACAGCTGGTCGAATTGCTCGATCAGCATACCCTCGATGCCATCGTTCTGTCGCGCCGCTGTAACGTCGCGTGGTACACCTCGGGTCGCGTCCGGAACTACGTCGGCCTGGTTGACGACGTCGGCAACTCGCACGTGGTCGTCCACCGCGACGGGGCCACGGTTCTGACCACGAACATCGAGGCCGAGCGCCTCCGCGACGAGGACCTCCCGGGCACCGGCTACGACCTCGTCGCCTACCCGTATCACGACACAGACGCCCGCCGGGAACGTTTGGGCGGGGTTTTGGGCGATCGGCGGGTGGCGGCCGACGCGGCCCTGCCGAACGTCGGGACGCTGCCGCTGCCGCCCGAGGTCGACCGCCTGCGGTGGACGCTCGGCGAGGAGGAGGTCGAGCGATACCGCGCCGTGGCGACGGACGTGACGGCGGCGGTCGAAGCAACCGCGCGGCAGGCGGAGCCCGGATGGACCGAAAACGCCGCTGCAGGCCATCTGACGGCCGCTTTGCGGGCCAAGGGCCTGGTGCCCTGGGTCCTCCTCGTCGGGGCCGACGACCGGATCGACCGGTTCCGCCACCCCCTCCCGACCGACACCGCGGCCGAGCGGCGGCTGATGCTCGTCACCTGCTCGGAGCGGGGGGGGCTCATTGCCGCCTGCACCCGGATTGTCCATTTCGGGCCGGTTCCGGAGGCCCTGGCGGCCACAATGGAGGCGTGTGCGACCGTTGATGCCGCCCTCATCACGAGCACCCGCCCGGGCCGGACGCTGGGGGAACTCTTCGCGGTCGCGCGGCGGGCGTACGCGGCCGTGGGGCGCGAGGACGAGTGGCGGCTCCACCACCAGGGCGGCTCGTGTGGATACCTTCCCCGCGAGGTCAAGGCCGCCCCGGAGAGCGACGTGCAAGTCCTTGAGAATCAAGCCTTTGCGTGGAACCCGACCATCACCGGCACCAAGTGCGAGGACACGGTCCTGTGCGGTCCCGAGGGCACGGCGCCGCTGGCGGAGCCGAGCGACTGGCCGACCGTCCGGGCCGCGTGGGAGGGCGAGGCGCTCGCGCGGCCGATCATCCTGGAACGGTAGCGGTGCGGGCCCGGAGGGGGTGGAAGTCATGCTCACGGATAACATCCTCGATTTGGTCGGAAACACGCCGCTCTTGCGTCTCAGGGGCGAAAACGTCTATGCGAAGGCCGAGTTTCTGAACCCCGGCGGGAGCATCAAGGACCGCGTCGCGCTGGCGATGATCGAGGCCGCCGAGCGCGACGGCCGCCTGCGGCCCGGGATGACCATCGTCGAGCCTACAAGCGGCAATACGGGCATCGGGCTGGCCCTGGTGGGCGGTCTGAAGGGGTATCGCGTCCGCATCGTGATGCCCGAGGGGATGAGCGAGGAGCGGAAGAAGCTCATCCGGGCCCTCGGGGCGGAACTCGTGCTGACGCCGGACGCCGAGAGCCTGCCCGGGGCGGTCGCGGAAGCCCGTGCATTGGAGGCGGCCGATACGAGCGTATTCGTGCCGCAACAGTTCGAAAATCCCGCGAATCCGCGCGTCCACTACGAGCAGACGGCCGTGGAATTATGGCGACAAATGTCCGGCGAAGTGGCCTGTTTCGTGGCCGGCGTCGGCAGCGGCGGGACCCTCCAGGGGGTGGGCCGGTACCTGAAGGAACGGGCCACCGGCGTGCGGATTGTCGCCGTGGAGCCGAAGAACGTCTCGGCGTTGCTCGGCCACGAGCCGGGCCTCCACCAGATTCAGGGCATCGGCGACGGCTTCGTCCCGGACATCCTGGATACCTCGCTTGTCGACGACGTGGTGGAGGTGACGGACGAGGATGCGATCGAGACAACCCGGCGCCTGGGCCGCGAATTCGGCCTCCTGGTGGGGATATCGAGTGGGGCGAATGTATGGGCGGCGCGGCGGATTGCCCCGTCGGTGGAAGGCCCGGTGGCGACGATTCTGCCGGACCGGGCGGAGCGGTACTTCTCGACGGCGCTGCTCTGAGGGCCGCGCCGGGACCGGCGCCTGAAAGGGTGCCGCAGGACTCCACGCACGGGGATGCGTACAAATACAGAAGCCGGAATGCCCAGCAACGGCGAACGGTGCCTGGGGTCGCTGATGCGGGCCGAGTCGGGGCAGGCGGGGCGTTCACTATAGTGTCGGTTTGTATTTTATAGTGTCGCCTGGGCGGCCAAGAATTTGCATTTCTTTGCCTTTGCTTGACTTTTTTTGGCTCTGAATAGCTCTCTTGTGCCCGTTTTTTTGCCGTTCTGCGCCATTTTTTTGGCCACTTCTGCCTTTTTTTTGTCGGTTTTTGTCAGATTTTTTCGGGCGGGTCGCGGGCCGCCAGCTGCCGGGGGTGCCGGCGGGTGCCGCGCGGCCGCAGGCGCCGCATGTATCGCGATGCGTGCACTTGCAGATTTCCGGCTACCGGTGTCGCCACGGGGGTCTGGGGAAGATGGGAGGGATGGGAGGGCTGAGAGGGCTGGGTGGCGAATGCCGCCCTCGCTGGGGCCTCGGCGCGGCGGGTGCAGAATGCGGAGGCCGGAATGCCTGCAACGGCGCGCGACGGGGCGCCTGGCGTGACGCGCGTTCAGGGATGCACAAATGGGGAAGGAACGGGGGGGGCGGCGAGGGGTG
>CAYNLG010000087.1:0-15010 GCA_964397995.1 uncultured Anaerolineales bacterium
TTGCCGATGATGCCCTCGAAGCCGAACCGTTCGTCCAGCTGGCGGCTGCGGCGCACCAGGCGCCGGTGTTCCAATGCCCGGGCCACGCGGTCTCGCAGCTCGTCGACGTTCAGCGGCTTCGTGATGTAGTCGGTCGCGTCCTCGCGCATTGCCGCCACGGCCGTCTCGATGGTCCCGTGGCCCGTCACGACAATCACCTCGACGGTCGGGTCGACGCGCTTCGTGTGGGCCAGGATTTCCATGCCGTCCACCTCGTGCATCACCAGGTCGGTGATGACCAGGTCGAACCCCTCGCTCTCGATGATGGGCAGCGCCCGCTGGGGCTCGGTCACGACGACGCACTGGTGGCCGACGCGTTCGAGCGTCTCGGCGACGGCGTCCGCCTGGGCCCGGTCGTCCTCGACGATGAGAATGCGGCCGATGTCGGCGTCGGCGCGGGGAGAGTCCGTCATGGCGTCTGGCCTTCGTCGGTGGCGTAGGGAATGTGAACCGTGAACCGGGTGCCCCGCCCCGGCTCGGACTGCACGTCGATCGTCCCGTGGTGGGCGCGGACGATGCGGCGAACGGTGGGCAGGCCGAGGCCCGTCCCGCCGTCGCGCGTCGAGAAGTACGGCCGCCACACCTTCTCCAGCGCCGCGGCCGGGATGCCCGTGCCGGTGTCGGTGACCTGGACCCAGACGCCCTGCCGGTCGGCCCCGGTCCCCAGCATCAACTGGCCGCCCTCCGGCATCGCAGACTCGGCGTTCAAGACGAGGTTCGACAGGGCCTGCTTCATCAGGCACGGGTCCATCGGCACCTCGGGCAGCTTCTCATCGAACTGGGTCAGGACGTCGATGCCCGCCCGCTGGAGCCGGTCCTGGTAGAACGCCAGGCACTCCTCGACGACGGCCGTCAGCGACGTCGGCGCGCGGTCCAGCTCCAGCCGCCCGGCGAACTTCATGAACGCGTCGAGAATCTCCTGGAGGCGGGCGGCCTCCTGGCGGAGGGTGTCGAGCTTGCGGCGGACGCGGGGGTCGACCTCGCGGCCGGGCCGCTGGAGGTCCTCCGCGAGCAGCTGCAGGTTCAGCTGCACCGTCGAGAGGGGGTTGCGGATTTCGTGCGCCAGCCCCCCGGTCAGGGTGCCGACGTAGGCGAGGTGCTCGGCGTCGCGGGCGCGGCGTTCGGAGGTCCGGGCGCGGCGTTCGGCACGGCGCGCCAGGTGCAGCGCCAGGGGCACGGCCCCGGCCAGGCCGGCGACGAGCCCGAGCGCGACGAGCAGCGGTCCCACGGCCATCCTCCGCCCGCGCCGCCACGGGCGCCACTCCGCGGGGGAGCGGCGCCCGCCGGGCAGCGTCATTGCCGGTCTACTCCTCGGCCGCGGCCGGCTCCTCGGCCGTCTCGCCCGCGCCTTCCTCCTTCAGGACGGCCTTGCGGGAGAGCTTGACACGGCCGCTGTCGTCGACCGCGATCACCTTCACGCGGACCGCGTCCCCGAGCTTCACCACGTCCTCGACCTTCTCGACGTACTTGTCGGCGAGTTCGGAGATGTGAACCATGCCATCCTGGCCGGGGAGGATCTCGACGAACGCCCCGAACGGCTTGATCGTGACGACCTTGCCATCGTAGACCGTGCCGACCTTGATCTCGGCCGTGATGTTCTCGACCATCTCGCGGGCGCGTTCCGCCGCCGCCGCGTCCACACACGAGACCGTCACCGTCCCGTCATCGTCGATCTCGACGCGGGCGCCGGTGTCGGCCTCGATGCCCTTGATCACCTTGCCACCCGGGCCGATCAGTTTGCCGATCTTGTCCGGGTTGATCTTGATCTGGATGAGGCGCGGGGCGTGGCGGCTGATTTCCTCGCGCGGCTTGGAGAGCGTCTGGAGCATCGTCTTGAGGATCTGGAGCCGCACCTCGCGGGACGTCTCGAAGACCTTGCGGCACTTCTCCAGCGAGATGCTGCGCACCTTGAGGTCGAGCTGGATGCCCGTGATGCCCTTCTGGGTCCCGGCGATTTTGAAGTCCATGTCGCCGGTGTGGTCCTCCTCGCCCTGGATGTCGACGAGCAGGTAGTCGTTGCCGCTCTCGTCATGCACGCCACCGATGCTGATCCCCGCCACCGGGTTCTTGATCGGCACGCCGGCGTCCATGAGGCTGAGGGTCGCGCCACAGACGGTGGCCATCGACGAGGAGCCGTTCGACTCCAGGATGTCCGACACCAGCCGCAGCGTGTACGGGAACTCTTCCGGCGTCGGCAGGACCGGGGCGATGCTCTTCTCGGCGAGCGCCCCGTGGCCGATTTCGCGGCGGCGCGGGCCGCGGAACATCCGCACCTCGCCCACCGAGAACGGCGGGAAGTTGTAGTGCAGCATGAAGGGCTTGCGGTACTCCTCGATCAGCCCGTCGATGATCTGCTGGTCGGCGGTCGTGCCGAGGGTCGTGACCACGAGGGCCTGCGTCTCGCCCCGCGTGAACAGCGCCGAGCCGTGCGTCCGGGGCAGGACCCCGACCTCGCACGACACCGGCCGCAGGTCGTTCCGCCCGCGGCCGTCGGTGCGGCGGCCTTCCAGGAGCAGCCGCGTGATGAGCCGGTCTTCGACCTTCTCCCAGGCGCGGCCGAAGTCGGCGCCGGTCCAGTCGTCCTCGCTCTGGGGCTCCTCGGGGATGAGGGCCTCGCGGGCCTTGTCCTTGACGGCGCGGGTCGCGTCCTGCCGCTCGATCTTCTCACCGATGGCCTTCGCGGCCTCGAGGTCGGCCAGGAACGCGTCCTCGATCTGCTTTTCGAGGTCGGCGGTGTCGCGCGGCGGCTCCCACGGGGTCTTCTTCGGCTGGACGGCGTCGATCAGTTCCTGCTGGAGGCCGAGGACCTGCTGGGCCACCTCGGAGCCGAGCTCGAAGGCCTCGAGGAGCTTCTCCTCGGGGATTTCCTTGCCCTCAAGCTCGAGCATGTTGATGTCATCGCCGATGCAGGAGAGGATCAAGTCCATCTCGGCCGTCTCGCGGACGCTGTGCGTCGGGTTGACGAGCAGCTCGCCGTCGGCCATGCCGATGCGGACCGGCGCGATGGGCCCGTCCCACGGGATCGGCGAGATCGACAGGGCGGCGCTCGCCCCGATCATCGCCAGCAGGTCCGGGTCGTTCTCCTGGTCGGCCGAGAGAACCGACGCGACCACCTGGACCTCGTCCATGAACCCCGCGGGGAACAGCGGCCGCAGCGGCCGGTCGATCATGCGGCACGTGAGGGTCTCCTTGGTGGAGGGGCGTCCCTCGCGCTTGAAGAACCCGCCGGGAATCTTGCCGGCGGCGTAGGTGTACTCGCGGTACTCGACGCTCAGGGGGAAGAACCCCAGGCCGGGCCGCGGCGGCGCCGTCGTGGCGGTCACCAGGACCACCGTGTCGGCGTACTGCACCAGGACGCTCGCATGCGCCTGGCGGGCGAGACGCCCGGTCTCCAGGCTGAGGGTGCGCCCCGCGATCTCTCGTTCGACTCGTACGATTGCCATTCTGTCTCTCTGCCTTTCCCTATGCCTACAAAAGCTGACCTTTACGCCCCGCCGTCGTCGCGGCCGCCTCCAAGGCGGACTCCTCCGGCATCGCGGCCCCGGCGGCCCCGTTGGCCACCCCGGCGGACCGCGCGGTCACAGGCGGTCTACTTGCGGATACCGAGCCGCTGGATCACCGCCTGGTACCGCGCCCGGTCCGTCCGCGCCAGGTACTTCAGCAGGCTGGCGCGCCGGCCCACCTGCTTCAGCAGGCCGCGACGGGACGAGTGGTCCTTGCGGTGCGTCTTGAGATGCTCGGTCAGATGCGCGATGCGCTCGGTGAGGATGGCAATCTGGACCTCCGGACTGCCCGTGTCCGTCTCGTGAATCCGGTAGGTCTCAATCAAGTTGGTCTTCGCCCGTTCCGCCATCACCCGTCTCCTTCCTGACACAGGGGCGCCGGGAGGCGGCCGCTCCCGGGCCTGTCCGCCGGCGTCGCCGCCGGCCTCCGTTCCCACAGGGCCGCGTAAGACTCGGTACCGTACCCGAATCCCGCCCCCCTGGCAAGCCCCAACATGGCCGCGCGCGCACCTTGACAGGCGGCCGGCGGCGGGCCTATCGTGGGCCCGGAACGCGGGAGGATGCGGCATGGAACGGCCTCGCCCGTACCGGGCACATCTCGCCGGCCTCGCGGGCCTGCTCCTGGCGATGCTGGCACCGACGGTGGCGGCCGCGCAGGAGGCCTCCCCCCCACCTCGGCCGCCCAGGCGGCCCGGCCCCACGCCGGAGGAGGTCGCGATGGCCGTCGAGTCGCTGTACGGGCCGGCCATCCGCGACGCCAAGGCCACCCCCACCAAGGAGGACGATCTCGAGATGGCCTCCCGTCTCCTCGACGCCGCCCGCCCCGGGAACCACCCCCCGGCCCTGACGGGGGCGCTGGCGGCCGAGGCGGCAGACCTGGCCGCGGGGGCCGGCGCGACGGGCCATGCCACGGCCGTGGCGGCCCTGGAGCTCTGGATCGACGCCGCCCCCGACGGGGCCGCCGAGCCCCGCGCGAAGCTGGTCGACCTGTATCAGGCGGCGTACGTGCGGGCGCGCGGCGCCGCGGAGCGGGCCGACCTGGGCCGCGCCCTCCTGGAGGCGCTGCTGGCCCTGGCGGACGCCGAGGCCGAGACCTACGACACCACCGCCGCCGTCGCCGCCCTCCGCCGCGCCCAGGGCGTCGCCCGGGCCGTCCGATCGCCGGAGGCCGAGGTCATCCAGGCGCGGCTGCGTCACGCGGTGACGCGCCAGCGGATCCAGGCCCGGACCGAGGCGCTGGCCGAGGCGGTGGCGGCCGACGCGGCGGACGCCGAGGCCCGGCGCACCCTCGTCCGCCTGATCCTGATCGAACTCGACGCCCCGGAGCGTGCGGCCGAGCACCTCGCTCCGGACGCCGACGACGTCGAGAGCAAGCTCGTCCTGCTGGCGGCCATGACGCCCGACCGGCTGCCCGAGCGGGCCGCCCTGCGCCTGGCCGAGTGGTACGAGGACTTGGCCGCCGATGCCACGCCCCCGGCGGAACCGACGATGCTGGAGCGGGCCACCCTCTACTACGGTACGTTCCTGGCGAAACACACGGCGGCGGACGCCGAGCGGCAGAAGGCGGAGGTCGCGCTGGCGGCCGTCGAGGAGAAGCTCCGCGACCTCGCCGAGGTCGGCCGCACCGCACGCCGCGAGCCACAACTCGTCGTCCTGACGCGCGCCGAGTTCGACGAGAAGCTCGGCAAACGCATGCCGCCCGAGTGGAACCGGGCGCGGGGCGGCCGGGCCGTCGCGTCCAGCCAGTACGCGGACCGCGACCCCCAGAACGTCTTCGCCGGCACCCGCACGGGCAACTCGTGGACCCTCAGCGGCCCGGCGGGCTGGTTCGAGGCCCGCTGGAGCCCGCCGGTGCGCGGCCGGTACCTCGTGCTCTTCGGGCGCACCAGCACACCCGGGGCCGACCCGTGGGGCGCGGCCACGATGGCCGTCAACGGCGGCAAGCCGGTGCCGATCCCGCCCTTCTCCGGCAGCCACGTGCTGGTGGCCGACTTCGGGGCGAGCGTGTCGATCCGCGCCCTGCGCCTGGCGATCCAGGGACGGACATACCCGGGGCTGGCGGCGATCGAGATCCATCGCTGAGGCGGCGACAAGAATTCGCTCGGCCGCTTGCATTGCGGCCCCGGAAGGCGTATATAGGGACTAGAGGTGCGCGTTTGTGCCTTGCGTGGCGTGGCCCGCACGCTGACCGGTTGCCTGAGCGAGGCCCCATGACCCGACCCCGCCGAATCCGTTTCATCGAACCGCAGGGACGGCCCGGCCGCCCCTTCAACGCCTGGATCCGCCGCTGGCCGCTCCTCGGCCCCATCACCCTGGCCTCCGTCCTGGAGCGCAAGGGCTACGATGTCCGCGTCTACAACGAGAGCCTCTCCGGGTCGCTCCTGGAGCAGCCCGACGTCATGGACGACCTGTGCGCCGCCGACGTGGTGGGCATCAGCATCATGACGCCGACGGCGCGGCGCGGCTACGAGATCGCCGACGCGGTCCGCGCCCGCTGCCCGGACGTGACGATCGCCTTCGGCGGCGTGCACGCGACCTTCTGCCCGGACGAGGCCCTCGCCCACGGCGATGTCGTGGTGCGCGGCGAGGGGGAGTCGGTCATCGAAGACCTGGCCGCCGGCCGCCTGGTCGAAGGCATCGCGCGAGGTACGCCGGTGGAGGACCTCGACGCCCTGCCGCCCCTCAACCACGAACTCGTCCACGGGTTCGAGGGCCTGCTGGCGGGGTACCCGCGGCGGGGGCTCTATCCGCTGCCGGTCATGGCCTCGCGCGGGTGCCCGTTCGGCTGCGAGTACTGCACCGTGACGCGCATGTTCGGCCGCCGCGTCCGCCGCCAGTCCGTCGCCAAGGTCGAGGCCGACCTGCATCACTACGCCGACCGGGGCTACCAGTCGCTCTTCTTCTATGACGACAACCTGACGAGCGACCGGGCCTGGAGCCGGGACCTGCTGGAACGGCTGCGGCCGATGGACCTGCGGTTCAACGCCCAGATTCGCATCGACTTCCACTGGGAGGACGCCGCCCGACGCCACCGCGACGACCGCCTGCTGCGGGCCATGCACGACGCCGGCGGCGACGTCTTCTACATCGGCTACGAGACCGTCGACGACGAGACCGCCCGCCAGTGGCACAAGGGCTACCGCGGCGAGGGCGACCTGACGTCGCGCCTGGCCGAGGATACCCGCATCCTCCACGACCACGGCTTCTGGATCCACGGGATGTTCGTCCTCGGGCCACACCAGGACGAGACCGCCGCCGACCGCATCGTCCGCTTCGCCCGCCAGTGCCACATCGAGACGATGCAGATGAGCGTGCTGACGCCCTTCCCCGGGACGCCGCTCATGGACCAGTTCCGGCCGCACCTGACCTTCGACCGGTTCCCGGCCGATTGGGATTACTACGACGGCACGCATTGCGTGTACAATCACGGCCGCCTGAGCATCGAGCGCCTCCAGGAGGTCCTGCTGGACGCCCACCATCGCTTCTACCGCTGGGGCGCCCTGAACGTGAACCGCCTGCGCAAGCTGCTCGGGCACCAGGGCCTCGGCCTGGCCGAGAAGACCACCATGCTCTGGCAACACGCCCGCATCGCCCGCGACACGATGCGCGACTGGACCAAGGAGACGGCCGCCTTCATCGAGACCGTCCGGGCCCGGGCCTTGCCGACGTCGGAGGGTGCAACCGGAGGAAGCTGACCATGAGCCGCGTGACGCGGCGTCTGCGTGAAGGCTTCGCCGACGCCGTCCTGTTTGCGTCCGTCAAGGGGGCGGAGCTCGGCCTCGGCGTCCCGCCCGTCCGGGACTTCTTCCTCGACCGCCTGCTGGAGCGTCTGGCCGCCTCGTACGACGCCTGCGAAGACGACCGCCGCCTCCTGCGCCACCAGCGGTGGTTCGCCGAGCACCTCCGGGCGTTCCTCGACCGGCTCGTCACACAGCGCCCCGCCGCGGCCCGGGCCATCCTCCGCTTCATCGCCGCCTGGAGCACCGACATCCACCTCCGCACCCGCGCCTCCCGCGACGGCCGCGCTACCCCCTGCACCGTCGTCATCGAGCCCACGGACCGCTGCAACCTCGCCTGCCCTGGCTGCTACGCCAAGAGCACCCGCGACGGCTCGACCCTCCCCTACGAGCGGCTGGAGGCCATCGTCCGCCAGGTCATCGACATGGGCGTCACGCTCGTGACGCTCTCGGGGGGCGAGCCCTTCCTCGTCGAGCAGACCGACCAGACCCTGACGCGCCTGGCGCGCCGCTTCCCGGACCGCGGCTTCCTCGTCTACACCAACGGCACGCTCATCGACGAGGCCGTCGCCGACCGCTTGGCCGCCGTCGGCAACGTCTTCCCCGCCATCAGCGTCGAGGGCTTCGAGCACCAGACCGACGCGCGGCGCGGCCAGGGGATCTACGAGCGGAACCGCCGGGCGCGGCGGCTGCTGGCGGAGCGCGGCGTGATGTGCGGGTTCTCGGCCACCGTCACGGGCGAGAACGCCGAGGCCGTCTGCTCCGACGCCTTCCTCGACCTCCGCATCGCCGAGGGCGACCTGTTCGGCTGGTTCTTCCTCCTCATGCCCATCGGCCGCAGCCCCCGGCCCGACCTCATGGTCACGCCCCAGCAGCGAGCCCTCCTCCGCGACACCATCTACCGCTGGCGCGAGCAGGACCGGCCTATCTTCCTCGGCGACTTCTGGAACGACGGCCCCCTGGTCGGCGGCTGCATCGCCGGCGGACGCTACTACTTCCACATCTACGCGAGCGGCGACATCAGCCCCTGCGTCTTCGCCCCCGTCGCCTGCGAGAACATCTTCGACATCCTCGCGGGCCGGAGCGACTACGCCAGCCTCGAAGACGTCGTCCAGCGCCACCCCCTCTTCACCGGCTATCGCGACGAGCAGGAAGGCATCACGGACCGGGCCCGCCCGTGCCTGCTGGTGGACCATCCGGAGGCGTTTCGGCGCCTCGCGCAAGTGGAAGGTTGCCGCCCCGCCAAGAACATGCCCGAGGGGTACGTCGGCGGCGCCATCGCCCGGCACCTCGACGCCTGCGCCACGGCCTGGGCCGACGCCGCCCGAAGCCTCAACCCCCTGCCCCCCGACCGCGAGGCCGCCGAGCGAGCCGCCCGCGACCCCGAACCGGTGCAGTAGGCCGGCGCGCCGCCATGGCCGGCCGACACCGCACGCCCGTGCGGGGCTCGATGCACCCTCACGCCTCCAGGTACACGCCTCCGTCGACCAGGGCCGCGCGCAAGTCGCCGTACCCCAGTTCGCGCGTCCCGCAGCCCTTCTCGGCACACAGCGCCGCCGCCGTCCCGGCCGCCTGGCCCTGGCCCATGCAACAGACGGTGTTGCGGGTGGACATGTGGGCGTCGTGGTCGGAGGTGATGAGCATCCCGGCCGCCAGCAGGTTCTCGATGCCCGCGACGCGCAGGGCCCGATACGGCACGCCGTACGTCCCGCCGCCCGCGATCTGCAGCCGCGGGGCCGAGTCGTGGAACCCGTAGACCATCACCTCGTCCTCGAAGTGCCGCGCCTCCAGCACGTCCTTGAGCGTGATGTCGTAGTCGCAGGCGAGGCACCGCCCGCGGCGGATGCAGAGCGACGGGCTCGTCCGCGCGATGAAGGCCCGCTCGCAGCCGGGGACGAAACGGCGGAAGAGCGCCACCGCCCGCGCCTGCCGCCGCCGGAGCTCCAGCTCCGCTTCGGCCACGGCGTCGCGGTCGGTCGGGCTGACGGGCATCTTGTAGTTGAGCTTGACGAACATCAGGTAGTCGTCGCGGACGCTCGTCGTGACGAGCGCCAGGCCGATGGCCTTCGCCTCCTCGGCGAACGCGGGGGGCACCCGGTCCAGGCGCCCGTCGAGGCGGACGATCCGCCCGTCGCGGCCGTCGCGCCGGCCCTCGCTGTACTGCGTCACCGCGTCGTGCGCCGCGAGGAAGCTGTGATACCCCTCGAGGCTCGCGTTCGCGACGCCGATGCTGTTGGCGACCGGGTAATCGTTCGGCTCCGTGAAGGCCGCCCCCGCCGCGGCCGCCAGGTCTCCGTACCCCGTGGCGTCGACGAAGGCGCGGGCGGCCAGGGCCTCGCGGCCGGCGCGGCTCTGGACGACGGCCGCCATCACGCAATCGCCCTCCACGGCGGCGTCGGCCACGAAGGTGTTCAGGAGCACCGTGACACCGGCCTCGACGCACAACTCATGCAGCACCAGCTTCAGGACCTCGGTGTCGATGGCCGTGCAGACCGAGTCGTAATCGTAGCCGCGCGTCATCTCGGCGTGGCCGGTCGTCCCACCCCGCGCCGCCAGCCGGTCGATGACCTCTTGCGGCAGGCCGCGCACCACGTGGCGGCGCTCGACGCCGGGGAAAGCTTTCCAGAGGTTGGTGAAGCTGTGCAGCGCGGTGCCGCCCTCCACGGCAACGCCGCCCAGATACCCCTTGGTCTCGACGAGGGCGACGCGGGCCCCCTGCCGCGCCGCAGCCACGGCCGCCAGCGGCCCGCCCGTGCCGCCGCCGGCGACGACCACGTCGAAGGTCCGGGCAGGAAAGTCGGAAGTGGGGATGGCGGCCATGGGCGTCCCTTTCGTTGGGGGCAAACGGGTGTCCGCGTCACGGTAGCACCCCGCGGCCGCGGGGTCCACCGAATCGCGGGGGCCGAAGCCTTGCATCGCCCCGTACCGCCCGGCACAATGGCGCCGCCCGAAGCGCCACCGGAGGCCGCCGATGCTCAACCTGGAGACGATTCGCACCCGGACCGACGAAGTCCGCGCCAACACCACCAACCGCCGCATGGACGCCGACGTCGACGCCGTCCTGCGTCTGGCGGACGAGCGGTCGGCCCTCATCACCGAGGCCGACGGGCTCCGCAACCGGCGGAACGAGCTAAGCGGGACCATCCCGAAGGCCTCGGCCGAGGAGCGCCCGGGCCTGGTCGAAGAGGCCTCGGGCCTCAAGGGCCGCATCGCCGACCTGGAGGCCCGCCTGGAGCAGGTCGAGGCCGACCTCCGGGCCGAGCAGGCCCGCATCCCGAACCTGACGCATCCGGACGCCCCCGTCGGCGCGACCGAGGAGGACAACCGCGAGCTTCGCGTCGTCGGCGACGTGCCCGCGTTCGACGTCGCGCCGAAGGACCACGTCGAGCTGGGCCTGGCGCTGGACCTGCTGGACTTTGACAGCGCCACGGAGGTCACCGGCTCGAACTTCTACTTCCTGAAAAACGAGCTGGTCCTGGTCGAGCACGCCCTCTGCCGCTTCGCCATGGAGAAGCTCCGCGACGAGGGCTTTGCGCTGCACACGACGCCGGACCTCGCGCGCATGAAGGTGCTGGAGGGCACGGGCTTCAACCCGCGCGGCGACGAGACGCAGATCTACCGGATCGACGGCGAAGACCTCGGCCTCATCGCGACGGCCGAGATCACCCTGGGCGGCCTTCTGATGGACACGATCCTCGACGCCGGCGACCTGCCCGTGAAGGTAGGCGGCCTCAGCCACTGTTTCCGCCGCGAGGCCGGCGCCTACGGCCGCGCCTCGCGCGGCCTCTACCGCGTCCACCAGTTCACCAAGGTGGAGATGTTCGCGTTCACCGCCCCGGAGGCGTCCGACGCGATGCACGAGGAGTTGCTCCGCATCGAGGAGGCCATCTACCAGACCCTGGGCATCCCCTACCGCGTCGTCGACATCTGCACGGGCGACCTGGGCGGCCCGGCCTACCGCAAGTACGACCTGGAGGCCTGGATGCCCGGGCGCGGCAACGGGGGCGCGTGGGGCGAGATCACCTCCACGTCCAACTGCACGGACTACCAGGCCCGCCGCCTCGGCATCCGCTTCCGCCGCGAACAGGGCAAGAAGCCCGAGCTGGTGCACACGCTGAACGGGACGGCCGTGGCGACGTCGCGGACGCTGATCGCCCTGATGGAGAACGGCCAGCAGGCCGACGGGTCGATCAGGCTGCCGGAGGTGCTGCAGCCCTTGTGCGGGTTCGAGCGAGTCGGGCCGCGAGCGTGAAATGACCCGACCATTGCTTGCCGCCGGGGCGCTCGGGTATACTGATCTCTGGAGGCGGACGGGCCCAGCGTGGCTCGCGCCGCCCACCGCACCTCGGACGTCCGCGCGCTGGGGAGAGCGCCGATGGTCCAATTCGGCGAGGTCCTGACGCTGGTTCTGGGGGCGGTGCTCGTCGTCTACCTGGCCGCCAACCGCCGCCGCGTCCTCCAGACCCCTTGGCTTCGGCCGTTCGTCCTGCCCGTCCTGCTCCTGGCCGCCGCGTGGGGCCTGACCGTCGCCGAGGACCTGGGGGCCGGCGCTGCCGCGCCCGTCCTCGGGGCGATCGAACCCGCGCCGGGCGGCACGGGGCCCGTGGCGGCGGCGCTGAACCTGGCGGAGCACGTCCTGCTGGCGGCGGCGGCGGTGGCCTTCGCCCTGGGCGTTCGCCGCCTGCCCGAGGCGCCCCGGGAGGGCCCCGCGTGACCGACGCCGTCGCCATCCTGTCGGTCCTCTCGGCGGCCGCGCTCGCCTGGGCCGCCGTCGAGCTCGCCCTCCGGCGCCGCGCCCTGCCCGGGCCGGCCCCGTTCCTGCTGGGGGGGACGCTGCTGTTGGCGCTCGCCGTGGCGGGGACGAACGTCGCCCAGTGGCTGGCGGGGGTGGCGCAGGCGGACGTCGTGGAGAACTTCCTCTGGCCGCTGGTGCCGACGTTCGCCCTGTTCCTGTTCATCGCGGGGCTGGAGGCCCGGGACCGCCGCCGCATCGAAAGCGCCATGGACCGCCTCGTCGCCCTGCACCGGCTGGGCGTCGAGATGGCCGGCCGCCGTGACCGCGAGGCCCTCCTGAAGGAGATCGTCAAGGCCGCGGCGGCCATGTGCGACGCCCAGGTCTGCTTCCTCTTCCTGCACGATGCCGAGCGCGACCGCCTCCGCCTCCGTGCCGCCCACGGCATGCCGATGGAGGAAGTCGAGGACATCACCCTCCGGGCCGGCGAGGGCGTGACGGGCACCGCCTTGGCCGATAACGCGACCCAGGCGGTAACCTCGGTGGCCGAGGCCACGAAGCCGGCGCTGCGCGACCGGGCAAGGCAGTACGGCCTGGAAGCGGCGGCGGCCACCCCCCTGCGGGCGGGCCGCCAGGCCCGGGGCATCCTGTTCGTGGCGCGCCGGGAGGCGCGAGCGTTCGACACGGACGCCATCCGGACGCTCGAAACCCTGGCCGGCCACGCCGCCGCCGTTCTCGACGCCGCCCGGCTGGTCGAGGAGCTGGCCGCCGGCGAGGCCCGCCTCCGCGCCTTGGTCGAGACGCCGCGCATCGCCGTCGTCGCCGGTGACGCCGCCCTCAAGATCGGCCTCTGGAACCGGGCCGCCGAGACGCTCTTCGGCATCCCCGCCGACCGGGCCCTCGGCCGCACAGTCGAGGCCGTCTGCCCGGAGGGGCGCGGCACCAAAGTGCGCGGCCTGATCCAATCGGCGCTCGGCGGCGAAACGACGGTCTCGGAGGAAGTGCCGCTCGTCCTGGAGGGCGGGCGGCGGCTGGTCGTCCGCTTCCACTGCGCCCGGATCGGCCGCCCCGCTGCCGTCGACCTGGCGTGGCTCTGTTTCGCCGAAGACGCCACCCAGGAAGTCGGCATCCGCGAGCACCTGACCCGCATGCAGAAGGCCCAGACCCTCGGCCGCCTCGCCGCCGGCGTCGTCCACGACTTCAACAACCTCCTGACGGGCATCCGCGGCTTCGCCAACCTCGCCCGCCAGGACGCCGACCCGGACTCCGAGGTGGCCCAGAGCCTCATGCACATCGACGAGGGCGCGCGGCGCGGCATCAAGCTGGTCGACCGCCTGCGGATGCTCGCCCCCAACGGTGGCCGCGAGGTCCGGCCTGTCTGCCTCAACGCCATCGTGGAGGAGGTCCTGATGCTGTGCGGCCGGAGCTTCCTCCAGAACATCCGGACCAGCACCGTGGCCGCCCCGGACCTCGACGTCGTCCAGGCCGACCCCGCCGAGGTCCAGCACCTGCTGATGAACCTGGTCGTCAACGCCCGGGACGCGATGCGCGAGGGCGGCACGCTGACGCTGGCCACCGAGAACGCGACCTTCGACGCCCAGGGCGCCGACGCCTGGGGCCTCCCGGCCGGCCGCTATGTCCGCCTGACCGTCGCCGACACCGGCCCCGGCATTCGCGACGAGGTCCGTGCCCGCATCTTCGACCCCTTCTTCACCACCAAGGACGACCCCGCCGCCATGGGCCTCGGCCTGCCCACCGTCCAGGCCATCGCCGCCCGCCTCGGCGGCACGGTGGCCTGCGAGAGCGTGCCCGGGGCCGGCGCCGCGTTCATCGTCCTCCTGCCGGTGGCGCCGGAACCCCACGACCCCACCGAGGCGGCCGCCCCGCCGCCCGCAAAGCGCGGCCGGACGCCGGAGCCGCCGTAGGAAGCGCTGGACTTCATCCCCCGCCCGCCCTACAAAGGAGCCGGTGCGCCCCGGCGCATGCCGCGCCAGGAGCCCCCCATACCCGAAGGACGTCCATGCGCCTCAGCGAGTTCGAGACCAAGGCGACCAAGGCGGAGCCGGCCCCGATCTACGTCTTCGCCGGGTCGGACCCGTACCTGCTGGACCGGGCCCGGGCGGTCGTCCGCGCCCGCGTCCTCGGCGACGCCGACCTTGGCATGGCCCTGGCGGAGTTCGAGGGCGACGCCGCCGAGCCCGCCGACGTCCTCGACGCCCTCCGCACGCCGCCCCTGGTGGCGCCGCGCGGCCTGGTGGTGGTCCGCCAGGCCGACGGCTTCGTCTCGGCCGCCCGGGCGCTGCTCGAGAAGCTCCTGGACACGCCGCCCGACTCGGGCAGCCTGGTCCTGGAGGTCGGGAGCTGGAACCGCTCGACCCGCCTCGGCAAGCGGACGGACGCCATCGGCTTCCTCGTCCAGTGCGAGGTCGACAAGCCCGAGCACCTCGTGGGCTGGATCGGCCGCGAGGCCAAGAGCCGCTTCGGCAAATCCGTGACGCCCCCCGCCGCCCGGCTCCTGACCGAGTCGCTCGGCGCCGACATGGGCGCCCTGATCGGCGCCCTGGAACGCCTCGACCTCTACACCGGCGACCGGACACAGATCGGCGAGGCCGACGTGGACGCGGTGGTGGCGCGCGGCCACCATGAGCAGGTGTGGGCCCTGTCGGACGCCATCGTCGAGCGGAACCTGCCACGGGCCCTGGAGCTGCTCGACGCCTTCTGGGCCGACGGGATGGCCGCCCCCCAACTCGTGGGCCTGCTGCGGTACCAGGTGCGCCAGATGCTGAGCGTGGCGGCCTTGGCGGCGCGGATGAGCGTCGACCAGGCGATGCGCGAGGCCCGCGTCCCGCGCCCCGCCGCCCGCCGCATCCGCGCCGCTCTTCCCGGCCTGACCCTGGACCACCTGGCCGACGCCTACCAGGCCTTGGTGGACGCCGACCTGGAGGCGAAATCGTCCCGGAACGACCGGCTGGCCATGGAGGTGCTCGTTCACCGCCTGT
>CAYNLG010000088.1:0-14761 GCA_964397995.1 uncultured Anaerolineales bacterium
CTCCACGAAATCGCGAGACACCGCGACGAGGTCGCCGCCGACCCCGACGGCTACACCCTCGAGGCGCGCGGCAAAGAGACGCGCGGCTTCGTCGATGCCGACGGCACGACCTTCCTCCAGCGGTCCAAGGAGGAAGCCCACGACTACCGCTACTTCCCGGAGCCGGACTTGGTGCCCTTCGTGCCCGAGCCCGCGTGGCTGGAGCGCGTCCGGGCGTCCGTGCCGGAGCTCCCCGAGGCCCGCCGCGCCCGCTTCGCCGAGGCATACGGCCTCTCCGCCTACGATGCCGGCGTCCTCACGGCCGAACGCGACCTCGCCGACTTCTTCGAAGCCGTCGCCCGGGCGACCGGCGACCCCAAGGCCGCCGCCAACTGGGTGGCCCAGGACGTCCTCCGCGTCCTCAACGAGCGGAAGGTGCCCGTGGGCGAACTGGGCGTCTCGGCCGAAGGTCTGGCCGAACTCATCGGTCTCGTCAAGGCCGGCACCATCAACCGCAACACCGCCGCCGAGGTCTTCGAGAAGATGCACGCCGGCGGCCGCGACGCCAAGGCCATCGTCGAGCACGAAGGCCTGGCCCAGGTCTCGGACACGTCGGAGCTCCAGACGCTGGTCGCGAAGGCGATCGACGAGAACCCGCGGGCGGCCGACGACTTCCGCGGCGGCAAACAGGCCGCCATCGGCCGCCTCATCGGCGCCGTCATGAAAGCCTCAGGCGGCAAAGCCAACCCCCAGGTCGTCCGCGACCTGCTCACCAAGACCCTCTGCGCCTGACCCCCCGCGCGTGTCGTTCGCCGTTGCTGCTCTATGGACTGCGGCGATTCATCGCCGCTCTGCCGTTCGGGAGCGTGGCTCCCGGCCGCTGTCGTTCCATACACGCCGCGTACATAGGCGCGCCGCTCTATCGCGACGCGGGCGCTGGCGTTTCCCATCGGCAGCTGGCGCCGCCGCACTCGAAGCGCCGCCACGGCTGTCAAGTCGATGAGCGCATGGACATGCCGTAGCGTTGAGCAGACATGCCAGGGCCGGACGGCATGACCCCGAGCTCCCGCTCGGGGCGCGAATGAACAGCCCCCGCGTATCTACATCCCGCGCGGCCACGGCCTCGCCGTCCCAGACCAGCCTCGTCTCCGTCACTTCGCTACTACGTCACTACGTTACTTCGTTACTTGTACGCGCGACCCGCGCCACCCCGTTCGCCGAGTCAAACCACGCCCCAGTCACCCAGTCACCTTGCCCCCCACGCACTACGTTCCCACTCGCGGCAGTTTGCCCAAAGCGCCCAGGTTTCCCATCCCCGCGCGGCCGAAATTCTGCAGCGAACGGTTCGCCATGCGTTTAGCGCCACCGGGCGCGCGGGTCGGGTCGGCGGCCGGGGGTCGCGCGCGGCACCCCGGCCCGCGGAAAAAAGAAGCCAAAAACCGGAAAAAAGAATGACAAAAGAGGACAAAAAGAAGCCACTGGACGGCAAAAACGAGGCCGGAAAAGGCCATTCAGCGGTCGAAAAAAGGCAAAAGAAGGCAAAAAAGAGGCCGATTTCGGGCCGTTTCGGCGATACTATAGGATATAAACCGACACGATAGTATGCGCGGTCGGGTGGCACGGAACCCCCCGGCGGCACCATACGCATGTGTATGCCCTCGTGCTCCCGGCGGCCGAACAAGCCGGAGGCCGGCGTAACAGCGCATGGCGATGCGTGATGCGCCGACGTGGCCGCTACAGTTGCCTCGGCCCGAACCGGTTCTCCGTCCCGGCCGCCAGCCGCTGGAAGTTCGTCTTGTGCCGCGCGAGCACCAATACCACCAGCAGGAGCACAAAGACCGTCACCGGCAGGTACGGCCCCCACGCGTCGGCCCGCTCGAAGACCAGGTACCCCGCGGCAAAGACGACGACCGCGGCCGACGAGGCGACGCTCACATATCTCGTGGCGGAGAACACAAGCACCCACGCCCCGAACGCCGCCAAACCCATCCACCGCAGCATCGGAAAGGCCGCGACGACGCCCAGGCTGGTGGCCACGGCTTTGCCGCCGCGGAACTTCAGATACAGCGAGAAGACGTGCCCGAGGATGGGCCCCAAGGCCGCGATCACGACCAGTAGCCACCGCTGGCGGCCCATATCGAGGTCTGTCAGGGCGGGCATAAGTACCACCGCCGCCACCGTCGGGCCGAACCCTTTCGCGACGTCCAGGGCGAACGCCAGCAGCCCCCACGGGGCGCCGCACACGCGGCCGCAGTTGGTCGCGCCGATGTTCCGGCTCCCGTGGCGCCGAATGTCGACGCCGCGCGTCGTGCCGATGAGCCAGCCGAACGGGATTGAGCCGACCAGGTAGCCGGCCACGAGCCACACCGCGGCCACGACGAAGGGATTCACGCCTGCTCCTCCTTCCGGGCGGCGGCGCGCTCGATGACGGCCATCATCTCGCGGAAGTTCCGCTGCAGGGGATACTGCTCGGCTGTCCGCCGCGCGGCCGCGCCCATGCGCTCACGCTCGCCGGGGTCGAGCAGCCGCTCCATGGCGCGGGCGAGGGCGGCCCGATGGTCGGGCCGGTGGACGATCAGGCCCTCGGCGCCGTCCTCCATCAGCTCGGCCGCCCCGTTGAAACGGGTCGTAATCACCGGCAAACCGCACGCCAGGGCCTCGAGTACAACCAGGGAACACGGGTCGTACCATGTCGGATGCACATAAATATCGGCGGCGCCGTAATACGGCACGACGTCGGCCTTCGCCCCCGGGAAGACAAGCCGCCCCGCGCAGCCAAGGCGGCGGGCGAGACGCTGGTACGGCGCCGGTTTGCCCCGCCCGACGACGACGATCCGCCACGCCCCGCCGCGCGCGCCCGCCAGGTCGGCGGCCGCCTCGACGAGCTCCCGGAGGCCCTTCAGGCGGAAGTTGTGGGCCACGAGCAGAAAGATCGCCTCCTCCGGCTTGAGGCCGAGCTTCGAGCGGAGGGCGTCGCGCTTGGCCGCCCGCGCCTCCGGGCTGAACCGCTCCGTGTCGACGCCGTTGTAGACGAGGTGGAGCCGGTCGTCCGGCACGTTGTAGAAGGTCCGCATGTCGCGGCGGACCATCTCGCTGATGGCGACGACCTCGGGCGGCGGGTGGGCGTTGTACTGGTGCGCTTCAATGGCGAGATGGGTCCGAATTCGCGGGTTTGCGGCGTCGAACGCGGCCTTCAGACCCCGCGCCAGGCGGCTGCGGAGGAGCAGCAGGTTCTGACGCCGCGTCCCCGGCAGCGTCCCGCCGTGCGGCTGCAGGACGTCGGCGCCGTAGGTCCGGCCGACCGCCACGGTCGCGTCGAGACGGGCCTTGCGCGCGGCCTTCCGGGCGGCCAGGGCGAACCGGCGGTCGCGCTGCCACCGCGTCATCCCGCGGTGCATGATCCGGTGCGTGTACGCCCCTTCCGGCGACTTGCCGAAGCCCCCCGCGAACAGGTGCACCTCGTGCCCATTGGCCAGGAGCTCCTCGGTGAATCGGTAGACGTACGTCTCCGCCCCGCCGCGCGCGGGGTCCAGGTATTCGAGTTGGAAGCCGATTCGCACGCGTTCGGGCCTTCCGGGGCTGGGGGCGGTTCCATTCTGGCAGGGGCGGCCGGGCGCGGCCAGCGGATTCTCTAGTCGGGCGGGGGTGCGGCGCCGCCGCGCCGGGCCTCGCGCCGGGCCACCCGCCGCGCCCGTCGGACGACGCGCCGCAGCCATGCCTTCGCCTCCGGCGTCAGACGCCCGCCCAGGTACGCCCGGGCGAAGCGCATCCGGTCCGTGTCCGTGAAGACCCGCGAACGCACCCACGTGGCCTCGCTCGGCCACGACGAGAAGAGCAGGGCGGCCAGGTCCTTGACGATGCCGCGCCGCCGGCGCCACCCGCGCGGCCGGCCGACACGGCCGAGGTCGATCAGGTGCAGGACGGGCTCGCCCCCGGTCTTGCGTATCAGGATATGACACAGATACAGGTCGCGATGGACGAAGCCGGCCCGGTGGAACCGCCGCACCAATTCGCCCATAGACCGCAAAAGTTGGCGTTTCTCGCGGGTTCGCCCGGGGTCAGCTGGTGGCGCGAACCGGGCCTCGGCGTGGACGTCGGCCTGCGTGGCGCCGGGGACTTCTTCCGTGACGAGGCAGCTCCGCTCGGTCCGCCCGCCGTGCGCCAGGGCCTCGCCGACGGCGACGATCCGCATCGTCGGCACGCCCGCCTCCGTCACGCGGACGATCTGTTTCATCTCCTCGACCGCCTGCGAGGTCGGCTCGCCAAGGCTGATCGTCCGGCGCAGGGCCAGGCGCGGTGGGACGCGGGTATACCGCTTCAGGTAGACCGCGACCGGTTTGTCCCCGAGGGACGGCAGTTCGGCCCGGACCGTGCTGCGGCCGTCCTTCTCGCGGAAGACCTCGCCCCCGTGGGCCATCAGGGCGTCGAGCGTCACGAGCCCCGCCGCCTCCAAGTGCCCCCGGAAGGCCTCGTTGATCCGCAGGCGGCCGCCGTCGACGACGGCCATCGTCTCGTCCGCAAGCGGTACCATGCCGGGCGGGGCGGTCCGCCGCTCGGCGATCAGGTGCGGGTCCCGGCCGCGCTCCGCCACGCGATGGGCCTCGCGCAGAACGCGTTCGATCAGGCCCCGGGCCTCGGGCCGCGACCAGCGCTCGCCCAGGTACGCCCGCAGCATGCGCAGCCGGTCCACCGGCCGCACGCCCGGCACGAGCGTCGTCGCGTAGAGCCGCGCGAGATCCTTCCGGGCCCGGCGGCGGGTGCGGCGGCCGAGGCGCTGGGCGTCGATGAAGACAACGCGCGGCCCGGCCGCGGCGTCCAGCTCCTCGAGAAAGAGGTGCTTGGCATAGAGGTCGCGGTACACGAACCCCGCGTCGTGAAGCCCGCGGACGGCCCTGCCGACGGCGACGGCCACGCGCCGCATCGCCTCGGGCCGCTCGCGGGGACCCTCCGTGTGCAGCCAGGCCGCCAGACTCGGGCCTTCGACCGCCCTCACGGCCAGGAGCGACCGCGGGCCGCCGGCGCCCTCGGTGCGGCCATGCGCGACGGGGTCGGCCACGTGGCCGCCCGCTTCGGCCAACGCCCGCAGATTGGCCCATTCCCGGGCCGCGGGCGGCTTGGGCCACCGGCCGCGGAGAAGCGCCGTCCATGGCGCCTGGGCGGCCTCGCCCCAGCGGCGCTTCACGTAGAGAACGAGCGGCTCGGCGCCCGGCCGGGCAAGCTCCAGCCGCGACACGCTCCGCTGACGGTGGCCGTCGACGATGCAGGCGCCGGCGGCGGCGTAGAGGGCCTCGAACGCGGCCAAGCCGGCCGCCTCCAGGGCCTCGCGGTACGCCGGCTGGATGTCGAGAATCGCCATGGGCACCGGCCCGCGGGCCGCCTATCGGTCCAGGGATGCATCGTCCATCAGGTCGCGTGCGAGGTCCGAGTGCATGACCCGCCGCAGCATCCGCTTCACCTTCTGGTTCCCCCGCCAGTGGTCGAGCCCGCCGCGCCCCAGCAGCGCCGTCGCGTGGGCCACGTGGTCCACGTAGGCGTGCATCTCCTCGGCCGAAAGGCGCACGCCCGTATGCCCGGCGGCCACCAGCCCATGGTAAAGGAGTGAGCCGGTCGGATGCGAGGCGTCGGGCTGGAAGGTGAGCCCGAGGGCGCGGACGCGGTCGAGGTCGTAGATGGCGCAGTAGCTCCGGGGGTACCAGGCCGTCGTCTGGAGCTCGGGCTTTGGCTTCATCCCGACCAACCGCCGCAGGAAGGCCTTGATCCGCCGCTCGTCCCACAGCCGCTTCAGGGCCCGGTACCAGCCGGGGTCGTAGTCCATCTTGCCGGCGCCGAGGGCGGCCGCGTACGGATCGGCCTTCAGACGGCCCAGGAGGGCTCCCAGCCAGCCTTCGCGTCGGACGATGGTGTCGGTATGGAAGCTGACGAGCCACCGGCCGCGCGCCCCCTCCATCCCCAGGTCCATCGCCGTCGCGTGGGCACGGGCGGCCTCCGGCTCGGTCTCCGGGCCGCGCTCGATCAGGCGAATCCACCTGATGCCGCGCAGCACCTCGACCGACCCGTCGGTGGAGTGGTTGTCGACGACGAGGACCTCGTACGGATGGTCCGTCAGCCGCCGGATGGCCCGCAGGCACAGCCGCACGAGCTCCGGCGTCTGGTAGTGCGGGATGACGATGGAGGCCAAGGCGTCGGGCCGCTCGCGGCCGTCGCGGATGGCCAGAAGCCGGTCGCGGTCGATCATGGGCCCGCCTCCGCGGCGTTGGCGCCGCGGCGAAGGGCCTCGCCGAGGGCGTCGGCGGCTGCTTCCGGGGCGATCTTCCACATGCACTCCGCTCCGCCCCGCGGACAGACCGGCTGCTGGCACGGCCCGCACGGCAGGTCCTGCTGGAGTCGGACTTCCCTGGCGTGCCACGTCTCGGTCCAGCGGATGTCGGTCGGGCCGAACAGGGCCACCACCGGCCGGTCAAGCGCCGCCGCGTAGTGCCGCAGGCCGCTGTCGATGGCCACCATGGCCCGGGCGTCGCGGACGGCGGCCCGGGCGGAGGCCAGGTCGATGTTCTTGTCGTGGAGGGTCACGCAGGCCCCCTGAGCCGAGGCCACGATAGCCTTGGCCGTGGCCGCATCCGACGGGCCACAGACGACCGCGCCCGTCAGGCCGAACCGCTCGCGGGCGAGCTGGGCCAAGCGGCCCCAGTGCTGGACCGGCCACTGCTTGGACGGGCCGAACGACGCCCCGGGGGCCAGAATGAGGGCTGTTTCCGGCGCGACGTCGGCCGCCCGGAACGCCGCCGCCGCGGCCGCGTCGTCCGCCTCGGTCGGGAAGAGCGCCATCCGCTTGTCGTCGGCGGGCGCCCCCACATGGGCCGCCAAGCGGAGGTAGTAGTCGATCTGCGGCAGCGGGATGAACCCGCCGTCCGCGGCCCGTTCCGGCGGGATACGGTCGGTCAGCAGCCACCCGCGGCCATCGCGGTCGTAGCCCACGCGGCGCTCGACCCGGGCCATCCGGAAGAGCAGGGCCGTCCGCGCGCTGTTCGGCAGCAGGACCCCGGTGCTGACGCCTTCCTTGCGGAGCGCCCGGGCGGCCCGCAACGTCCCGCGGACGGACCGCTCGACTTCGACGAAGGCGTCCGTCCACGGGTTCGGGTCCAGCACGGTCCGCACGGGCGGCCGGGCGACGGCAACGAGTCGCTCATCCGGAAAGGCTGTACGCAGGGCCCGCAGGGCCGGGGTTGCCATGACGGCGTCGCCGACCCAGCTCGGCAGGGCCACGGCCAGCGTCATGGTCGCCTCTCGAGCAGGAGAAGGGTGACCGCGAAGAGTTGCAGCAGGGCCGCGACCTGCAGAAACAGGTACCGCGGCTCCATCGTGAGGCCGAGCACCAGGGCACAGAACAGGGCGGCCGCGGTCAGGACGTATGCCAGGAGGCGTTGCCAGGAGAGGCCGGCGTCCATCTGCCGCCGCGTCATCCGCCGGACCTCGCTCAGGAGTTCCGCCAGGTGGGGATGGTGCGGCAACGGCGTCTGGGCCTCCTCTTGGAATGATCGAGGTTCGGAGGGGGCCGTCTCGGACGATGCGACGGGCTCAGGCTCCGCGTCACGTTCGGGCAAAGGTTCGGGCTCAGGCACGTCGGCAGACGGCTCCGCCACTGCGTCCGGCTGGGCCTCTTTCACGGCTTCGGCCGGCGCTTCCGCCGCCTCGGTCTGCGCCACCGCCTCGCGGGCCGCCCGTTCGGGTCCCGGCGCAGGAGGCGGCGTGGGCGTCTCGGCTTCCGTAGGCTCGGACGCCGTCTCCGGCGGCGCCGTAGGCCCTTCGTCCGCCTCGACCGGCGGCTCCTCGCCCAGGATAACGGCCGCCGCGGCCCCCAGGTCGGCCACTTCGGCCTCCGGTGGTTCGACGCCGTCCGGCCGCCGCGGGCTGTCCGTCTCTGGCGAGGGCAGCTTGATCGTCCACACGCCCGCCGCCTGGCCGGCCTGCACGTCTCGCCACGAATCGCCGACCAGCCAGGACGCCCCCAAGTCCAGGTCCAGTTCCTCGGCTGCCTGGTGAACCATCCCCGGCTTGGGCTTACGGCACGGGCACTCGACGGCCAGGTCCGGCCGCCGCGCAACCGTCGCGTCCGGGTGGTGCGGGCAGGCGTAGTAGGCGTCGATGCGGGCTCCGAGGACGTCCAGTTGGCCGTCCAGGGCCGCGTGGAACCGTTCCAGGTCGGCCTCCGTGAGCCGGCCGCGGGCGATGCCCGACTGGTTCGTCACGACGACCAGCTTGTAGCCGGCCCGGGCCAGGCGCACGAGCGCCCTGGCCGCCCCGGGCAGGATGCGGATCTGCTCGGGCCGCGCCGCATAGCCGACGTCCTCGATGAGGGTGCCGTCGCGGTCCAGGAAGACGGCCGGGTGGGCCACGGGCTACTCCTCCGGCTGGGGCTCAGGGCGGCTGCACAGGGCGGCCTCGACCTCGCGGCAAAGGGCGTGGATGAGGACGAGGTGGCCTTCCTGGACGCGCGGGCTGCCGTCGGCGGGGACCGCGATGCAGACGTCCGAGAGCTCCCGCAACTTCCCCCCGCCGCGCCCCGTCATGCCGAGGACGCGGGCGCCGCGCCGGCGAGCGGCCGAGGCGGCCTTGAGGACGTTCGCGCTCCCCCCGCTCGTCGAGAGGCACCAGAGGACGTCGCCCTCGCGGACCAGGGCCTCCACCTGACGCTCGAAGACGGTCTCGAAGCTGTAATCGTTGCCGATGGCCGTCAGGACGCTCGTGTCGGTCGTCAGGGCGACGCAGGGCAGGGGCGCCCGGTCCACCAGGAACCGGCCCACCAACTCCCCCGCCACGTGCTGGGCCTGGGCCGCGCTCCCGCCATCGCCGATCAGGTAGACCGTGCGGCCGGCTCGGAGCACGTCGATCAGGATCCGCGCGGCCTCGGCGGTGGCCTCCAGCGTCGCGTCGGCCAGTTCCGCCAGGGCCGCTTCGGCGGCCCGGATGTCCTCGCGAAGGCTCTCGATCATGGCTGGCCCTCCTTGCGGCCCTCGCCGTCGGCCTCGGCGCGGCGGATGCGATCCAGGATACCGGTCGTGCTGAGCCCCGGGACGAGCTTCACGAGTTCGACGCGGCCGCCGTAGGACTCCACGAACGCGCGGCCTACCACGCCGCGCTCCCGCCAGTCCTCGCCCTTGACGAGCACGTCCGGGCGCATCTTGCGGACCAGCCGGTCCGGCGTCGGCTCGTCGAACAGGCACAGGTAATCGATGGCCGCCAGCGCCGCCAGCACCCGCACCCGCTGGTCTTCCGGCGCCACGGGCCGCCCGGGGCCCTTCTTCTGGGCCCGGACGCTCCGGTCCGTGTTCAGGCCGACCACCAGGACGTCGCCGAGGCGGCTGGCGGCCTCGAAGAAGGCCACGTGCCCGGCGTGCAGGATATCGAAGCAGCCGTTCGTGAAGACGACCGTCTCGCCTAGCGACCGGTGCCGCTGGAGGTCCCGGACGAGGTCGTCGGCGGTCCGGAGCTTGTCGCCGCTCTTGCGGACCTGGCTGAGCAGGTCGGCGACGATCTCCTCGCGGCTGACGGGCTGGACGCCGAATTTCTCGACCTCCAGGCCCCCCGCCACGTTCGCCAACTCCACGGCCTCGCGGTAGCTCGCCCCGGCCGCCACCGCCAGTGTCACCACGGCGATGACCATGTCGCCCGCGCCGGCGTTGTCGTAGACCTCGCGCGGGCGGGTGGGGACCATGCGGCCGGGGCCTTTGGCGGGGGCCAGGTACGCCCCCTCCTTATCGAGCGTCACGACGCAGGCGTCGAGATTCAGGTTCCGGACGAGGGCCTTGGCGGCGCGGCCGACGGCCCGGCCGTCGCCCAAGGCCATGCCGGACGCCTCGTGGGTCTCGTCCCGGTTGGGCGTCAGGAGTGTTGCCCCGCGGTACTTCCGGTAGTCCTGGCCGCGGTACGGGTCCACGCAGACAAGGATGCCGCGCCCCCGGGCCAGCTTGATCGCCTCCTGGGCCAGACGCTCGGTCACGAGGCCCTTGGCGACGTCGGAGATGACGACGGCGTCGGCCCGCTCCAGGCTCCGCGCGATGCGTTTGAGAAGGCGGTCCTCGACGTCGCGCCCGATGGGCCGCACGTCCTCCCAATCCACACGCAGGACCTGCTGCGGGATGCGGTGCTGGGCCTTGCCGATGTAGCGGGTCTTGACGGTGGTGGGCCGGTCCGCCAGGCGCAGGACGCCACCCACCCGGGCCCCGGTCTCCTTGAGCTCCGCGACGACCTGCTCGCCGTCGGCGTCGCGTCCGACGAGACCGAAGACGTCGACGTCGGCCCCGAGGGTCCGCAGGTTGCGGGCGACGGAGCCGGCGTTGCCCAGCCGATGCTCCTCGTTGGTGGCCCGGAGGACCTGGATGGGGGCCTCCTGGCTGATGCGCTCGGCGTCGCCGTAGACGTACCGGTCGAGCATCAGGTCGCCGATGAGGCACACGCGGGGCCGGCCCAGGTGGTCCGTCAGGTCGATCAGGCGTCGGTACATGCGGGTCGGTCACTCCTCCCCGGCGGGCTCGAGGGCCGCCAGCACCAGGTGCCGCAGCAGGGGCAACATGATCTCGTGATGGCCCGTGAAGGCCATGCCGCGCTCCGTCGGGCGGCGCAGCACGTTCTGGGTCGGCCGGTAGTGCTGAATCTGGTCGAAGTTGGCCGTGACGAGGCCCGAGAGGTTGGCCCCGAGGTTGACGGCCACCGTGTAGGCCTTCATGAAGACTTCCGGCAGGATGACGGCCGAGCCGACGTTCAGCCAGACGCCGCCCGCGAAGTCGCCGAGCACCGCACAGAGCTTCCGGAAGTCGAGCAGCGTTGCCTCGCCGAGCGCCCCGCCGTCCAGGTCCGGGTGGACGTGGACCGTGTCGGTGCCGATGGCGACGTGGACGGTGGCGGCCACGCCGAGGCGGCTGGCGGCCGCCAGGACGCTGGCCTCGGCGTGCGGAAAATCCTCCGGGTCCTCGTTGATCAGGTCGCCGAGACCCGCCCCGAGGCCGCGGTGGCGGCCCAGGAGGACGGCGTCGTTGAAGTGGCCGGGCGTCTCTTCGACCATGCCGAACCGGCCGTCGCGCATCGTCTCGGCCGGGTCCTCGCTCGTCTGCCCGTGGAAGGCCAGTTCCAGGTCGTGCAGCGCTCCGGCCCCGTGCGTCGCCACCGCCGTGATGATGCCGCGCTCCATCAGGTCCACCAGCACCGGCCCCAAGCCGCACTTGATGACGTGCCCGCCGAAGGCGACGCCGACCGGGGCGTCGGCGCGGACGGCCGTGGCGATGGCTTGGGCGAGCGACCGAAGCCCCGTGGTGACAGGGGTTTGCGGCCACGAGGCGACCCAAGCGGCGAACGGGGCGTCGGGCGCGGCGGGGGCGGCCAGGTCGTTCAGCGAGACCTTGTGCGTCCGCTCGGCGATCGACAGGAACTTCAGCGCCGAGGTATCGACCGGCTCGTAGGTCCGGGGTTGACGCATCCGACCCCCTCCGGGCGGGCTAGTGGGCAAGCAGGGCGGCCACCCGCGTCCGGAGCGCGTCCGCCCCGGCCGCGAGCGTCAGCTCGACCTCCAGGGCCAGCACCTCGACCGGCCCCATGGTGACCGCTCCCGCCAGCAGCGGCCGCCATTTTACGAAATCCTTGGCCGTCGTCACAAGCATCTTGCACCCGGCCTCTCTGGCTTCGGACGCCAGGGCTGCCAACTCCGCCGCCGTGTACGCGTGGTGGTCCGGGAACCGGGCCTCGGCGGCGACCGTCGCACCGAGGGCCTCGAGCGTGCGGTGGAAGGCCTCCGGGTGGCCGATGCCGCTGGCGGCCACGATGCGGGCGTCCTCCAGGCGGTAGAGCGACTCCGGCGACCCGTCCGGCCGCACCAGCCGCTTCGGCTGGTGGGCCGCCCTTAGGACCGGTACCCCCCCGCGCGCCCACCGTCGCACCTCGTTCTCGACGGCGTCTGAGGCCGCGTCGCCCGCCAGGTCCGTCCGCGTCAGCACCACGACGTCCGCCCGCTTCAGGGCCGACGGCGGCTCCCGCAGGAGGCCGCGCGGCAAAACGTGCCCGAACCCCAGCGGCCGCAGGGCGTCCACCAGCACGATGTCCAGGTCGCGGTACAGCCGCTGGTGCTGAAACCCGTCGTCGAGCAGAAAGACGTCGGCGGGCCGCTTCCGGGCAAGGTGGCGGCCGATGGCGGCCGCGCGGTCCGGGTCCTCCAGATGGACCACGCCGGGGCAGAGACGCTCCAGTTCCCGGGCCTCGTCGCTCCGGGTACCGGCCTCGGCCTTGTAGCCGCGGCTGACGACGACCGGCACCAACCCGAGGTCCCGGACCAGCCGCGCGAGGGTGGCCACCATGGGGGTCTTGCCGGTGCCGCCGACCGAGAGGTTGCCGACGCTGATGACCGGGCGGCCGACGCGTATCGCCTTGCCGCGAAAGAGGTTGCGCGCCGCGAGGCCCGCCCGGTACGCCCCCGCCAGAGCCGAGAGGCCCAGGCGCTGGAGTGAGGCGGCGGGGCCGGTGCGGCGGCCGGAGACAAGGTCCAGCCACGCCTGGCGGCGTGGGTCGCCCCGGGCGGCGGGAAGGCCCGCAGGTTCGGTCATACGCGGCTCCGTCCGGGCCGCGGCGGCGCCGGTCAGGCCTGGAGCTTCCGGATCATGGCCTGGCCCATCTCGCGGGTGCCGACGGCCGTCGGGTCGTCCCGGTTGGGCTTCATGTCGTAGGTCACGTCTTTGCCCTCGGCGATGACCGCCGCGATGGCCGCCTCCAGCCGGTCGGCCGCCTCGGTCTCGCCCAGGTGCCGCAGCATCAGCACGCCCGAGAGGATCAGGGCGGTCGGGTTCACCTTGTTCTGCCCCTTGTACTTTGGGGCCGACCCGTGGGTCGCCTCGAAGGTCGCGATCTCGTCGCCGATGTTCGCCCCGGGCGCCACCCCCAGGCCGCCCACCAGGCCCGCGGCCAGGTCGCTCAGGATGTCGCCGTACAGGTTCGGCAGGACCAGGACGTCGTACAGCTCCGGCTTCTGCACGAGCTGCATGCACATGTTGTCGACGATCCGGTCTTCGAAGTCGATGTCCGGATACTCCTTCGCCACCTCGCGGGCCACCGCCAGCCACAGGCCGTCGGTGTGCTTCATGATGTTGGCCTTGTGGACGGTGGTGACCTTCTTGCGGCCGTACTGGCGGGCGTACTGGAAGGCGAAGTGGTGGATGCGCTCCGTGCCCTCGACGCTGATCGGCTTGATGCTGATGCCGGTCGAGTCCTCGCCCGTGACGATCCGCTTGTCGTCGGAGAGGCGGTTGATCGTCGCGTGCAGCTCGTTGGTGGCCGGCTGGCCCTGGGCGAACTCGACGCCCGCGTACAGGTCCTCGGTGTTCTCGCGGACCACCACCAGGTCGATGTCTTCGTACTTCGACCGCACGCCCGGGTAGCTCTTGCACGGCCGCAGGCAGGCGTACAGGTGGAACGTCTGGCGCAGGGCGACGTTCACGCTGCGGAACCCCTTGCCGACGGGCGTCGTGATGGGCGCCTTCAGGGCCACCTTGGTCCGGGCGATCGACGCCATCAGGGCGTCGGGCAGGGGCGTGCCGTATTTGTCGAGGCAATCCACCCCGGCCTCCTGCGCGTCCCAGTGGATGGCGACACCGGTCGCGTCGATGACGTCGCGGGCGGTTTCGGCGAGGCTCGGGCCGACGCCGTCGCCGAGGACGAGGGTCACGTCATGGGCCATGGTCAGCGGGTCCTTTTCCGGTCTGCGGGGTTCGGTTTGAGGGATGGCGTGGCCTTGAACGACGCATGCTACGGCCGCCCCGCGGCGGAGTCAAGGACGTTGCGGTCGGCGGACGCGGCCCCGGGTGGTGGCGTCGGGCGGCGGGCGCCCGTTGATTTGGGGCCGGCGGGCCGCTAGGATAACCGCCCTTGAACCCCGGCGGCACGCGCTGGCTGATGCCGCCGCCAGCGATGAGGAACGCAGGATGATCCAGGATGCCGACCGCATGGAACGGCTTGTTTCGCTCGCGAAGCGCCGCGGGTTCATCTTCCCGGGCAGCGAGATCTACGGCGGCCTGAACGGGTTCTGGGACTACGGACCGCTCGGCGTCGAGCTGAAGCGGAACGTCAAGGAAGCCTGGTGGCACGACGTGGTCCGCCTCCGCGACGATGTCGTCGGCCTCGATGCCGCCATCATCATGAACCCGAAGGTCTGGGAGGCCAGCGGCCACCTGGCGGGGTTCACCGACCCGATGCGTAAGTGCCCCGGTTGTGGGTACCTGGTGCGGGCTGACCAGCTCGAAGACGAACTGGCCAGGTCGGAGTGGCTTGATGCGCTCCTTCAAGAGGTGAGCGCAGGCGGTGCCGACGAGGGCCGGGTGGCCAAGTGGGCGAAGGGCAAGGGCGCCAAAGCCGCTCCCAATCTGGCCCTCGTCCGGAAGCCAAAGGTCGTGGCGGCCGCGGTCGCGGCTTGCGCCGGCGACGGGACGCCGGAGGCGATGGCACTGGCCCGCTGTGCGGCCACGGAAGAGGCCGACCAGACCAACCTCCAGGACCCGTGCCCGAAGTGCGGCGCGCCCCTTGGCGAACCGTCGCAGGTCAGCCTGATGCTCCCGACGAGCATCGGCGCCGTCGAGGATTCCTCCAGCCGCGCCTACCTCCGGCCCGAGACCGCCCAGGGCATCTTCGCCAACTTCAAGAACGTCCTCGACACCCAGCGGCTGAAGCCCCCGTTCGGCATCGCCCAGATCGGCAAGGCCTTCCGCAACGAGATCAACCCCCGCAACTACACCTTCCGAAGCCGCGAGTT
>CAYNLG010000089.1:0-14455 GCA_964397995.1 uncultured Anaerolineales bacterium
CCGCGGCGTCCGAGCCTTCACCGCCGAGGTCCTGGAGCGGGCCAAGGACCAGGGCTACGTGATGACGATCCTCGGCCGCCGCCGCTACATCGAGGGCATCGACAAGATGGACCCGAAGCGGCTGAACCTGGCCGAGCGGGCCGCCGTCAACACGGTGGTCCAGGGGTCGGCGGCCGACCTGATCAAGGTGGCGATGAACCGGATTCACCGGCACGCGGGCGAGACCGCGAGCCGCCTGCTCCTGCAGATTCACGACGAGTTGATCTTCGAGCTGCCCGAGGGGGCCGTCGAGACAGAGCGGGCGTGGATCGAGCCGGCGATGACCGGGGCGCTGGCGCTGGACGTGCCGCTGAAGGTGAAGGTGGCCGTGGGAACGAACTGGCTCGAGGCCGAATGACGCCCGGAAGCCGTTTCCGCGGGAACAGGACGGATTTGCGCTTGTCCGCGCGCCCGGCGCGCGTACGATGGCGGGCGCCCCGCCTGCCGAGAGGAGCCCTGTGAACCAGCCGGACCTCATTCCGGACCTGCACTCGGCCGCCAACGGTAGCGCCAACGGCAACCAGCCCCACGTCATCCTTCCGGAGCTACTTCGGCACGCGGCCGTTACGCACGCCCCGCCGACGGACGCGCTGAAGACGGCCCACGAGACCCTCAAGCGGTGGGCCGACCTGGAATCCGACGGCAAGCTGCAAAGGATGAACGAGACGCAGCTCCAGGGCGAGTTCCTGGCGAACGTCTTTGGCACGGCCCTCGGTTACACCCTCTTCTCCGAAGGGCTGCCTCAGTGGCATCTGTGGCCGCAGTACGGCGTCAACGGGGGGACGGCGGACGCGGCCATCGGGCAGTTCCGGCCGGACGGCCACGAGCCGCCGCGGGCGCTGGTCGAGTTGAAGGGCCCCCTGGTGGATGTGGACCGCGACCGGTCGCGCGGCCGGACGCCGGTCCAGCAGTGCTGGGATTACCTGTACGCCGTGCCGGGGTGCCCGTGGGGCATCGTCTGCAACTACGTCGGCTTCCGCCTGTACCACCGCGACAAGACGCCGCGCGCCTTCGAGCACTTCACGCTCCAGGACCTGCGCCGCGAGGACGCCTTCCGGCGGTTTTACCTTCTGTTCGGGCCGGGCGGCCTGCTGCCCGTGACCCGGGCGCAGGAGCCGATGGCCGACCGGTTGCTCCGCGAGTCGGGCCAGAAGCAGCGCGAGGTCGGCGACGAACTGTACCACCACTATGCCCAGCAGCGCCGCGAACTCGTTCACCGCCTGCGGCAGGCGCCCTACGAGAAGCCGTTGGACGCGGCCATCCGGATCGCCCAGAAACTGATCGACCGGATCATCTTCGTGGCCTTCTGCGAAGACCGGGGCTTGGTGCCCGCCCACAGCATCGACCGGGCCTGGGAGGAGTTGCCCGCCTTCACGAAGGTGACGAACCCCCGGTGGCAGAACTTCAAGTCGCTTTTCCACCTGATGAACGACGGGCACGCCGACGCCGGCATCCCGCCCTTCAACGGGGGCCTGTTCCGGCCGGACCCCGACGTGGACGACCTGGAGCTGCCGGACGATCACATCCGCTTCTTCCGAGAGCTCGGGCGGTACGACTTCCGCGACGCGGTCAACGTGGACGTCCTCGGCCACATCTTCGAGCGGTCCATCAATGACGTGGAGCGCCTTCGCCTGACCGACGTGCTGGAGGACGAGGCGGCCGCGGGGCCGCGCATGGGCAAGTCCGCCGAGCGGAAGCGCGGCGGGGTGTACTACACGCCGCCCGAGTTCACGGACTTCATCGTACGGCACACAGTCGGGGCGGCGCTCCAGGACCGGCTGGCCGAGGTGGACCGGCGGCACGGCGTCCGTCGCGCCGACGCCGAACGCGCCCTGGAGCCCGACCCGAAGCTGGCCGCCTACTGGCGCGACGCCTTCGAGGCCGTCCGGCGGGTCAAGGTGTGCGACCCGGCATGCGGGAGCGGGGCGTTCCTGATCCGGGCCTACGAGAGCTTCAACCACGCTTACCAGACCGTGCTGGGCTACTGGGCCTTTCACGACGCGGTGGCGGAGGCCCGCGAAGACGAGGTGCCGGACCTGATCCTTCGCGAGAACCTGTACGGGGTGGACCTGTCGCCGGAAGCGCTGGAGATCACGCAACTGGCACTCTGGATCCGCTCGGCGCGGCGGGGGCGGACGCTCGCGGACCTGTCGGCCAACATCGTATGCGGCAACAGCCTGGTGGCGGACGCGGAGGTGGACCCGCGGGCGCTGGACTGGCGGCAGCGGTTCGCGGCGGTCTTCGATCGGCCGGAAGGCGGCTTCGACTGTGTCATCGGCAACCCGCCATGGGAACGGATGAAGCTGCAGGAACGGGAGTGGTTCGACGTGGCGGCGCCGCAGATCGCCGGCGCCGTGAGCGCCGCCACCCGCCGCAAGCGCATCAAGGCACTCGAAAAGGACGACCCCGATCTCTTCGACCGGTACACGGCGGCGAAAGAGGAGGCGGAGCGGGCGCTGGCGCACGTGCGGGCAAGCGGCCGGTTCCCGATGACCGCCAAGGGCGACATCAACACCTACGCCCTCTTCGCCGAACTGGCGCGGGACCTCCTGGCGCCGACGGGACGCGTTGGCCTGCTCGTGCCGTCCGGCATCGCCACAGACCACACGACGCGGGCTTTCTTCGCGGACCTGATGGAGTCGAAGACACTGGCGGCCCTGTACGACTTCGAGAACAAGGCGCCCATCTTTCCGGACGTGCATCGGTCCTACAAGTTCAGTATTCTGTTGCTGGGCGGCTTGGACATGACGGCGGACACGGCGGACTTCGTCTTTTTTGCGCACGCCATCGAGGACCTGGCCGACACGCAACGGCACATCCCGCTCTCGGGCAACGACATTCGGCTGCTGAACCCGAACACGAGGACGTGTCCCATCTTCCGGAGCCGCCGCGACGCCGAGCTGACCAAAGCCATCTACGAGCGCGTCCCGGTTCTGGTGGACGAGTCGCGCACGGAGGGCGGCAACCCGTGGGGCGTACGCTTCCTGACCATGTTCCACCAGACGAACGACGCGGAACTCTTCCACACGGCGGAGCAACTGAAGTCGGAGGGCCTCAAGCGCGACGGCGCTTGCTGGCAGAAGGGCCGGACTCGCTTCCTGCCGCTTTACGAGGCCAAGATGGTTCAGGCGTACGACCACCGGGCGGCCAGCGTTGTCGTGGATGAGACGAACTGGATGCGCCAGGGCCAGACGCGTTCCACCACCAGCGTGGAGCACCAGAACCCGGAGTTCTCGGCGTCGCCTCGTTGGTGGGTCGCCGAGTCGGCGGTCTCAGAGGCTATCGGCGAAGCGCGCGTACAGGGGTTCGTGGGTTTCAAAGACATCACGAGCGCAACGAACCAGCGCACGATGATCGCGGCGGCCATTCCTTGGAGGGCAGTAACCAATCACTTCCCCTTGTTGCTGACCCAAGCACAACCGCGCCTTGAGTTGTGCCTGCTAGCCAATCTCAACTCATTTGTGTTCGACTTCGTGGCGCGCCAGAAGGTGGGCGGTGTTACCCTCAACTTCTTCATCGTCCGCCAGTTGCCGACCCTCGGCCCGGAGACTTACGCCCGGCGGTGTCCCTGGGACGGACGCCGCACCCTCGAAACCTGGGTCTCCGACCGGGTGCTGAAGCTCTCGTGCACGGCCGAGGACCTGCGGCCCCTGGCCGAGGCCGCCGGCTTCGACCCGCCGGTCCATCGGTGGCGCGAGGACGAGCGCGCGGCCCTGATGGCCGAACTCGATGCCGCCTACTTCCTCCTCTACGGCATCGGCCGCGACGATGCCGCCTACATCCTCTCCACCTTCCAGGGGGCGGGCGACGCGGCGCCGGGCCTGCTCGACGGCCTCAGCCCGGCCGCGCGCGTCCTGGAGGCGTACGACCAGTTGCGTGCGCGCAGCCAGCGCTGACGGGGACCCATGGACCGAGACCCGACCGACGACCCGCACACACCCGACGGCCGCCCCCCGCCGCCCGTCCTGGGCCTGGTGGGGGGGGTGGGGAGCGGGAAGTCGACCGTCGCCCGCATGTTCGCGGACGAGGGGTGCTCGGTGGTGGACGCCGACCGGCTCGGCCACGAGGTGCTGGCCGAGCCCGAGGTCCGCGAGGCGGTCCGCGAGGCGTTCGGCCCGGCGGCGCTCGACGCCGCCGGGGCGGTCGACCGCGAAGCCGTGGGGCGGCGCGTCTTCCGGGACCCGGACGCGCGGGCGGCGCTGGAGCGGATCGTGCATCCGCGGATTCTGGCGCGGCTGGACGCGGCGCTGGCCGAGGCGCGGGCGCGGCCGGGAGGGCCGGCGGTGGTGCTGGACGCGGCGCTCTTGCTGGAAAAAGGACTGGACAACCGGTGCGACCGGATCGTATATATTGAGGCAGAGGACGCGCAGCGCCAGGCCCGGGCGGGGGGCAGCCGGGGCTGGGGCCCTTTAGAGGTCTCCCGTCGCGAACGAGCGCAGCTTCCCCTAAAGACCAAGCGCGCGCGGGCCGATACGTGTATTGACAACCGGTCCACGCCTGACCACACCCGGGACCAGGTTCGTCACCTGCTTCGAGACGTGATGCATCGCTGACACCGCCAATCGGCCCCCCGCGCGGGGCCCCCTGCCGCACCTATCCCTGAGAGACCCGCCCCCGAGCGAAGCGAATTCCCCCAACCGAAGCGAGGAATGCCTGATGGCGAAAACCAACAACTCCGGCACCAAGAACGGCGGCCCGAAAAGCGGCGGCCCCCGCAACGGCAACGGCGGCGGCAAGACGGCGACCCGCGAGAAGCCGCAGGCGGGCGCCGGGCGCGACAAGCCCCAGGCCGATACCCAGACCGAAGGGTTCGACCGCGAGGCCCACAACCGCTACGAGAAGGCCAAGCGCTCCGACCTGCACATCGCCGAACTCCAGAAGATGACCGTCGCGGAGCTCCACCAGCTGGCCAAGGACGAGAAAATCTCCGAGTACGCCGGCCTGAAGAAGCAGGACCTGATCTTCCACATCCTCCGCAGCCGCGTCCAGGCCACCGGCCTGATGTTCGGCGAGGGCGTCCTGGAGGTGCTGCCGGACGGGTTCGGGTTCCTGCGGTCGCCGGACTACAGCTACATGCCGTCGCCGGACGACATCTACGTGTCGCCGAGCCAGATCCGGCGGTTCGGCCTGCGGACCGGGCACATCGTGGCCGGCCAGATTCGCCCGCCGAAGAACGACGAGCGGTACTTCGCGATGCTCAAGGTCGAGGCGATCAACTACGACAACCCGGAGCGGCTGGCCGAGACGGTCAACTTCGAGGACCTGACACCGCTGTTCCCGGAAGAGCGGCTCCTGATGGAGACCACCCACGACGAGCTGGACATGCGGGTGGTGGACCTGATTACGCCGGTCGGCAAGGGGCAGCGCGGCCTGATCGTCTCCCCGCCGCGCGCCGGCAAAACCGTCCTGATGCAGAAGATGGCCAACGCGGTCCTGAAGAACAGCCCGGAGACGGTGGTCCTGATTCTGCTCATCGACGAGCGGCCCGAGGAAGTGACGGACATGGAGCGGAACGTCCCGGGGGCCGAGGTGGTGAGCTCGACGTTCGACGAGCCGGCGGCGCGGCACCTGCAGGTGGCGGACATGGTCATCGAGAAGGCGAAGCGGCTGGTCGAGTACGGCCGCGATGTCATCATCTTCCTGGATTCGATTACGCGGCTCGCCCGGGCCCACAACGCCGAGATGCCCCACTCGGGCCGCATCATGTCCGGCGGCGTCGACGCCAACGCCCTCCAGAAGCCGAAACGGTTCTTCGGGTCGGCCCGGAACATCGAGGAGGGCGGCAGCCTGACGGTCCTGGCGACGGCCCTCATCGACACCGGCAGCCGCATGGACGAGGTCATCTTCGAGGAGTTCAAGGGCACCGGCAACATGGAGCTCCACCTGGACCGGCGGCTGATGGACAAGCGGGTGTTCCCGGCCATCGACATCAGCGCCTCGGGCACGCGGAAGGAAGAGTTGCTGCTCGACCCGGAGGAGCTGAAGTTCGTCTGGACGCTGCGCAAGGTCCTGACGGAGATGAACGTGGTGGAGGCGATTCAGCTCCTGCGTCAGCGGCTGGAGAAGACGCAGAACAACGCCGAGTTCCTGCTCTCGATGAATCTGAGCTGACGCGCCCCGCAATCCGATTCGTGGGCGACGCGCCCCGCTTTCTCGCCGGCCCGCGTGTCGTTCTGAACGACCGGCGCCATGGCCATGCCTTGCCTCGGGGGCGCCCGAACGGTACCCTGCACGCGACCCAGGCAGGGCATCGCATGCGCATCATCGCCGGGACCCATCGCGGCCGACGGCTGGCGGCCCCCGAGGGACGGACCACGCGGCCGATGACCGACCGCGTCCGCGAGAACCTCTTCAACCTGCTCGGCCCCGGGGCCGCCGACGGGGATGTCGTCCTGGACCTGTTCGCCGGGAGCGGCGCCCTCGGCATCGAGGCCCTCAGCCGCGGCGCCCGCTGGGCCCTGTTCGTCGAGACCGACGGCGCGGCCCTCAAGGCGCTCGGAACCAACCTCCAGACGCTCCGTTTAAGCGACCGGTGCCGCGCGGCACGCCGCGACGCCCTGCGGCCGGGCCCCTGGGCGGCGCCGGACGCCGGCGCGGCCTACTCGCTGGTCTTCGCCGACCCGCCGTACCGGCTGATGGACGCGGCCGCCGGGCGCGACCGGCTGGCGGAAGCGGTGGCGGACTTGGCGGCGCGGGGCCTGGTCGCCCCGGACGCCGCCGCCATGGTCCGGACCCGGGCCGGGGTGGAGGTCGAGCCCTGGCCGGGGTTCCGCCGGTTCGACGTCCGGACCTACGGCACGACGACGCTGCACCTGATGGAGCGCGAGCCCGAGGAAGGACAGGCGGCCCCGTGACGCGACTCGACAGCCAGCCGAGCGTCCGCGCGACGCGGTTCCTCGACCCGGAGGTGCTCGCGCGGCTCGGGAACATCAACCTGGTGGCCCGGTCGGTGGTCGAGGGGTTCATCACGGGCCTGCACCGGAGCCCGCACCGCGGGTTCTCGGTCGAGTTCAGCGAGCACCGGCCGTACGCCCCGGGCGACGAGTTGCGGCACCTGGACTGGGTGGCGTTCGCCAAGACCGACCGGTACTACGTCAAGCAGTACGAGCAGGAAACGAACCTGCGGGCGACCATCCTCCTGGACTGCTCCGGGTCGATGGGCTATGCCTCGACGCCGGGCGCCCTGACGAAGCTCGAGTACGGGGCGTACCTGACGGCGACGCTGGCGTACCTGATGACGCGGCAGCAGGACGCGGTGGGGCTGGTGGCGTTCGACAGCGAGGTGCGGCTGCACATGCCGCCGCGCGCGAGCCCGGCCCACTTCAACGAGATGTGCAAGCGGCTGGACGGGCTGGAGGCCGGCGAGGTCACGCGGTGCGCCAAGCCCTTCCACGACCTGGCGGAGCTGATCAAGCGGCGCGGGCTGATCCTGATCATCAGCGACCTGTACGACGACGAGAGCGAGGTGATCCGGGCCCTGCGCCACTTCCGGCACAAGAAGCACGGCCTGATCCTCTTCCACGTCTTCGACCCGGCGGAGCTGGAGTTCCCCTTCCGAAAGCTGACCCAGTTCGTCGACCTGGAGACCGACGAGCGGTACCAGGTGGACCCGAAGACGGTGCGGGAGACGTACCTGGCGGAGTTGCGGGCGTTCATCGACCGCTACAAGCAGGCCGCCAGCGACAGCGAGATCGAATACGTGCTGACCGATACCAGCGTGCCATACGAGTTCCTGTTGCGCTCGTACCTGGCGCGGCGTGAGCGGATGCGGTAGGAGGCGAGGCGGGATGCCGTTCGTATCGCCGTGGTGGCTGGCGTGGCTCATCGGGGGGGCCGCGGCGGCCGTCATTCCGGTGCTGATCCACATGATCCACACCTCGCGTGCGCCGCGGGTGCCCTTCCCCACGCTGCGCTTCCTCCGCACGGCCGCCGAGAAGACGGCGCGACGGCGGCGGATCGAGAACCTGCTGCTGATGCTTCTGCGGATGCTGCTGTTCGCGGTGCTGGCGGCGGCGTTGGCGCGGCCGTTTCTGTCGAAGGACTTCGGCCTCTTTGCCGAGGCGGGGGAGAGCGCGGCCGTGCTGGTGCTCGACACCTCCGCGTCGATGGGCGTCCGCCACGAGGGCGAGACCCGCTTCCGCCACGTCAAACGCGAGGCCCGGGCCGTCCTGGAGAGCGCCTGGAAGCCGTCCCAGGCCGCCGTGCTCCTGACGAACCCCGGACCGGAGCCGCGCCCGGAGGCCCTGACGCGGGACCGCGCGGCCCTGTTCCGGACGATCGACCGGGCGCCGCTCTCGAGCGGCAAGGCGGACCTGGCGGCGGCCGTCCGCCGGGCGTACGCGCTGCTGGACGAGGCGCGGGTGGCCGAGAAGCGGCTCTGGATTCTCACGGACCGGCAGGCCCTCTCGTGGGAAGGCGTCCAGGACCTCGTCGAGCCGCGCCGCCACCCGGACATCCCCGTGGCGGTGATCCGGGCCGAGGAGCCGTCGCTGCAGAACGTCGCCCTCACCGAAGCCCGGGTCGCGAGCCGCAGCCTCGTCGTCGGCATGCCCATCCGGTTCGACGTGACCGTCCGCAACACCGGCCGCGCCGCCGAGAAGCGGAGCGTCGTGCTCTTTGCGGACGACCTGGCGCGGGCGCGGCGGAAGACGCTGGTGGACCTTGCACCGGCGGGGGCGCCGGGGGCGACGAAGGTCGTCTCGCTCGTTCACGTCTTCGACCGGCCCGGGCCGCACCAGGTGCTCGTCGCGCTCGACGGAACGGACGCCTTGGCCGGGGACGACGCCCGCCGGGTGCCCGTGACGGTGTCGGACCGGATTCCCGTCCTGGTGGCGGCCCCGACCGAAGCGGACCTGCCGTACGAGGACCCGGCCTTTTACCTGATGCGGGCGCTGGAGCCCGTGGCCGCCGGCGCCGGCGTGCCCTGGGCCATCCGGCCGGAGCGGCGCCTGACGGCCGACGTGAACCCCGGGCGGCTCGACCGGTACGAGGCGGTGTTCCTGGCGGACCTGGGCGGCGTGACGGAGGAGCTGGCCCTGGGGCTGGAGAGCTACGTCGCGGGCGGGGGGATGCTGGTGGCGTTCGTCGGGCCGGCCACGGACCTCGACGAGGCCAACCGGTTGCTCGCGACGCCGGCGGGCGTGCGGGAGGCGGTGCTGCCGGCGCGGCTGAAGGCGCGGGTCGGCGACGCCGTCCTCAAAAGCGCGACCGAGGCTGTGACGAGCGTCGTCGGCCGCTCGCCCTTCCTCGAGGACCTCGTCGACCAGGCCGAGATCTACCAGGGCGTGCTCGTGTACGAGCACGTGCGGACGGACACGGCGGCGGCGGACGCGGTGCTCGCGCGGCTGGAGGGCGGCGACCCGTTCCTGCTGCACAAGGCCCTCGGGCGCGGCCACGTGCTGCTCGTGACGACGACGGCCAACACGGCGTGGACGAACTTCCCGGTGCGGAACCTCTTCATGCCCCTGGCGGCGCGCGTGGTGCACCTGGCGGTGCGCGAGCGGGCGCCCTCGAGCCTCGCGCCGGGCCAGCCGTACGAGGCGGAACTCGGGCCGGTGGCGACGGCGCCGCAGACGGTGACCGTGACCGGGCCGCTGGGCCCCGCCGGCGAGACGGTGACCGAGGAGACCGAGCCGCTGGCCCGCCAGGGCCGCGCCCTCTTCCGGTTCGAGAAGACGTGGCACCTGGGGACGTACACGTGGCAGGCGGGGGACGGGCCGGAGGCCGTGCGGGGGGTCTTCGCGACGAACCCCGTGGGCGACGAGGCGGACCTGGCGGAGGTCGAGGACGAGGTCCTGGCCGGCCGCATTGATGCCGCCGAGACGCATGTCGCCGGGAGCCTGGACGCGCTGGTCGAGCGGTTCGCGGCGACGGCCCAGCGCGAGCTCTGGCAGTACTTCCTGCTGGTGTGCCTGCTGATCGGTGTGATGGAACCGCTGATCGCGAACTGGATCCGGCCGTCGTCGGAGCGGGCCCGGGCGCATCCGACGGTGGCCGAACCGGTAGCGCCGGCGGCGCCGAGCGCGGCCGCGGGGTGAGGTCCTGGCGGGACAGGCCCGGAGGGTCAGGCGGGGGAAACGCTTTACATTCGCCCCCGCCGTGGTAGGCTTCGCCGCTTGGTACGGGCCCGGCCCCGCGCGCCGGAGGGCGGGCGGCGGTCCCGCACCGGCTCCGGAGCCCGGGATGCCGACCCAGCGTCAGCTTGCCGAGGCGGTCATCGGCCGTCTGCGCGAGGCGGGCCACCAGGCCCTCCTGGCCGGCGGGTGCGTGCGCGACCGCCTCCTCGGCCGCACGCCCAAGGACTACGACGTGGCCACCGGCGCGCGGCCGGAGGAGGTGCTGGCCCTGTACCCGAGGGCCCTGACGGTCGGCGCGGCGTTCGGGGTGGTCATCGTCACGGAGGGCGGGGCGCAGGTCGAGGTGGCCACCTTCCGGGCCGAGAGCGGCTACGCCGACGCCCGCCACCCCGACGCGGTCACGTTCACCGACGCGGCGCACGACGCCCGCCGCCGCGACTTCACCGTCAACGGGATGTTCCTGGACCCGGCCACCGGCGAGGTGCTCGACTTCGTGGGGGGCCACGCGGACCTGGCGGCCCGGGTCATCCGCGCGATCGGCGAGGCGCGGGACCGCTTCGCCGAGGACCACCTTCGGATGCTCCGGGCGGTGCGGTTCGCGGCCGAGTTGGGCTTCGCGCTCGACTCGGCGACGGCGGCGGCCGTCGGGGCGCTCGCGCCCAAGATCGCCTCGGTGAGCGGCGAGCGCGTCCGCGACGAGCTCGCGCGGATTCTGACCGCCCCGCCCGACGGGCGCCGCCGGGGGCTGGAACTCGCCTCCGACCTGGGGCTGCTGGCCGTGCTCCTGCCGGAGGTCGAGGCCCTGAAAGGCGTCGAGCAGGGCCCGACCGTCCACCCGGAAGGCGACGTCTTCAAGCACACGCTGCTCTGCGTCCAGGCGCTGCGCGAGCCGACCTTCGAGCTGGCCCTCGGGGCCCTGCTCCACGATCTCGGCAAGCCCGAGACGCGCCAGTGGCGCGGTCCGAAGCTGACCTTCTACCGGCACCAGCACCTGGGCGAGCGGCTGGCGCGCGGCATCTGTCGGCGGCTTCGCCTCAGCACGCTGCAGACGCGGCACGTCGCGTGGCTGGTGCGCCAGCACATGCTGCTGATGCACGCGGGCGAGATGCGCGAGGCCAAGCTCAAGCGTCTCTTCGCCAAGGACGGGTTCCTGGACCTCGCGGAACTCTACCGGGCGGACTGCCTCGCCTCCGGCGGCACGGACGCGGATTACCAGGCGGTCATGGCCCGGTACCGGGCGCTCGGCAAGACGGCCCTCCGGCCTGAGCCGCTCATCACGGGCAGCGACCTGATCGCGCTGGGCCTCGAGCCGGGCCCGCGGTTCGGGCCGATCCTGGACGCGGTCTATGACGCCCAACTGGAGGGCCGCGCCGCGACGCGCGACGAGGCCCTCGCCCTGGCACGGGACCTGGCGGCCGAGCCATGAGCCCCGAAACGCACGCCGACGTTCCGGACGCGGCCCTGGACGCGCCGCCGGAGGCCCCGCTCGACACGGCGGGCCGACCGATCACCCCCAGCCGCCTTCGCCGCGCCCTCCAGCTCAACATCGCCGTGGGCATCGGCGGCAGCACGTGGTATGCGGTCTGTGCCCCGCAGGCGATCTTCCAGGTCTTCTTCCGGAACCACCTGGGCGGCAGCGACAGCCAGCTGGGCCTCCTGAGCGCGATCCCCCTGCTGGCCACCCCCATGAGCCTGCTGGGCATCCTGATCTACGGGCACCTGCGGCAGCGCAAGCTCTTCTGGGCGATCACCTCGGCCCTCCACCGCCTGTACGGCTTCGTGCTGGCGGGGGTGGCCATCCATGCCGCCCGCGCGGGCGCGGGCGCCCAGCCCGGCGTCGGCCTGATCATGGCAAGCGCGGCGGTGAGCTGGGCCCTGACGACCGTCTGCACGTCGGGGTGGTGGGCGTGGATGGCGGACCTCGTGCCGGAGAGCATCCGGGCCTCCTTCTTCGGCCGCCGCGACGCCATCGTCCGTTCGGTCAACATGGCTTGGGTCTTCGGCGTGACGGTGCTGCTGGACGCGGTCACGTCCGAGGCGATCCTGTACGCCTACGCGGTTGTCTTCGCGCTGGGCGGGCTGGTGGGCGTGCTGGACATCGTGGTCCACTGCTTCATCCCGGAGCCCGCGCGGCACGAGGACGAGCCGCATATGGGCTGGGCGGAGTTCAGCGCCCCGTTCCGCAACCGGACGTTCCGGTTCTACTCGGTGACGGTGGGCCTTTGGAGCCTGTCGATGGGCGTGGTCTCGCCCTTCATCTGGCCGTACGTCACCGGGCCGGACATCGGGGCGCCGCAGACGTGGCTGGGCATCTGCGTGGTGCTGACAGGCCTGGCGGCCATCGCGACGTCGCCGGGCTGGGGCCTGGTGATGGACCGCTTCGGCCGCAAGCCCGTCATTCTCATCGGCTGCACCTGGGTCCTGATGCGGATCCTGTACATGGTCATGACGCCGGGAACATACACGTTCCTGCTGCCGATCATGGCCTTGGGGGTGGGGGTGCTCTCGCCGGGATACATGACGGGGGTGCAGCAGTTGATGCTGACGCTGACGCCGGAGCGGAACCGGACGGCGTTCGTCGCGTGGCACTCGACGACGGTGGGTCTGCTGGCGGCCGCGGGGCCGATACTCGGGGGGTTCCTGAAGGACGCCGTCGCCGGGGTCCGGACCGACTGGGGGCCGCTGACGCTGACCAGCTTCCACGTGGTCGGGGCCACGTCGCTCGCGATGTGCGCCCTGGTGTTCCTGCTGATGCTCCGCGTCCGGGAAGGCCGCGAGAAGCCCGTGGGCTTCGTCGTCTCGCGGCTCGTGACGCCGGGGCTCCTGCGGACGCTGATGAACATCGGCACGATGACGTACGCGGCCACGAGCGAGCGGGCGGCCAGCGCCCTGCGGACGCTCGCGGGCTCGTCCAGCGACCTGGCGCTGCGGGACACGATCCAGCGGCTGGACGACCCGGACGGAGAGGTCCGCGAGGAGGCCGCGCGCGCCCTCGGACGCATCGGGTCGCCGGACGCCGTCGGGGCCCTGACCGAACGGCTCCGCGACCCGCACGCGACGATCCGGCCGGCGGCGGCGCGGGCGTTGGGGGAGGTCGGCGACCGGCGGGCGGTGCCGGCCCTGATCGACGCCCTGGACGCCCCGAGCGAGGAGGTGCAGGAGGCGGCGGCGCAGGCCCTCGGGCGGATCGGCGGCCGCGATTCGGTGCGGCAACTGCTGGGCCTCTTGCGCGAGAAGCGGACCGAGCGGGTCCGCGTCAGCGGGGCCGAGGCCGTCTCCCGCCACGGCATCATCGAGGCCGCCTGGGAAATCCTGCCCCTCATGCACGAGACCGACAACCCGGTCCTCCGCCGGCAACTCGCCATCGCCCTCGGCAACCTCATGGGCCGGCCTGGCGAGTTCTACCGGTACCTGGCCGGCGAGACCACCCGCGAGGGGGCCAAGCTGGGCGAACTGTTCCGAGGGGCGCGGCGCACGGCGCAGGCCCTCTACCGCGACGCCGACGCCGGCCTCCGCGACCCCGGCGGCGACGCCAAGGCGGCCGCGCGCGAACTCGTCCGGCTGCGCGGCCTGGTGGAGGGCCAGTCGTACCGGGCGGCGCTCGACGGCCTGACGGCGCTGATGCGGCACGTGACCCGGGCCGCCATCGGCCCGCACCTGACCGACGAGGTGATCGTCGAGTACGCCTTCGCGCGGGACGCGCGGCTGGGCCTGGCGTGGTGGTTCACGGACGAGGTGCGGCGGCGGATGGGGCGGGTGTCGGACCCGGAGCTGCTGCAGATCGATTGCCTGCTCGCGCTGTATTGGCTGGCGCGCTATCGGCTGCCGGAGGCGGGGCCGCGCGGGTAGGAAGAAGAGGGACGCGACCGCCGGCGCCGGGGAGGACACGGCGAGCCCGACGCGGGAGCGGCGGGACGTCTGACCCGGCCTTGGCACCCGTGCCGCGCGCCCCCCCACGGAATCGAAGCCAAGGAACGGGCCGGGGGACGGGCGTCAGACCTTCTTCATCAGCAGACACGCGTTGTGGCCGCCAAAGCCGAAGGAGTTGCAGGCGGCCCAGGCGATGGGCATCTCGCGGGCCTCGAGCGGCACGTGGTCGAGGTCGCACCGCGGGTCGGGTGTTTCGAGGTTGATGGTCGGCGGGGCGACCTGGTCGCGCAGGGCCAGGGCGGTGGCGATCATCTCGACGCCGCCGGAGGCGCCCAGCAGGTGGCCGACGGCGCTCTTGGTGCTGGAGACGGCGAGCCGGCGGGCGTGGTCGCCGAAGACGGTCTTGATGGCCTTGACCTCGGCCGCGTCGCCGAGGGGCGTGCCGGTGCCGTGGGCGTTGATGTAGTCGA
>CAYNLG010000090.1:0-14178 GCA_964397995.1 uncultured Anaerolineales bacterium
CAGTACCGCGAGTTCGCCCTGCCGTATCTGGCGCGGCTGTCCGAGGCGTTCGGCGGCCTGATGCTGCACTCGTGCGGCCACTTCCGGCAGAACCTCGAACTTGTGGCGGGGATCCCCGGCCTGCGGATGCTCAACTTCGGGGCCACCGAGCAGCCCGTGGCCGAGGCCTCGGCCGCCATGCCGCCCGAGGTCATCATCTCGACCCACATCGGCCTCAACACCGACCCGCACTTCGGCACATCGTTGGCCTTCGCCGCGCACGCGGTCGGGGCCGTGGACGACTCGCGCCGGTTGTGGCTGCTGGCCGGCAGCGACGGCCCGACGAGCGACGACTACGCCCGCACGGTAGCGGCCATCCGCCGCCTGGCCAAGGAAGCGTCTCTCGAAGAGGAGCTCGCCCCATGAAGCTCGCGGTACTGCACCCCGCGAAAACGGATTGGCGTGCCCACCTGGGCGACGCCCTTCCCATTCTGGAGGCATGGGCGGACGCGGCGGGCGCCCCGCTGACGGATGAGACGACGGCCGCGAAGGCAGTCCTCGACGCCGACGCCGTCATCTGCCTGGACGCCTTCGGCATCGGGGCGTTCGGCCGCCTTCTCCAGGCGATGCCGCGGCCGGTCCTGGTGATGAAGCGACCGCTGATGTGGCACCCGTACGACGCGCAGGCCAAGCCGTACCTGGAGGCGTGGGGTTGCCCGCTCCTGCCAAGCGACTCGCGGACGTCTCTCGAGGCGAGCTTGGCGGCGCTCACCGCCCGCAAACGGCTGCAGCTTGACAGGCTGCTCGTCTACGTGCAGGGCGAGAACGTCGCGCCGGAGCAGGAGGCGGCGGCACCGCTTGCGGCGCGGCTGGGCTGCGGCCTGGAGGTGCGGGACGTCGCGGAACTCCAGGGCCGCGCGGCCGAGGTTTCGGACGCCGAGGCGCGGGAGGTGTTGGCGCGGTGGCGCGACGAGGTGCTGGCGTCGGCCGCGCAGACGCTGCCCGAAGCGCACCTCGTGGAGGTCGCCAAGCTGTACCTTGCGGAGAAGGCGGCCGCAACCGAGTGCGGCGCAACCGCGCTTACCATCCGCGAGTTCGAGCCCTTTCTGTTCCGGGGCCGCGCCATGCCGAACGTCACCTACGCCATCCTGAAGAACGAGGGGATCCTCACCGCCGAGGAAGGCGACGTGGGGGTCCTCGCGACGCAGGTGCTGCTGCGGGCCGCGACGGGCCTCCCGAACACCATGAGCAACGTTTACATGGCCTGGCGCGACGCCTACGATGCCGTCCCCGCGACGGTCGTCGCAAGGCGGCGGATCGACGAGGACGGCGTCACGTACACCCGGGCCATGGAACGTGAGGACTTTGAGCAGTGCCGACGGGAGCGCGTCGTCGTCGCGAGCCACTTCGGCTCGGCCGGTTCGCTCCCGCTCGAGATGATGGTCGAGGACCGGTACGAGTTGATCGAGACAACGCCCGCGTGGCCGGGTCAGTCGATGTTACTTTCGACCCCGAGGCTGGGCCCGGTGGTGCTGGGCCGGATCGGCCGCGAGGCCCTGGACCTGGACCTCTTCATCGGCAAAGGCATCGAGGTCCTGCGTCTGGAACGCGACGACTGGTATCGCCTGCGCTGGCTCATCCGGACGGACACCGAAGCGTTCATCGCCAAGGCCCGCCACCATCACTGGGCCGTGGCCCAGCCGCCCGACGGACAGGCACTGGCCCTTCTCGTGGAGACGCTGCTGGGGATGGAACTGCGGCCGCATTGAGCGCCGGCGAGCCGGTCCTACTCGGCCACACCGCCGACCCGAATCTCCATGTCCTCGCGCATTTCGTCACGGTCCACCTGACCGTCGCGGATCCAGACGATCCGGTCACAGACGTCGATCATCTTCAGGTCATGCGTGGCGGTGATGACCGTCGTATTGCGTTCCTCGTTCATCTCTTTCAGGAGCTCAATGATCTCGCGGCCGGTATGCAGGTCGAGGTTGGCGGTGGGCTCATCGGCAAGGATGATGGCGGGGTCGTTGGCAAAGGCCCGGGCCACGGCCACGCGCTGCTGCTGCCCGCCCGAGAGCTCGGCCGGGGTGTGGGTGATGCGGTCGCCCAAGCCGACGCGTTCGAGGATCTCGACACCGCGGTCCAGGGCCTCGTCCGACCCCACGCCGCCGAAGACCATCGGCAGCGTCACGTTTTCGATGGCCGTCATGACCTGCACGAGGTTGAAGCTCTGGAAGATGTACCCGATCTTGCGGCAACGGAGCCAGGCGAGTTCCAAGGCGTCGAGTTCGGCAACATCGACCTCGTCGATGAAGACCGACCCCTCGGTAGGCTGGTCCAAGCCGCCGATGCAGTTGAAGAGGGTCGTCTTGCCCGACCCGGAGGGGCCCATGATGGCGACGTATTGGCCGCGCGGCACCGTGAGGTCGATGCCGTCGAGGGCGCGGACGGTGATGTCGCCCATGTGGTAGTAGCGTCGGACGCCAATGGCCATGACGGCGTTTTCGACCTCGGCCGAGAGGTCGATATCGAGTTTGGCCATGGCGTCTGCTCCCCGCGTCGCCGCAGCGCCTGAAGCGACCGTGCGACAGCGCGTCGTGTGAATCAGATTCGCGCCCGCATGGCGTCGACGGGCTGCATGCGTGCGGCCACGTAGGCCGGGTACGCCGCGCCGGCGACGGCCAGCACCATGCCGATGACGACGGCGATGGCGACATCGATGCCGAGGGTGGCCCACGGTGCAACGCCGAGGGCCGTACCCACGTTGCCCCAGTACTTGACCGTCACAGCACCCAGGGCCAGCAGGAGGCCGACGACGACACCGCTCGCCGCACCCACCAAGCCCTGGAAGACCGACTCCAGGATGAAGAGTTTCAGGACGAAGGCGTCGAGGGCTCCGAGGCACTTGAGGGTGCCGATCTCACGGTAGCGTTCCGTGATGGACATCAGCATGGCGTTCACGATGCCGACCGTGCATGCACAGAGGCTGATGGCGACGACCCAGATGAGCCGGCCCCCGCCGCCCTCCTCTTCGGTCGGTTCGGCGGCCTCGCCGAGGGTGGCCGCCGTAGCGACATCGGCCTTGGCCGACACGTGCGACGTCACCAGCACGAACAGGACGAAGCCGACGGCGGCCAGGATGGAGAGCACCGTCAGGGCCGTCCGGGCCGGGCGCAGCCGCAGGTTCTGCCAGGCCATGCGAATGGCCTTCGACATCGGCAGGACGACGACGCGCCCGACGCCGCGCGTCTTCCCGGTTGCCTGGTCCTCACTCATCCTGTCCTTCCGTCCGCTAGTACGGCAGCGGCGTCACGGCCTTCGAGAGGAACACGAAGGCGATACTCAGCATGGCCACCAGGCCCGTACCGCACGCGAACCCCGCGAGGATGACCGGGGTGTAGCGGCGCCAGCGTTCCTTGCCGATCTTCCTGGCCAAGTACAGCCTCCCAATCAGCATGCCAACGAAGATCGCGATCGTGTGATGTGGATACCGGCCGATGCCGGTGATGGCCCCGTAGAAGTAGCCCGTGTGAACGCCGAACAGCGACAGGGCCGTGTAGACGACGACGCCGAGGACGGCCGTGGCGCCGATCACGTCCAGCTTCAGGGCGTCGAGCATGAACCGCGTACCGTCACTCTTGGCGGTCGCCCACAGGGCCCGCATGGTGGCATGCATGGGCCAGAACTTCTGAACGTAGGGGTACCGCTCGGAGGGGATGTCGCCGAGGCCCCAGATGTACCACCAGAAGAGGAGCCCGCTGACCAGGAGCAGCGGCGTCAGGAGCGCCTCGACCTTGATGATGCTGATGAACTTGGTGCGCGTGAGCTCGACAACCCGGAAGAACTGGGCGGCGCGGCCGTAGTTGTGGAGCGGCACCGGCGCGAACCAGACGTCGGCCCCCTTGTACCCGCTCAGGAGGAACGAGGCCTCCCGGATGAACGGCAGGGCGATCTGCTGGCCCGTGATGCCCTGCATGTGGGCCGCCAGATACGTGTTCAGCGGCGTCCAGAAGAACGCGAAGAGCGCGAAGATCCATGTGGGGAACATCGCGTCTTCGGGCTTCGGCGGGTTCTCGCTCAGCCACCCGCGGTTGACGAGCCCGTCGCAGAGTACGACATACCCGATGCCGGTACCCACGAAGAGCAGAATGGCAACCCAAGCGGGCACATCCCCGCGGGCCTTGTCCGGTGTCCACAGCGCGCTCCAGTCGCGCTGCGTGTCGGCGCTGCGGCTCGCGATGAAGAGCTTGTAGAGGCCGATCAGGGCCACGGCCACCGCGCCGCCGATGCCGACCGACATCCACAGGTCCAGGTTATTGGCCATATGGGTCGCGATGGCGTCGTATCCCGGCTTCCACTGGGTCAGGATCTCCTTGCCGAAAATCGCCGGCCCGTACTCATGGAGCAGCGGATTGACGAGGATGTGAACCAGGACGGACATTGCGAACATGCCGATAACGACCCGGTACGGAAGGATGAACCCGGACATCACAAGACCGAGATCCAGCGTGATGCCCACCAAAGCCGCGGGCAGGACGCCCTCGGTCGCCTTCGTCAGGTCAAGCCACGGAATGGGCAGAAGAACGACCGGTTTCGGGAAGATGGCCCCGGTGATGGCCGGCACCGCGACGTAGAACAAGCCGAACGCCACGCCCGCCGTGGCCCCGACCGAGAAGATGGGCCACCGCCACGATTCCTTCTTCTGGCTGCTCTCGGCCAGCGCCGTCGATCCCTCGGCGGCGATCGGCGCCATGGGGAACTCCAGCTTCTCGACGTCCGCGGTCACGCGGTAAATGATGTAGCCCAGGCTCAGCCAGGAAAGCCGGTCGAGGATGGTGCTCGCCACGAGCACGAAGAAGGCCGGCATCCAGGCCTCGTGCAGGAGGTTCCGCTCCTGCAGCACCGAGACCGACGGCGAGACCCACTCCGGCAGCACCGCCGTCGAAGAGAGGCCGAACTGCTCGAAGACCGGGCTCTGGCGGCTGTACTGGTTCCAGATGGCCATCGCGAAGATGCCGCCGGTCAGCATCAGGCCGCCGTAGATCCGCGTCAGGATGGACGCGGAGTAGAAGAGCAGGTAGATCTCCTGCCGCCTCAGCGACGTGAACGAGCGGCGGGCCATCTCCAGGAACAGGATGACCGTCACCCACTCGGCGGCGGGGTTGTCCTTGCCGATGAGCAGACCGAGGTAGATGTTCCCCGGCAGCATGATGAAGGCGACGAACAGGGCGCCCAGGATGGTCTTGCGGGTGAAGCCGTCCTGGAATGCCTCCAGCTCCTCGTCGGTATGGAGGAGGCCGTCGTCATCCAACGGCAGGTTATCGGGTTTCGTGCCGCTTACTGGAATAGCCGGAGCCCTCGCTCAATGTACTCCCGCCGCTCCTCGATCTGGATGGTCCGCCAGATAAGGAACTGTTTCCGGATCAGGTCCATGAACCGCGCGTTGGCCCGCATCCACGAGCTCTCGTCGCTGGAGAGACGCCGCAGGCTGAACCGCACGCCATAAACGCCCGCCTGGGACGTCGGATAGACGATGACGCGGCAGCGTTGGCTGACGCCGAGGTCGTACGGCGCGGGGAAGACGATCATCTGGAGGATGAGGGTGGCGCGGCCCTCAACGACCTTGGAGCGCGTCCGCAGCCCCTGGGTGCAGAAATCGGGGCTCGTGGGGTCGCTGTGCGAGTCGAAGTACTCGTCCAGGAACATGGCCATGCCGATCGCGTTGCCGCGTGTCAGCGTGAAGGGCAGCTCCAGCAGCAGGCGCCGTCCGTTCCGCGGTGCGGGCATCGCCCAGTGGGCCGCCCCGGACGGCGTCGCGAGCGCGGCGGCCTTGCGGGCCGGATACACAGTCGCCGCCAGAACGATGACGGCCACCAGCACGGCCGTGAACAGGGCCGCCAGCGACGAGTAGTTCAGCGACAGGTCCTCGAACCAGCCGAACGAGACGACGAACTTGGCCATGACCTGGCCGGCCAGGTAGCCCACGACCACGCCGGCGTTGGCATAGACGCTGGCCTCGGTGAAGAAGAGCATCGCGACGTGCCGCGGCGCGAGGCCGACGGCGCCCAGCATGCCGATCTCGCCCTTCCGCTCCTCGACGGTGCCGAGCATCGTGTTCAGGATGATCAGGACGGCCAGGATGATCGGGGCCACGAGCGTCCAGTCCGGCGTCACGGTCTTGAGGCCCACGCTGCGGATCAGGTACCGCTGGTCGCCGACGCCCGCGTAGACGTTGACGGCCAAGCGGCTCATCAGGTCCTCGACGAAGGCCCGTTGTTCGTCCGGGTCGTCTGTCGTGAAGCCGACGGCCACCGACTTGTAGTGACCGTTCGCCATCTGGCCGACCACGGCCTGAGGAATGATCGCCGTGTTGGCGAACGTCATGTGCTCAAACGGTTGCTCCAAGCCTACCTCGGACTCGGCCGCCAGAAGCGATGAGGTCTCGGACCCCCCTTCGGAGCCAGAGGCCAAGTAATCAACCGGGGCAATGGACTCGTCGTTCAGATCGTGGACGGCGTCGGCCTTCGCGGCATCGAAGATTCCGATGATCTGGAAGGTGCGGCCGCCGTGGTAAATGGCGGCATTGCCCGTTTCCACGTCCGCCGGCGTGATCCCCAACTCGCGGGCCACGCTCTGCGGCAACAGCATGACATCCATCTCGTCGGGCCGGATCCAACGGCCAGCCGTAAGGGTCTGGTCAATACCCGTCAGGTCCTTCTCGGCGGCCTCGAAGCCCGCCAGACACTTGACGATGACCTCCTTGTCCGGCTGGTCTGTTCGCACCAGGGCAATCTCGTTGCTGTGTCGACCCCACGCTCCCCACCCCCCCTCAGCCTGCATCACCCAGCCTCGCAGCGCCAGGGTCTGCCGGCCCGCGAACTCGATCTGGAGCGACTGGCGGATCGACTCCGGCATGTCCTTCCAGTGCGGCATGCGGAACAGCAGTCCTCCGTAAGGAGCGCCCGACCCGAGCTCAATCGGGATGTGGTCGGCCGCCTGCTGGATCGACGTGAACGAGATGACGCTGAACGCCAAGAGGATGAGCGTGACCACCGTCAGGACGGTCCGGCTCTTGCGCTTGCCAAGATTCGCGATGCCAAGGTTGAACGCCACGGCCGTGGTGGACAGGCGGCTGACGTCGGCCGAGTGGATCCCGCCGGCCTGGTGCCGCCACTTCTTGACCTGCTCGCCGAACCGGGCCGACACCAGCACCAGCACGACGGACGCCAGGACCAGCAGCAGAAACGCCAGGAGGATCATCAGCGGGGTCAGCGAGATCTGGAACGCCGGGTGAACCCAGAAGAGGATGAGGAAGATGACGAGGAACCAGATCGACATCCCGAAGATGCGCGACACGGCCGTCTTAAACCCGAACGTAAGCCGCTCCATGAAGTAGGCGAACGGGAGCAGCAAGGCCAGGAAGAACACCACGCCGAAGACCGCGTCGTTGGCCGTCTGGGAGACCTCCGGATAGGCCCGGACAGCAAACCCCCAGGCGGCGTTGGCGCTGCGGACGTGGTCGTCGTATCGCTTGCCCTCGTACGCGGCTTCGGACCGCTCCAGGTGCTTCGCCGCCCGCGCCACAAGGTCATCGAGTTTCGTGCTGCGGATGCCCGCCTTGCTCAGCTTCTCCAGGCGGTAGCGGTTGAGGCCGATGATATCGCGGGCCACGCGGTACGGGGTCCGCTCGATGAGCCGGCCGATACCCACGGGGTAGCCGTAGCCCGTGGGATGGGTCTGGTCGACGCCCAGCAGCACCAGCCGCCGCGGGTCCAGGTTCTTGTGGCCCATCAGCACCTGGACGCGCAGCTGCGGCGGCACGAAGACGACCGCGCAGTTGGCGTCGGTGTCCTTCTCCCCCTCCAGTCCCCTGGTCTGTTCGATGCTGAGGGACGAGAAGTGACGGGGCTGCGACTTGCCCTTGCCGTCCAGGATGTAGATTTGCTGCAGGTCCCGCAGGTAGCGCGGGTCCACCGGGTCGAAGAGGACCGCCGACGCAGCATCGAAGACCAGCAGATCCTTGGCTTCGGGACCCCCCTTCAGCTTGAGCCGGTTGTCGGTGGTCACGGTCTGGGACTCGCCCCGATCGAGGGCCAGGTCGATGACGCCCTGCTCGTAGTCGAAGTCGTACGCCCAGACATACGGCGTACCGGTCCCACCGCTTGTCTTCTTGCTCTGCTCAAAGGGGAGCCGGTGCTGGCCATCGGCGTCGGCCAGTACGGCCAAGTGGCTGAGAATCCCGCCGCACTCCCGGTCGCCCTTCCCGCCACGGTCCTTGCCACCGCCGCGGGTGTACCAGACCAAGGCCCCCTCGACGGGCATGTTCGGAAGCGGCCCGGCGCGAACGTCGAACTTGACGACCCGCCCGTGCACGGAACTGACCTCCGTGCGGATGTTGCTGCTCGCAACGACCAGCGCGCTGTCGGCCAGAATCTCCGCCAACACCGCCGCCGCCGCCTTCACCTGGATCGTCAGGCTTTCGAAGTCCATCGCCGACGGCACGTCCGCCGGCGTGTTCCATACGTACTTCGGGTCCTCGGTCGACACCAAGGCGTAGGGCGTCACGTCGGCCAGCGCGAACATCGAACACGGCGCCGTCTCCGGCGACCGGGTGTACTTCCGTTCCACGTCGAACGACAGCGTATCCACAAAGACCGGCTCCGACGCGAGGTCGAGGACGCGGTTGATGAGCCGGCCGCTCTCGGCAAGCCGCTGACTCAGGTTCCGCGTCACCGTCCAAGTGAACTGGCCGGGAAGGCCTTTACGCGGCACGGCCGCAGTACCCTCGCCGAACGTCACGGCTTGGCTGTGGCTGGCCAAGTCCAGCCCGTAGGCCACAGGAATGGCGTACCGTTCCTCACGGACGAGACGGGCCAGTCGTGCCTCGGCCGTCGCCACGACTTCGGCGGACGCCTTGCCGGCCGAGGCGGCGGCGGTCAACTGGTCCACCAGCGCCGCCACCTTGTCCCGGTCTCCGTAGCCCGTCAACCACACAGCCAGCTTCTCGTCCTCGCGTGCGGCATCCAGGCGGTCTCGGGCCGTCTCGAGCCGCTTGACCAGCCGGGCGTCGATCTCCGTGGCCGTGATCGCCTCGTCACCCAAGGCCGCGCGGAGAGCCCGTATGGTCGGTGCGGGCAGGGCCGCCAACTCCTCAGCCGTGTTGACGGCTTCGATCGCCTCGGCCACACGCGCCATCTCGTCCGGGGCCGCAGCCAGCGGCCGCAGGACCGCGGGCCGGTCGGGCGGCATCTCGGCTTCGACCCGTTCCGCGGCGGCCAACAGGTCCCGCATGCCCAGCTTGCCGGCCATCTTGTAATAGGCCAACCGCAGACGCAGCGCGCCCTGCTCCGTCGTCGCCTCCTCGGCATCCGATTCACCACGGATTTGCCTGACCACGAAGACCCGGCGATAATCGACCCAGTTATGCAGCAAGCCGTCAAGGGTCGCCTCCACCTTGGGGGCGGACCCGAGGCTGTGGTCGCGCCACGTCCGGGCGATCTGGAGCATCTGTTCGGCCGACGCCACCGTCCGCTCCAACCGCTCCGCCTCCTGCCGGAACCGCAACACCTTCTCCGAGCCGCGGAAGTACGCGGCCCCGAACCGCAGGATGCGCCCCAGGCTTCGCATGCCATAGAGAGACTGGAACTGGCTGTCGATGCCTGAAAAGATGACGGTGCGGTCGCGGGGCAACCGGTTGGCACCACCCAGGTGCCCGGCCGCCGCCAGCATGCCCACCAACGCCGCCGACTGGTCGGCTCCGTGCGGTGCCGCCGGCGCCGTGCACATCGAGTCGATCGGCGCCGTCACCATCAGCGCTTGCCGGGCCACGTGCACTCGGCGCAACGTCTCCGCCAGCCGTGACGCATAGTCCTCAGGATTCCCGGCCCCCCGGAGGTGGGCCACCAGCAGATGCTCGACGAGCGGCGTCGGCCATGTCTCGAGAGGTGCATCCATCAGCGCCGCCGGGTCCACCGCTTCGCCGATCGCCTCGCGCACCGCCTCAGGCAACGTGCCTTCCAGGGCGCCCAAGCCGCGCCTCACGGCCGCGTGCAGATCCTCGATGACGGTCGCATGGAGGGTGCCAAGGACGTTGGCGCACGGGGCGTTCCCCCAGCGCGTCGTCCCGGTCATGCGAACACTCGCGCCCCGCTCAGCCAACTCGCGCAGCCGCCGCGAGAGCGTCGCGTCGGCATAGAACCGCGGAAACGTCACGGGCAGGTTGACGAACTTGGCCGCCGCCTCACGGCGGACCATGCCCGGCCCGTGCAGGAAGATGACGGCGCGCGCCCCAAGCATGGCCATCCACTGCCAGTTTGCCGACGAGGCGAAGTCGAGCAGGACGATGGCCCCCTCGGTGTCGAGCCCGTTGGCCTCGGTCAGGCTTCCGCCCCCCGCGTAGACGAGAGGGCCTTCGATACCCCCCGCCGGCAACATGGTCGGGGCCGCTTGGTTCGGCCAGATCGCGTACAGCGGATGCGCCTCACCGTCCGGCGGCGCCAGGTAGACCGTCGCCCCCTGGTCCACCGGGGCGGCGCGCCGGAACGTATCCAGCCGGACGTCACGGAGGCCGGCCTCGTCCATGCGACGCTTGACGTACTCGTGGATACGGGCATGACCGGCGTGACCCACGGTGCGCGGCCCAAGGTCGAAGATGGCGCGGACGTCGCCCTCGACGGCGTCCCGGGACAGATGGGGGTCCTCGGCCAGCGCGTGCAGCCGGACGAACTCCAGAACCCGACGCCGCAACCAGACCAGCGTCAGATCGTCGGGCCGAACCCGTTTGTCCGGCGCGGGGTACAGCGCCGCCAAGCGGGATGCCAAGGCATCCGCCTGCAGGACCGGCTCATACACAAGTTCCAGCCGCGCGTTCAGGCCCTTGGTCTGCTCGTCGATGAGTTCCTGGAATGCCTCTTCCTGACCCTCCGGGATGCGGAGGCCCGCAATGACCGCACTGCGGCGGTCACGGATGACCTCGGCCCGCGTCTCGGCGGCCCCGACGAGTAACGTCTCCAGCCACGCCTCCGCCTCGGGGGCCGAACCGTAGGCGTACGTGTCGGGAGCATCGAGCACGCGCAGGGCCGTTTCCGCGAACGCGCGCTCGGCCTGGCGGTCGACAGACGGCACATCGGCCGCACAAGCAGCCGACGCCGACAGCATTGCGGCCGCGGCCGTCAGGACCGTCCCCGCGATGGCGAGCACCCGCCTCACGTCAATACACCTCCGGCACGTACACGGGCTGGTCCAGGTCCAGCATCGGGTCCAGAAGGCCGCCGCCGTGGCACACCAGCGTGTACGCGTGATGGCCGGTCCAGAAGACGATCATCAGCAACTGGCCGAAGATCATGCCCAGGAAGAGCGGCAACAGCTTGTGATACAGCTTCATGCCACCGTAGCGGATCACCGTCCGCTTCACGAACCATGCCACCAGGAACGGGCCCCAGAGCAGATGCACGTACTTGACCGTATTGCTCTGCATCAGGGCCGCGTGCGCGGGCGCCACGCACCAGATCAGGTACCCGAGCGGATGCAGCGGGAAACGCAACCACTTGGCCCGGGCCAGCAGCAGCGCCACCATGATGCCCAATCCCACCAGGGCCGCGATGGCATGGGCCGAATGGAAGTACCCGATCTCCAGGGCCTTGCCGCGTGTCCGATAGAAGACCCACAACGGCATGGTCCCGTACGAGATGTTCTTCCCCGTGTACCCCTCGCCCTGCGTGTAGGCCATCCACAGAAAACCGATACCCCCCACCACGAGCGCCACGACAAACGCCGCCACCACGGCGATGCCAAGGGTGCGCGGCCGCGGGCCGTGACGGCGGGCCACCTCCAGCCCCTCGAGCTGCAGCGGCGCCATCGCCGGCAGCGACGACAAGGCCATCCACCCGAAGTGGTTGTTGACCAGATTGTTTGTTCGCCAGCCCCAGACGGAAGGACCGCCCCAGACGCGCGGCACGCGGATCAGGGACGGCACGAGGAAGTTGTTCGGCACCCCCGCTTCCGCCCGAAGCCGCGCAAAGGCCACCACCATCAGGAAGAAGAGCACCAGGTAGCCGACGATCAGGGCCACACCCGGCAGACCCATCGGTTCGCCCGGAGCCCCCTCCGGCGCCGTGCACAGCCGCACCATCATCAGCACCAGCCCCACGAAGCAGGCCAGGAAGCCCCACGCGGCCAGGCGCCGGGGCATGAGGCCCGCCCCCTCGCCGCCCCCCGCGCCCCCACCGCCGCCGAACGGCGCCTTCAGCAGGCCGACCAACCCTTCGCGGCTTCGCCACAGCAGGAACACCGACAGGGCCGCCATGGCCCCGATCGCCTGGTCCCGGGGGAACGGGTAGCCGGGGATCTGCCAGTCCAGCGGCTCCGGGGGCGTGTCCACGACGTTCCACCCGGCGTTCGCCGCCAGCAACTGGAAGACCGCCCCGAGGAAGAAGAAGATCCACACCGACCGCGTGATCTCCAGATGCATCAGGTACCCGACGCCGATCAGCAGGGGGCTGAACACCAGCACGTTGTTCTGGATGGCATCCCAGGGGGCCTTGTTGAAGAGGACTTTGAAGGAGAGGTACAGTTCGCCTCGCGCGATATCGCCGATACTGTAGTGGCGCAGCCCGCTGAGCGCCAGCAGCAGGACCGACACCACGGCCCCGAGCCAGAAGATCCAGTTCCCAAGCAACGGATGCCGAACGCGTCCCTGTCGGGCCTCGTCAATCAGGGCGGCCGGCAGGACCGCCAGCGGGAACGCCAAGTTCTCGCGCTCGACCCATTGCTGGCGCAGGATCTCCACCAGGAACAGGATGGCCACGAACAGCAGGACGATGAATGCCCCCCAGTTCAGCAGGGGGCCGCGCCACACCCCCCACGGGATCTTCCCCCACGCGAACTGGAGCTTCTCGGCGAAGGTCTTGTCACGGAGTTGAAACTGCTCGGCCAGGCCCAAGCCCACGCCCGACCAGAACCGCTTCAGCGGCTCCACGCGGGCCGCCTTCTCGACCGCGCTCATCTCCCCCTGAAGCGGCACCTTCGGATAGTACGCCGGGTCCTGAACCGCGTACGCCGGCGCCACGCTCGGAACGTCCCGGTTCACGTACTCCGAAGCCACGTTCGTCAGGTTCGTCAGGACCGGCTGCACCAGGCCCAGGTTCACCACGGGCAAGCCCGTCATGAGCATCACGTACACGACGACGAGTTGCCACCGGCGGAAGAGGCGCGTACGCCCGAAGACGAAGACGACCACGTTGGCGAGCAGAAGGCCGAACAGGACGCCGAAGGCCCCCGCCGGCGGCGCCCCCATCTCGAAGAGGCTCATGTACGCCCCGTAGTCGACCAGCATCACCAGGGGCACGAGCAGGACCAGAAGAACCAGGCCGAAGAGAATCGTCGCGGCCGCGCCCCACACCGAGGCCCGCTCCGGGGCGACGGTCTCCGAGTCCGCGCCATGGCCCCGCGCGTCGGCCGCTTCGTGGACGGCAGCGTCCTGGGTCTCAGCCACCCCTGCCCTCTGCAAAGAAAGCCGCGCCCCCACACTGCGCGGCTGGTTCGGGCCCCCTGTTGCCCCACCCCGGGCGACAGCGGTCAGTACAGCACGGGAAGCCTACCGGCCCGGCGCCCACGTGTCAAGCCGCTGTGAGTACCCCGTGGAACCCGGAAAGAGAAAGGGCGGTTCCGGAGGAACCGCCCTTGGAACGTCCGTTTTCGCGTCGACGTCGTTCTACCGCCGACGGATCAGGCCGACCAGGCCCAGGCCCAGCAGGGCCAGCGTCGCCGGCTCCGGGATCACCTGCACGTCCGCAGGGTTCAGCACGTACTGATCCGCCGGACCCTGGTACAGGCCGTCGTCGTTCATCTTGTACACGTTCAGCCCGTCCTTGATCTGGCTGCTCAGCGTCACCACGCCTTCGGCCACCGCCGTCAGCGTCCCCTGAACCAGCCACACCGGGCCCGTGTGCAACGCGTTGCCGAACTTCACGTGGTCCGCCTCGTAGTTGTCCCACCCCGCCTCGAGCGGACTCGACACGAAGTAGTTCGACAGACCCGACCGCGCCCCCGGGTTCTGGTACGCCGGCTTGTTCGTCAGCGTCCCCATCGCCGGCTGCAGCGTCACCGAGGGCTTCCCGCTCGGACCGCCCGGAGGCGGCACGGGATCCCAGCCCTCGTCAATCTCGACCACGCCGTCAACGCTGAACAGCAGGTCCATCG
>CAYNLG010000091.1:0-14096 GCA_964397995.1 uncultured Anaerolineales bacterium
GAGGGCGTCCAGCAGTCGCTGCTGAAGATGCTCGAGGGCACCACGGCGAACGTTCCGCCCCAGGGCGGTCGCAAACACCCCGAGCAGCAGTACATCCAGATCGACACCTCGCACATCCTGTTCATCTGCGGCGGGACGTTCGACCGCCTCGAGGAAATCATCGCCCGCCGCATCGGCCACAGCCTGATCGGCTTCAACGAGGGCCAGCACCGCGGCGGCAACCGGATGGAGCGCCAGAAGGAGGTCCTGAGCCAGGTCTCGCCGGACGACCTGATCGCCTTCGGGTGCATCCCGGAGCTCGTGGGGCGGCTGCCGCTGATTAGTGCCCTGATGCCCCTGGACGAAGAGGCCCTCTGCCGCATCCTCACCGAGCCCAAGAATGCCCTCGTCCGCCAGTATCAGAAGCTGTTTGCCATGGAAGAGGCCGAGCTGGTGATCACCGACGACGGGCTCCAGGAGATCGCCCGCCAGGCGATGACCCGGAACACCGGGGCCCGGGCCCTGCGGGCCATCGTCGAGACCCTGATGCTGGACCCGATGTTCGAACTGCCCAACCGGCCGAAGGGGCACCGGTACACCGTGACGGGTGAGGTGGTGCGCGGCGAAGCGGACCTGCTGGCCGAGGCGAAGCCGATGCGCGAGAGCGCGTGAGGGCCGCAGTTCCTTTTACGGGCCGGACGCCCGGCTTGGCGCCACTTGCTTCAGGGCCTCCCGGGCGGCCATGGCAAGAACGAAGTCGCCCCCGGCCGCCAGCTTCTCCAGAGCGGGCACGGCGGGCGTGGCCGCGGGCCCCATCTCCGCCAGGGTGGCGACGGCCTTGGCCTGCACCTGGCGCCGGGGATCGCCCAAGGCCTCGACCAGGGCGGGCACGGCCCGCTTTCCCAGCCGCCTCAGGGCCGCGCCGCTCTCGGCGGCCACGGACGCGTTCGGGTCGGCCAGCCCTCGGATGACCCGCGGCAGGGCCTCCTCCGGCGGCGCGATGGCCACCAAGGCCTCCATCGCCCCCACGCGCGACGCGTCCGACGGGTCGCTCTCGATGATGGCGACCACCGCCGGCACCGCCGGTAGCGCCGACGCCCCGAGCCACTCCAGAATCTCCAGGGCCCAGCGGCGGCAGGACTTGGCCCGCACATCCAGCGCTGCCACAAGCAGCGGCACCGCGCGGTCCGGCCCGGCCGCCCTGGCGCTTTCGACGGCCAGGCGCTGGGCCCCGTGGCCGGCCTCCGGCAGGGCCTGCAATTCGCGCACGAGGTGCGGCAAACCCGCTTTCCCGCACGTCCAGAGGGCGAACATGGCGGCCCGGCGGACGCGGCGGTCCTCGTCGTTCCGCGCCTTGGCCACGGCGTCGGCAACGGCATCCAGGTGGCCGATCCGCTCCAGGGCCTGCATCGCCGCCGCACGAATGTCGCGGGACGGGTCCGAGAGCAGCTCGACCAGGGCCGGAATGGCCTCGGGCGCGCGCCCCCCCATGCGGCCAAGAGCCCGGGCGGCCCAGGTGGTGGCCCAGTAGTCGTCGCCCTGCAGCTTGCGGACGAGCGCGGGCACCGCCGGACGGCCCACGGCCGCCAACGCCTCCGCCGCCGCCATCCGCACGTCCCAGTACGGGTCTGAGAGCAGGTCGGCAAGCGGCCTGGCCGCGTCGGCGGCCTGCGGACCCAGCGCGCCGAGAGCATTGGCGGCTTCCAGGCGGGTCGCCAGGTCCTCGGAGCGGAGCTGGGCCACCCGGTCCGCACCCCCGGCCGCGGCCGACGCGCCCGAAGCGACGGCGGTCAGTAGCGCCAGGAAGAGCCTGGCAGCAGGGCGGTGCATGACAGCGGTCTCCGGCAGCGGCCCAAGGGTTAATCGGGCGTACCGCGGCGGGGTGCCGGGCAAAGCCCGCCGAAAGGGCCGCATTTGCGTTGCGGCCCGCGAGCCGATACACTGGGCGCCCTGAACGCGGCCACGCACGTTCACCCGCACGGAGGCCCCTGCAAGGAACCGGCCATGACTGACGACGCCTCGGCGACGGACGCCGCCCGCTCCGACTTCATCCGCGACGCCATCCGCGCCGACCTCGACACCGGCCGCGTCCAGGAAGTCGTTACCCGCTTCCCCCCGGAGCCGAACGGCTACCTCCACATCGGCCACGCCAAGGCCGTATGGACCAACTACGGCATCGCCCGGGAGTTCGGCGGCCGGTTCTTCCTGCGGTTTGACGACACCAACCCCCTCAAGGAAGAGCAGGAGTACGTCGACGCCATCATCGAAGACATCGCCTGGCTCGGCTGCGACTGGGGCGACCGCCTGACCTTCGCCTCCGACTACTTCGAGCAGATGCTCCAGTGGGCCGTCGATCTCATCCGGAAGGGCAAAGCCTTCGTCTGCGACCTCTCGGCCGAGGAGATCCGGGCGTACCGCGGCACCCTGACCGAGCCCGGGCGGCCCAGCCCCTACCGCGACCGGCCGGTCGAGGAGAACCTGGACCTGTTCGAGCGGATGCGGCAGGGGGCGTTCGCCGACGGCAGCCGCACCCTCCGGGCCAAGATCGACCCGGCCTCGCCGAACCTCAACCTGCGGGACCCCGTCATGTACCGGATCCTGCACGCGACGCACCCCCACCGCGGCGACCAGTGGTGCATCTACCCGATGTACGACTGGGCCCACGGCCTGGAGGACGCCATCGAGGGCGTGACCCACTCCCTGTGCTCGATCGAGTTCGAGAACCACCGGCCGCTCTACGACTGGTTCATCGACGCCATCAACGAAGGCCGGGACGCCCCGATTCCGCACCCGCGGCAGATCGAGTTCGCCCGCTACAACCTGACGCATACGGTGATGAGCAAGAGGCTCTTCCGGGAGCTCATCGAGGCCGGCCTGATCAGCGACTGGGACGACCCGCGGCTGCCGACGCTGCGCGGCCTCAGGCGGCGCGGGTACGCCCCGGAGGCGATACGCGACTTCGCCCTGCACACGGGCCTGAGCAAGTATCCCGCGACGTTCGAGCTGGCCTTGGTGGAGCACTTCCAAAGGCAGCACCTGAACCGGGTCGCCCCGCGGGTGATGGGCGTGCTCGACCCCCTCAAGCTCGTGATCACGAACTACCCCGAGGGCGAGGACGAGACGCTCAAGGCCGTCAACAACCCCGAGGACGAGGCCGCCGGGACCCGCCAAGTGCCGTTCGGCCGGGAACTCTGGATCGAGCGCGACGACTTCATGGAGGACCCGCCGAAGAAGTTCTACCGCCTCAGCCCCGGCCGCGAGGTCCGCCTCCGCTACGCCTACTTCGTCACCTGCATCGACGTCGTCAAGGATGCCGACGGGAACGTGACGGAGGTCCACTGCACGTACGACCCGGCCACGCGCGGCGGCGACGCGCCTGACGGGCGGAAGGTCAAAGCCACCCTGCACTGGGTGTCGGCGGCCCACGCGGTGGAGGCCGAGGCGCGGCTCCTGGAACCGCTCTTCACGAAGGAAGATCCCATGGACGTCGCGGAGGGCGAGGACTGGAAGGCCGGGCTGAATCCGGACTCGCTGACCGTCGTCCAAGACGCCAAGGTGGAACCGAGCCTCCGCGGGGCGGCCCCTGGCACGCGCGTCCAGTTCGAGCGGCTCGGGTACTTCTGCGTCGACCGCGATTCGACCGACGAGCGGCCCGTGCTCAACCGGACGGTCACCCTCCGGGATACGAAGAAACGGACGCAATCGCCGCGGAAGCGGGGGTAGCTTCGGCCCCCGGGGCGGTTCCACCCGATAGGGATTCCCGGGGAGGACCGATCCATGAGCCGCCGCATCTCGCGCCGCCGTTTCCTGAAAGCCGGGGCCGCCGCCGGCACGTTCCTGCTGGTCGCGCCCGGCGTCGCCCGCACCTTTGCCGCCAACGAGAAGCTCGATATGGCCGCCATCGGCGCCGGAGGTCAGGCCGCGGGCGGCGTGGGGACGGCCCTGGGCCAGAACTGCATCGCTGTCGCGGAGGTCGACCTGAAGGGCCGCGGCAAGAAGATGATCGACAAGGTGCGGAAGGAGGCGCCGGGGGCGCAGATCTACACCGACTTCCGGAAGCTCTTCGACGCCCATCCGAAGCTCGACGCTGTCTGGATCGGCACGCCCGACCACACGCACTTCCCCGCGACGGTCCGGGCGATGGCCGCCGGCGCGGGCGTCTACTGCGAGAAGCCGCTGACGCACAATGTGCAGGAGGCGCGGATTCTTCGGCAGTTGGCGGCCACGTACAAGGCCCCGACGCAGATGGGCAACCAGGGGCACTCCAGCGAGTCCATCCGCCGCCTGTGCGAGTACGTCTGGGCGGGCCGCCTGGGCGACGTCACGCGCGTCGACGCCGTCTCGAACCGGAACTTCTCGGCCAAGGGTCGGCCGGACCCGTCCGACCCGCCGGCGGGCATGGACTGGCAGGCCTGGGTTGGCCCCGCCCCGTTCCGCGCCTACCACGGGGGCCTGCACCCGTTCTCGTGGCGCGGGTGGCTGGACTTCGGCACGGGGTCGTTGGGCGATATGGGGTGCCACACGCTGGACGCGGCCGTCTGGGCGCTGAAACTGGACGAGGCTGAGACCTGCGAGGTCGAGGCCCCCGAGGGCAAGCCCACCAAGGAGGGATTTCCGCCCCGCGCCAAGATCATCTGGCGGTTCCCGGCCCGCGGCGCGATGCCGCCGGTCACGGTCACGTGGTACCACGGCGGCCTCATGCCGCCGCGCCCCGAGGCGCTGGAGGAGAACCGGAAGCTCCAGTCGCAGGGGGCGTACTACTATGGCTCGAAGGCCGTTGCCCAGACGGGCAGCCACGCGGGCGGCTTCCGGATCATCCCGGAGTCGCAGCACCGCGAGACCGAGGTACCGCCGATCACGATCCCGCGGGTCCAGGGCGGCCACGGGGGTGACTTCATCCGGGCCTGCAAGGCCCCCGACGGCCTGCCGCCTTCCTCGCACTTCACCTACGCGGCGCGGCTGACGGAGATCATCCACTTGGGGAACGTGGCGTGCCTGGCGGGCGAGCCGTTCGCGTACGATTTCCGCACGGGCACCGCCTCCGGCGCCAAGGCCTCCGACCATCTGGCCCGCCCGCCGCGCGACGGATGGGAACGGGGCTACGCGTAGGCCGCTGCTCCGTGACGCCGGGCCGGCGAGGCCGATTTACCGTTGAAGGACCCCGTGCGGGCGGCTAGTATCGCGTCGCACGCCCAACCCAACGAAACGGAGGCAGGTCCATGGCCAAGGCAAAGTCGCAGAAGATCAAGGTCAAGCGGTCGGACAAGTTCGCGTTCGGCGTCTGGTGCGTAATGAACGCCGGCTCCGACCCGTTCGGGGTCGATACGCGGCCGTCGATGACGGGCGTCGAGGCGGTCAAGGGCCTCGGCAAGCGCGAGGTCTATGGCTTCGAGTACCACGACGACGACCTGTGGCCGGTCGGGGCGAGCCCCCAGAAGAAGGGCCGCGTCCTCCGCGACGTCAAGAAGGCCATGAAGGACACCGGCATCAAGTGCACCGCCGCCACCACGAACCTGTTTACGCATCCCGTCTTCAAGGACGGGGCCTTCACAAGCCACGACCCGCGCGTCCGTGCGTACGCCGTCCAGAAGGTGATGGCGAACCTGGACGCCGCGGCCGAACTGGGTGCCGAGGTCTACATCTTCTGGGGCGGCCGCGAGGGGGCCGACGTCGACGTCGGCAAGGACCCTGTCGAGGCCCTCAAGCGGTTCCGCGACTGCATCAACTTCCTCTCGGAGTACGTGCTGGATCAGGGCTACCCGCTCGTTTTCTCCATCGAGCCGAAGCCCAATGAGCCGCGCTCCGACACCTACCTCGCCACCGCCGGCCACGCCCTGGCGTTCATCGAGACGCTGGACCACCCGGAGATGGTGGGCGTGAACCCGGAGACGGCCCACATCAAGATGGCGGGCCTGAACCCGCTCCACGAGTTCGCCCAGTGCCTGGAGGCCGGGAAGCTGGTGGACATCCACCTGAACGGCCAGAAACCCGTCCGGTACGACCAGGACATGAGTTATGCCTCGGACAACCCGAAGGAAGCGGTGCTGGTGGCGCGGCTGCTGCTGAACTACGGCTACAGCGGCACGAAGACGTTCGACGCCCATCCGTACCGGACCGAGGCCGACCCCTGGGACTTCGTGGACCGGTGTATGCGGGCGTACAAGGCGTGCGAGATAAAGGCGAAGGAAGTGGACGCCGACGCCCAACTCTGCGAGATGCTGGAAGAGCTCCAGAACGCCCCGGGCGCGACCTACAACACGCTCCTGTCCGAGTACTCGCCGCAGGCCGCCGAGAAGCTGCGCCAGGCCAAGCTGAACCCCGACACGCTGGCCAAGCGGAAGCTGCTCTACGAGCGGATCGACCAGCGTCTGACGGAGGTCCTGTTCGGCTACGAGTAGCCGCCGGGGCCGTTTCCGAACCCCTCGGTGCCGGCGGCGACCGGTACCGCACCTTCGCCCGGACCCGAGGCGGCGCACCCGTGGTGTGCCGCAAGGCCCATGACGACGCACGACGACGCGCAGGACGCGCCGGCCGGTTGGCGTGGCGCCGAGGGCTTGGCGCGGATTCAGACCGACTTCCGGCGCCTCTTCGACGCGGTCCGCGATGAGCTTGTGATCGTCCGGACGGCCGACGCCGCCATCGTCGACGCCAACCCGGCCGGCGTGACCGGCTTCCACCGGCCGCGCGAGGTCCTTCTCGGCACGAGCCTCTTCGACATGGTCGAACCGCCGGACCGGGCGGCCCTGGAGGCCCTGCGCGACGAGTTGGTCGAGACCGGCCGCATCGACGCCGGCGTCGAGGTCACCTACCTCCACCCGGAGGCCGGCCCCACGCCCGTGCGTCTCCAGATCACCGGGGCGGTTTTGGCCGGCGGCAACCACGCCGCGGTGCTGATCCGAGACGTGACGGACTCCGAAGATGCGCGCCAGCGGCTTCGCGAGTCCGAGGCCCGATACCGCAGCTTGATCGAGGCCGCCAACGACCCGATCTTCCAGTTCACCCCCGAGGGGCACGTGGTCTCGCTCAATCCGGCGGCGGCTCGGGCGGTCGGGCACACCCCGGAGTCGGCGCGTGGCAAGCACATGCGGGACCTGTTCCCGGACGAGGTGGCGGCCAAGCAACTCCAGGCCATCCAGGAGGTGGCGGCCACGGGGCGGCCGATGCTGAACCAGGTCTCCCCCGTGCCCGTGCGGGATGGCGTCCGGTGGTTTCACACGAGCCTGGTGCCGGTGCGCGGTCAGACGGGGCAGGTCACGTCGGTCGTCGGCATCTCGCGGGACATCACGGCCCAGCGGCAGGCCGAAGAGGCGCTGCGGCGGGCCGCCGAAGAGAAGGCGCTCGTCCTGAGCAGCGTTTCGGAACTGGTGCTCTATCATGCCCCGGACCTGCGCGTGCTATGGGCGAACCGGGCCGCCGCGGAGTCGGTCGGCATGGAGACCACGGACCTCGTTGGCCGCATGTGCTACGAGGTCTGGCACGGCCGAGACACGGTATGTCCGAACTGCCCCGTCCAGGCGGCCCTCGCGACAGGCGAACCGAAGAAAGGGGAGGTTACGAGCCCCGGCGGCCGCATCTGGGAGATCCACGGCTCCCCGGTACGCGACCCCGAGGGAAAGGTGGTCGGCGCGGTCGAGGTCACGATCGACATCACGGAGCGCCGTCGCACCGAGGACGCGCTCCGCCAGAGCGAGGCCCGATACCGGAGCCTCTTTGAGAACAGTCCGGTGTCGCTCTGGCTGGAAGACCTGTCAGGTGTCCAGGCCCTCCTCGACGATTTGCAGGCAAAGGGCGTGCAGGACCTGGTCGCCTGGTTTGAGGATCACCCGGAGGACGCCCGCCGCTGTGCCGCCGCCGTCCGCGTCCTGGATGTCAACCAAGCCACCATCGACCTGTACGAGGCCGAGAGCGCCGACGACCTGCTTGGGAACCTGGAGCAGATTCTGCCCTTCGAGGCATTCCCGGCCACCATCAAGGCGCATCTGGAACTGCAGGCCGGAAGAACCCCTTCCTTCGAAGCGGTCAACCGGGCTTTGACAGGAAAGCAACTGGACGTGTCGCTGCGGTTCGCCGCCGTACCGGGGGGCCGCGAAGCCTTGGGCCATGTCCTGATCTCTGTCATCGACGTGACGGAGCGGAACCGGGTGCTGGCCGAACTTCGGGCCGGTGAAGAGCGCTACCGGGCGGTCGTCCAGGACCAGACGGAATGGATCGGGCGGTTCACGCCTGACGGGCGCATCACGTTCGTCAACGAGGCCGTGTGCCGCGACTTCGGTGTCCGGCCCGAAGCCTTCCAGGGCACATCGTTCCTGGACCACGTGCACCCCGACGACGTGGCGCCCATCCGGAAGGCCATCGCGTCGCTGACCCCCGACCATCCCGTCGTCGAACTTGAGAACCGCGCGCGCACGCCCGACGGCGACGGATACCGCTGGGTCCGCTGGATCAACCGGGGCATCTTCGGCGAGGCGGGCCGCCTGGTGGAGGTCCAGGCCGTCGGCCGCGACATCACCAAGCGCCGGATGGCCGAAGAGGCGCTCCGGGCCTCCGAAGCCAACTACCGCAGCCTGTTTGAGCAGAGCGCCGACGGCGTGGTCGTCATCCTCGATGGCCGTGTCGTCCAGTCCAACCCGGCCTTCGACGCCATCGCCGGCTTGCCCCACGACGAATGCATCGGCAGCGATCCCTATGCCGCTCTCCACCCCGACGACAGGGTCCTGGCCCTGGAGCGCCGGGCGCTTCTGGAACGCGGCCAGGCCGTCCCCCCGAGCTCGCCGTGGCGGATGATCCGCCGGGACGGGTCGGTGGTGTGGATCGAGGTCCGGAGCCGGCCCGTCCTGTGGCGCGGTCGGCCGGCCATCCAGGCGCTCGTCCGCGACGTCACGGAGCAACGCATGCTGGAGCAGCGGCTCCTGGAGGCCGAGAAGATGGAGGCCGTGGGCCAGCTTGCCGGCGGCGTCGCCCACGACTTCAACAATCTCATGACCGGCATCCTGTGCACCGCCGAACTGTTGCGGCGCGGCCACGACGACCCCGAAGCCCTTCTCCGCAGCATCGAAACCGACGCCCGCCGCGCCGCCGGCCTGACCAGTCAGCTCCTCGGCTTCGCACGCAAGGGCAAACACGAAAACGTCCTCGTGGACCTCGGCGAGACCGCCCGCCGCGTGCTCCGCCTGGCCGAGCACACGCTGCCCGACGCCGTCATCGCCGACCTGGACGTGGCCGCCGAGACGCCGGTGGTGCGAGGCGACCCGGCCCAAGTGGAACAGGTCGTGCTGAACCTGGTGACGAACGCCGCGGACGCGATGCCGGAAGGCGGGACGATCCGGGTCGCCGTCGAGGTCCCGGAGCGAGGCGCCCTGGGCCCCGAGGCGTTTCCCGGGCCCACCGTGCTTCTCCGCGTCACCGACACCGGTACTGGCATCCCCGAGGACCTTCGGGACCGCATCTTCGAGCCCTTCTTCACGACGAAGCCGCGCGGCAAAGGCACGGGGATGGGCCTGGCCATGGTCTACGGAGCCGTCCAGAACCATGGCGGGTGGGTCGAGGTCGAGAGCGAGGTGGGTCGCGGCAGCACCTTCCGCGTGTTCCTCCCGGCCGCCGGGGCCGCGGGCGAGGACGCGGAGGACGACGCGGCCGGAGCCCCCGCCGGAGCATTCGGCGCGGAGCGCCGCAAGGACGGGGGTCCGGACGGCGGCGCCACGGTCTTGGTCATCGACGACGAGCAGGCCATCCGGCGCGGCCTGGAGCGGATGCTGACCGAGGTCGGTTTCGAGGTCGCCACCGCCAGCGACGGCCGCGAAGCCGTCGCGTACCTGGATGCCGGCGGACACGCCGACCTGGCCCTGGTGGACATGCGGATGCCCGGCATGGACGGCCCGGCGTGTCTCCGGGCACTGCGCGAGCGCCTCCCGGGGCTGCCCGCCCTCTTCCTGAGCGGCTACGGCTTCGAGGAGGACGACCCGGCGCTGGCCGAGGCCGGGGCCGCGGGCTACCTGCGGAAGCCGTTCCGGTTCAACGAGCTGGTCGACGCCGTGGTCCGGGTGCTTGCCGGCCGCTCTCCCAGAGAGCATTGACACCGCGCCGACGGCGCGTAGAATGGGCGGAACCACAGTCCCCATAGCTCAATTGGATAGAGCGTTGGCCTCCGGAGCCAAAGGTTTGAGGTTCGAGTCCTCATGGGGACGCCACGTACGTCACGGCGGGGCGGCGACTTGACGTCGACGCCCCGTCTTCGTTGCGCCCCCCTGTCACACACCTCAGCCCGGCGCGGACCTGTCGGGGCCAGTGCGCCGGTTCGACGCGGGATCGGCTTGCGGCGAGCATGGCCGTCCAGCGGTGCCTTCAGAGCGACCGGGCGCCGCGCGGCAGGCGACGGCCTCCTTGGCCGGCCACGCTGACCCGCGCCCTCAGATGAGCACGGAAGTGCCGATGGCGGTACGAGTGCCTTTGCCGGGAAGGCACGGACCGGACCGGGCACTGACGTGTTCAAGGGAGGTGTGGCGCGGCCCGGGCGTCCCCGGAGGCAGCGGCTTCGAGGTCGGCGGAACGACGTCACTCTCCCTCTCTCTGGGCGGCAAAGCGCCCGGTTGCGTTGCCCCCGCCGGTGCGGCGAAAGCGGCGATTCGTCCACGCGATCCGCACCGGCAAGCCGTTGGAGCCGGACCTGGTTCGCGGGGCCGAGATCCAGGCCTGCCTGGACGCCTGCCAGCGGTCCGCCGCCGCCCTGAAGCCCGAGTCGCCGCGCGCCTGGCAGTAATGGCCCGCCTGACTGCCGACTGTCCGGGCATGCCCCTGTACCGGCCCCGCCCTCCCTGCGTGGCCCTCGCTGCGGAGCTTCTCGCTGGGTTCCCCAGGCGCACCGCCCGAGACGGTACAATCGGTGTCGTGCGGCCCGGCGGCGCCGGGCACGGAACAGATCGACGCGTCCGGTGTCCAAGACGCCGGATTCCCACGAACCGGGAGGAGCGACTATGTGGCGAGGCATGTGGGCTCTTATGACGCTGGTGATCCTGGCTGCGCCGTCGGTCGGGGCGGCCATGGGCATGGTGGGAGACGCGCCGCCCCCGCCGACGCTGACCGTCTCGGGCGATGCCGAGGTGCGGGTCGCACCGGACCTCGCGCAGCTTCGCATGGGCACGACCGTCCAGGCGAAGACGGCGGCCGATGCGCAGCAGCAGGTCTCGAAGGTGATGACCGACGCCATGGCCGCGGTCCGCAAGCTCGGAATCCCCCGCGAGGACGTCCAGACGGCCCGGGTCCAACTCCAGCCCGTCTACGCCGGGCACAACCTCAAGGGCAAAGACGAGCCGCGCATCGTCGGTTACCGGGCCAGCAACGTCGTCTCGGCCCGGGTCCTGGACTTGGCGAAGGTCGGCGACGTGATCGACGCGGGCGTCGGCGCCGGGGCGAACGAGGTCCACGCGATCTCGTTCGAGCTCGAGGACGACACGGCGGCACGCGAGGAGGCCCTGCGCCAGGCCGTCGCCAAGGCGCGGGCCAAGGCCCATGCCATCGCCGAGGCCCTGGGGGTGACGCTCACCGGCGTCCGGGCGGTCCGCGAGGGCGGCACGGAGGTGCGGCCGTTCGAGCAGGCGAACATGATGCACGCGGTCGCGGGCGGCAAGGGCGGCACGCCCATCCAGGCCGGCCAGGTCACGGTCGAGGCCTCGGTCACCGTCGAGTACCGCCTCGGCGGGGCCGGCGTCGCGGCCGACTGACAGCCTGGACGAACAGGCGACAGGCCGGGTGGCGGCGGGGCGGTTACTTTTGGCCGTCACGGCATCCCGGCGGCGCCCGTTATAGAGGGCGTACCGCGGGGGACGCGTGATGTTCCTGCGCCCCTTCCACACGGAGCGCCGCTGCCATGCAGACCCTCTGCCGCATCCGCCTCATCCTTCTCGCCAGCACGTTGGTCATGGCCTTGACCCCGGCCGCGTCGGTGGCCGACGGCGCCGCCTCGACAGCGCCGAATGAGACCGCCCCGGAGGGCGACGACGTCGTCCGTACGGTGCCCGAGGTCCTCGTCACGGCCGAGCGCCCGCCCGTCGAGCAGGGCGAGCGGTCGAACCTCGCCGCCCTCCCGCCGCGCGACCTCCGGCAGCGTCCGCTGACCGAGTCGCCCGGCCTGGAGACGGCCACCAGCGTTGTCGGCGAGAACCAGATCGAGTGGCAGGAATCCTACTCCGTCGTCGACGCCCTCCAGTACGTCCCGGGGGCCTGGACCGAGGCGCGCGGACGCACGGTCAAGCAGTTCATCTCCGTGCGCGGCCAGACATACCCGTACCCGGAGTACCTCGTGGACGGGGCGTACTTCCGCGAGTTCCACGAAATGGACTACTTCCTGGAGGCGGCAGCCCTGGAGCGCGTCGAGGTCCTCCGGTCCTCGGCCGTCCTCCTCCACGGGCCGGGCGGCATGAACGGGATGATCAACCTGGTGCCGAAGCGCTACACCGGGCCCGAGACGACGCTGACCCAGATCTATGGCAGCGAGAACCTCACACGCACGCAGCTCACCTACGGCACCGGCAACGAGCGCACGAGCCTCGGCCTCGGTGTCGGGTTCCGCCACACCGACGGCAACAAGGAGATGAACGCCGAGGAGAACATCGCGAACGTTCACGCGACGCTCGCCCACGACGTCTCGGACGTCCTGACCCTCTCGGTGACCCACCTGGCCTTCTTCGGCAACCGCGAACTCGAGAAGGCCGAAGGCACCAACGTCGACCCCCGGTTCCTCACGCGGGAGGACCAGTTCGATCCGATGCGGGCCTACGCCTTCGTGGGCAAGGCCCATTACCACCCGAGCGACACCGCGTGGACCGAGGTGACCGGCAACTACGGCCTCCGCCGGTTCTTCGGCCACCAGACCAATCAGACGGGCTGGCTGGAGGAAGACGTTGAGTACGGCGCCCGCGTGGTCCAGGGTGTCCGCCCGTGCGACGCCAACACGCTCCGCGTCGGCACGACCTTCCACCGCTGGCGGACGCCCACCGGCAAACGCTTCTACGTCGGCAACCCCGGCGACATCCGCACGTGGACGGCCTTCGTCGTCGACGAGCACGACTTCGGCCGCCTCCTCGTCAACACCGGCTACCGCATGACCTGGGAGTACATCAAGCAGTTCGGCGGTTTCAGCGTCGAGGGCAGCGCCGCCGGCGGCCTTCGCAACGTCATGATCGAGGACGAGCACGCCGAGCCCCTCGGCACGTACACCCTCGGCGGGGTCTACGACCTCGGCCAGGGCTGGTCCCTGCACGGCAACGTCGCCTGGGGCCAGATCGCCTCCCGTCCCGGCATGTTCACCCTTGCCGGAGACCGCCCCGACGCCGAGACCCGCTTCAAGTATGACGTCGGCGTCCGGCGGGCCTGGGACGCCTTCGGCGAGGTCGCGGCCACCGTCTTCTACGTCGACCAGCAGAACGCCCCCCTCGGCCAGAACGCGACCGTCCGCGTCAACGGCGAACGCGTGCAGGTCTTCGCCGCCGGCGACCGCCGCACCGTCGGCGCCGAGCTGGAGGCCCGGTCGAAACGTTTCGCGTGCGGTACCCAGTTCTTCGTGAACACGACGCTGATGACCGCCCGCCGGGAACAGGGCGGACGCTGGCGGAACGACCAGGAAGTGCCGAACCTGGTCGTCGGCGCGGGCGTCTCCCAACTCGTCGGACGGGACTGGGAGATCTCGATCTTCACCAAGCGCGTCGGCGACTACGAAAACGAGCGCTTCACCGCCAACAACGTGCCGGAGCCGCTCGGCGACTTCACCGAGGTCAACGCCAAGGTCACCCGCCTCTTCGGCGACGACCGCCAACACCGGGCGTTCCTGCTGGTCGAGAACCTCGGCGGACAGCACTACCGGACGGTCCACGGCTGGCCCGACCCGGGCGTCGAGTTCTTCGGCGGCGTCAGCCTCACCTGGTAGAGGTACCCCCGCGGCAAAGGAGACACAATGCGACGCGCCACGATACGTACGGCAGGGTTGGCCGGGCTGCTGACGGTGGCCTGTGTATGGGCCGCCTCGGCCGGCGCCGGGGGCGGCTGGTGCGGGCCGAACCGGGGGCGGGCGGGGCATTCACTATAGTGTCGGTTTGTATCCTATAGTATCGCCCGAACGCCCTGAA
>CAYNLG010000092.1:0-13982 GCA_964397995.1 uncultured Anaerolineales bacterium
AAGCGGAGCCGCCGTTGTCGTTAAGCTATTCCCCGGAAACGGGCCATGAACCGAACATTTCCCCATCATGCCAGACATACGGGTCTTCGACAGACCGATCCATCTCGACCACGGGATTCGCCGGGCACTTCACATACGGGCCATCCAGTTTCTTCGCCGTGGCCAGGCCGATAGACATTCCCCCACCTTTGAAACGCCCGTTCTCTTCGCCCACAACGGGGCGTCCTTTGTAGTAGATCCAGAACTCACCGTTCGGATGGACTGCCAAAGCAGGGTTGTTGCACAGGTACCCATCGAAGCCCCGGCGATCCGGTTCCGGGGCGATGACCGGGGGCTCCGCGACGCGTGCCCATGGCCCGTCTAACGAACGCGACAGCAGCATGCCGACGGCCTGCGTATCGTGCCGCTTTTCCATGCATCCCGTGTAAAGAAGACAGTACTGATCGCCTACAGCGTAGATCTTGGCATTGATCACGCCTGAGGCATTCCACCGTTCCGCCCCTCCGTCTCCCTCTATCACGACACCGAGCACCTCGTAGGGTCCTTCCGGCTTGGCGGCGACGGCATGCACAATCTGGCTTCCCATGTACCATGTCGCATCGGGTCGATCCAGGCTCCGCCAGCGGGTGGCAAATACGTGAACACGGCCGTCTGGGCCGTATATGGGAGAGCAGTCCCAGACAGTCCACCCCTCATGCCACATGTTGAGGATTCTCCGAAGGGGCCTTAGACGCTGATACAGGTTCCTCATTAGTCCATCCCCGTTACCCACCTTTTCTTCTGCAGAACTCCGCTTTCTCGGGCCACGGGCGACCAGCTTAACGCGTTGTAGGTTGGAAACAAGGCTGTTCCGGGCCATGAGCCGCCTCGGACGTCCGGCGGGTCCTCACACAATTCCCCCTTGCCGCGACGCCCCGCGCGGCTATGCTTGTCGGCCTATCGCACGCCGGAGACGGTTCACTGTCACGGAGGATGCCCTATGACGGTTCAGGCGCCACACCGTTCTCTCGCCGCCTTGACGCTCGGCCTCGTCCTCATCGCGTCGGGACCGTTCCTCCTGACCGCGCGCGCCAGGGCAGGCGAGGCCGACGGGGAGGAACTCGTCGGCATCGGGATCGCGCTCCGCGCCGACGCCGAGGGGGTTCACGTGCGCCGCGTCCTGCCGGGCGGCCCGGCGGCAAAGGGGGGCCTCAAGGCCGGGGACCTGATCGTGGCCATCGACGGGGCGCCCACGGCGGGCCTCTCGACCGAGGAGGTCGTCAAACGGATCGCCGGCCGCGAGGGCACAACCGTCCGTCTGACGGTGCGCGACGGAGATGCGGCACGCGTCCTGACGCTCACACGCGAGCGGTTCACGTACGAGGCCGTCTTCAGCCGCCTAGCCGACGACGGCCTCGGCCTGGTCCATATCCGGTTCTTCCGCAAGGGTGCCGTCCCGCCCGTCGTCGAGGGCCTCGTCTCGCAGGGGGCCCGGGGCCTAGTCGTGGACCTGCGGGGGGCGACGGGCGGGCCGCTGGAGGCGGTGCAGGAGGCGCTGGACCTGTTCGTCCCGGCCGGCGAGGTGCTGTTCCGCCTGAAGCCGACCCCCGGTCGCGCGAAACCGCATCGTTCGACAACGCCCGCCGCGACCGACGCCCCGCTGGTCGTGCTCATCGACGGGGAGACGCGCGGCGGGGCGGAGCTCTTCGCGGGCGCCCTCAAGGCCCTTGGCCGCGCGACCCTCGTCGGCCGCCCCACCGCCGGGGCGATGCGCATCCTGTCGCCGGTGGAGCTTGCCGACGGCACGGAACAGTTCGCCAAAACGGCCGACATCCTGCTTCCCGGCCAGGACCCGGCCCAAGCGGGGGCGCCGGTCGAGCCGGACGTCGCGGTGCCCGACGCCGCGTCGGCGTCCGACTGGATGGCGGCCGCCAAGGCGGCGCTGGCGGGGCCGCGGACCGAGGACGCGCGCACCGTCTCGGCGATGGCGCAGCGGTTTGCCGGGATGCTCAGCAAGGATAGCGCCACGCCGGTCGCGGACGTGGTGGCCATGCTGGCCGACGACGCCCTCCAGGTCACGTCGCAGGGCACGGTCATCGCGGGCAAGCCGGAACTGGCTGCGTTCTTCCGGACGCAGGTCGCTAAGTCGCGGGAGATGGTCAAGGCTCTCGATTCGGCGTACCGGATCGAGAAGGTCCGGGTCCTGGGCGACATGGCGGTGGTGTTCGGCCAGTTGCTCATCACGGGGCAACTCGGCAAAACGCCGCTGGAGCGGACGATCTGGGAAACGCTGGTCTTCGTCCGCCGCGACGGTCGGTGGGAGCTCTGGCACGAGCACTCGACGCTCGCGCCGCTCGGGACGCCGGTGGTCGAGGCGGACATCGATCCGACGGCGGCGCCTGCGGCACGCGAGGAGCCGTAGGGACCGGCGGCACGGGGGTAAGGGTGGACGAGCACCCCGCGCAACCAACATCGCCCGTCACGGCGTTCCAGGGCCCATTCGCGGGGGCCGCACGTCCCGACGCGCCGTGCATCTTCGGCGCGCCAGTCGGCGAGGGCGCCCGGTATCTGTCTGTGGAGCATGCCGTTCGAGGATGGCCATCTCATCTGCTACGTCGGCGAGACCGGGCGGTCGTTCGGCAAGCGCCTGTCGGAGCATATGCAATAGCACCTCGCCGGGTCGTACCATCTCTTTGAGCAAACCGTTCGCACAGGGCCGGAAGAAGTACATCTGGCATGGGCGATACTGTGGCCGCGGCTGCGAAAGCATCCGCTTTTCGCCCAACGCGTTCGTTCAGCAGTACGAGGCCTTGAGCCTGGCGATGGCAGAGTTGGCCCGCCTCTGGCGGTTCCTTGTGGCGCCGCTGGACTGTGGCATGCGGCTCAGACAACGCGCTGAGGCGGCGATAGCCGGCCACCTCTACGCGCAAGAGGGACCCGTAGGCACGTTCCAGGACAAGGGCATCCGGTAATTGCCAAGATGCCAAAACGAGGACTCGACGCAGGCACAACTGAGGGCGCCCGCGAAGTCGCACGGACCTCCAGCCGACCTCGTCGTTTGACACATACGTCGACATGCCCCTTGCCCCGCCGGGTTACCTCGTCCGCCGTCAGGCTGCTCTACTGCCGCAACGCGGCCCCCCCGGCCTCCTCAAAGAAAGCGAGCGCTCCGGGTGGGGAGCGCTCGCTCGTTCCGTTGCGTCCCGTCCGGTGCCGCGCGCGTCAGGCGCGACGGCGGCGGATCAGCAGTCCCAGGCCGCCCAGGCCCATCAGGGCCATCGTCGCCGGCTCGGGGAGCGGCGTCTGGGTCAGCGTGAAGTTGAACCCGCCCGTCGACGGGATCAGCACGTCGAACTCGAACGTGACCGTCTCGCCGGGGAGGATCACCTGGGGCTGGCTGAACAGCAGCTCGTAGGCCGAGTCGACGGCCACCGTCATGCGGTCACTGGTGGCCGTCCCGTTCACGAAGGTGATGTCGCCGCCCGCCGGCAGCATCATCCGGTAATCGGTCCACGTAAAGCCGCCGTCGTTCTCGACATTCTTCAGGACGTGCATGACCGGGTCATCGTCCGTCTCGCCGCTGAAGTCGACCAGAAAGTCGCCCGTGTGGCCGAGCTTCTCGCCAAGGGTCACGTTGCACCGGGCCCGCTGGTCCACGATCTCCCAGACCTTCTCCTTGACCCAATCCGGGGCCTTCGACCAGGCAGGCAGGCCGGGCCAACTTGCAAACGCCCCGCCGCCCGGCGCGCCGCGCGGCCCAGTTCGTCCGGACCGCCCGAGACCCCCATGGCGTACTGACGTTCGCCCGAGGCATCCTAGAACGCCGCGATCTTGAACTCCTTATACTGCCCTGACGCCCCCTCGAACCGACGCGCCAGGGACGACCGACGCCGGGCCTTGCGTCGACGCCGACGGTTCGCGCGACGCTTCTGCTTCTCCGCCGCCGTCACCACCGGCACCATCACCCCGTCCATCCTCATCAGCACCCGCGTCCGGCCCCCCGGTTCGATCCGGCACGCCTCCACGTCCCAGTCCGGACCCCACCGGCCCGTCCGCACCGCCGCCACGAGCCCGCGTCCCTCCGACTCCGTCACCTCCCGGAGGTGCTCGTCGCTGACCCGCATCTGCCCCAGCTTCACCCGCGTCTCGACCCCCCGCCGGAACCCCTCCTCCGACAGCCCCACCCAGCAACACAGTTCCCGTGCCCCCACGCTGACCGTCCCGTCCTCGATCCGCTGCCAAGCGTTGATCGGACGCGTCGTGCCCTCTCCCTGACGCCACCACACCCGATGCGCGATCCGGAACGGCCCGTTCACCGTCAGGTGCGACACCGACTGCGGTCCCTTGTTACGGGCCCGTTTTCGGTCCGCACTCGCCGGAGGGGAGAAAAGCCGCTTCCGCGGCCTCGGAACGCAACTGGATGGCCTTCTCGTAGACTTTCTCCCGGAACTTCGCCAGCAGGTTCCGCACCCGAAACTCGCTCCCCGCGATCACCACCCCGGCCGGGGCGTCGTTCACCGCCGCCGTCACCTCCTTCATCAACGCCTCAAATTCCCCCCGCAACGCCGACTTCAACTGCGCCTGTGTCACACGCGTGCCCTTCGCCATGACACAAACCTCCTTCAAGCGTCATTTCTTGCACAAGGCACTCTACAGCCCCCCTCGCGGCGCGCCAGAAGATTCTGGCGCACCCTCCGGGAGCCGAGCGGGCGCGGGGCGGGGCGGGGCCGCTTCCGGCGGAACCCCCGCCACTGCCGCGCGTTGAAGGGACATGCCGCGGGCGCCCCCTGCCCCGGCCGCACCGCTTGCGCAAAGGAGCCGGTCCATGTCGAAGCATGTCAGCCGCCGCCAGTTCCTCAAGTCCGGGGCCTTCGCCGGGGTCACCATCCTGGTCGGCCCGGGGCTCGCCCGGACCTATGCCGCCAACGAGAAGCTGGGCCTTGCGCACATCGCGACGGCGGGGCGCGGCGGGTCGCACCTGGGGCTGTCGAAGAACGAGCACTGCATCGCCCTGGTGGAGCCCGACCGCGAGCGCGTCCAAGAGGCCGCCAAGCGGTACCCGAACGCCAAGGTCTTCGAGGACTATCGCACGATGTTCGACGCGGTGCACCAGGACCTGGACGCGGTGGTCATCGCGACGCCGGACCATCACCACGCGCCGGCGGCTATGCGGGCGCTGAAGCTCGGCAAGCACGTCTACTGCGAGAAGCCGCTGACGTACTCGATCGAGGAGGCGCGGCTACTGGCCGAGGAGACGGCGCGGCAGAAGGTGGCGACGCAGAAGGGCAACCAGGGCGACGCCAACGAGGGCAACCGGCTGGTGGTCGAGTGGGTGCGGGCGGGGGCCATCGGCACGGTCCAGGAGGTCCACACGTGGACGAACCGGCCGGTCTGGCCCCAGGGCATCGCCCAGCGGCCGCCCTCGACGGACGCGCCGGCGTCGCTGAACTGGGACGTGTGGATCGGCCCGGCGCCGATGCGCGACTACCACGACGGGCTGCACCCGTTCAAGTGGCGGGGCTGGATCGACTTCGGGTGCGGGGCGGTCGGCGACATGGGCTGCCACACGTGGGACTGCGTGTGGTGGTCGATGGACCCGGACGCGCCGCTCTCGGCCGAGTGCCTGAAGGCCGAGGCGAAGAACGACGAGACGTTCCCGTCCAAGGCCATGTACAAGTGGGAGTTCGGCCCGAAGGGCGACCGGCCGGGCTTCGTCGCCTACTGGTACGAAGGCGGCTGGAAGCCGGACTGTCCGGAGGAGCTGGCGACCGACGAGGCCCGCCAGCCGAAGCAGCGTCAGCTGCCCAACAGCGGGAGCCTCTTCATCGGCGACAAGGGCAAGCTCCTGGTCTCGGGCGACTACGGGAACAGCCCGCGGCTGATTCCGGAGGCGGCGATGCGGGAGTTCGCCCAGAACGCCCCGGAGAAGACGATTCCCCGCTCGCCGGGCCACCACCAGGAATGGGTGATGGCATGCAAGGGCGAGAAGCCGTGGGACTTCCCGAAGAGCAACTTCCTGTACGGCGGGCCGCTGGTCGAGGCGATGAACCTGGGCAACGTCGCCCTGCTGGTGGGCGAGAAGCTCACGTGGGACGCCAAGAACCTGAGAGCCGTGAACTGCCCGAAGGCGGATCGGTACATCCGGCGCACGTACCGGAAGGGGTGGGAGCTCTGAGGTCTCAAATCTGAGATTTGAGATGGCGGCGCGCCGCGGCGCGCCCCGCCGTGGGGCCGCCCGCGGAGGCCGGCGCGCCGGTTCGGGCTCCCCGCGGGAGCCGGGGGTTCCCTGCCCCGGCCTTAGCGCTCTGGCACACCACGGCGCGGCCATGGCATCCACCCGCGCCGCCCGCCGGCCTGGCACGCCGACGGGCCGTCGAGCGGCCGGTTTTCGCGTGCCCTCCCCCCTCGCAACCGGTAGGATACGCCGCCACTGCGATGCCGCAGGGACCGAGGGGTGCCGTGACGGACGCCGACCGCATCCAGCCCTACGCCGCGAACCCGTTCTACTGGCAGCTCAAGGGCGCGCCCGTGCTGCTGGTGGGCGGGTCAACCGAGGACAACCTCTTCCAGATTCCCGACCTGGAGGCCCAGCTCGACACGCTGGCGGCGGCGGGCGGCAACTACGTCCGCTGCACCCTGAGCAGCCGCGACGAGGGCAACGTCTGGCCCTTTGAGCGCGACCCGGCCACCGGCCTCTACGACCTGGAGCGGCCGGGGGCCGAGTACTGGGGCCGGTTCGAGCGATTCCTGGACCTGACGGCGGCACGCGACGTCGTCGTCCAGGTCGAGGTGTGGGACCGGTTCGACTTCGCCCGGGCCCCGTGGCGGGCCAATCCCTTCAACCCGACGAACACGGCCACGTACACGGCCGAGCAGACGGGCCTGCCGCCGGCCATCGACACGCACCCGGCGAAGCGCGAGAACCCGTTCTTCCGGAGCGTGCCGGCACTGGAGGACAACGCGGTGCTCCTGGCGGCCCAGCACCGGCACGTGGACCGGCTGCTGGCGGCGACGCTTCCATACGGCCACGTCCTCTACTGCATGGACAACGAGACGAACGAGTCGCCCGAGTGGGGCCGGTACTGGGCGACCACCATCCGGGAGGCGGCACGGCAGGCCGGCCGCGGGGTCGAGACGACCGAGATGTGGGACGCCCACGACGTGACGGCCGACATGCACCGGGCGACCTGGGCACACCCGGAGACGTACAGCTTCGTGGACCTGTCGCAGAACAACCACAGCCCGGCCGACCGGCATTGGGAGGCGATGGCGTGGTTGCGCGAGCAACTCCGCGCCTCCGGCCGTCCGCGCCCCATGAACACCGTCAAGATCTACGGGGCGAACCCGGGCCGGTACGGCACGGCCCGCGACGCCCGCGAACGGTTCTGGCGGAACCTTTTCGGGGGCGTGGCGGCCACGCGGTTCCACCGGCCGCCCTCGGGGATCGGCCTCTCGGAGGTGGCCCAGGCGCACCTGCGGAGCGAGCGGCTGTTTGCGGAGGCGTTCGAGGTCTTCACGGCCGAGCCGGCGATGGATCTGCTTTCGAACCGGAGCTGGAACGAGGCCTACGCCATGGCCGCTCCCGGCCGCCACTACGCCGTCTTCTTCACCGACGGGGGCGACGTCGGCCTGGACGTCTCGGCAGCGGGGGGACGGCCGCTCCGGGTCGCGTGGCTGGATGCCGCGCGGGCCCGGTGGACGGCGCGGGAGACGCGGCCCGGCGGCGCGGGGAAGGTCCGCCTCGTGACGCCGCGGCCGGAGGGGTACTGGGTGGCGGTCGTCCGGTGCGATGGATGATGGGGCGCGCGGCCGATGAGAAGGACGCCGAGGCGGACGTTTCCGGGAACCGGTCGCGGGCCGGGGGCGTCCAAGAGGCAGTGGACACGGTCATGACCCGACAAGCCTCGAAGAACGAGCCCGCGGACGAAGACCTCGTCCAGCAGGTCACCGACGGCCACCAGGCCGCCTTCACGGTGATCGTCCAGCGCCACCAGGACCGCATCCACAACCTGGTGACGCGGATGGTGGGCTCGGCCGAGGACGCGCGGGACCTGACGCAGGACGTGTTCATCAAGGCGTACCAGAACCTGGACCGGTTCCGGGGGTCGAGCAGCCTGTACACGTGGCTCTTCCGCATCGCGGTGAACACGAGCCTGAGCCACCGGCGGAAACGGAAGCGGGTGCACCTGAGCTGGCCGCCGCGCGACGACGCCGACGACGGCCGTCAGCCCGGCTGGGCCGACCCGGCGGCGGGGGACCCGTCGGACCCGCTGATGACGGCCGAGACGGAGCAGATCGTCCAGGAGGCGCTCGACACGCTGGACGCCGAGCACCGGACGGTCGTGGTGCTGCGGGACATCCAGCACTTCGACTACCGGGAGATCGCGGAGATCCTCGACGTGCCGCCCGGCACCGTGAAGAGCCGGCTGCACCGGGCGAGGCTGATGCTGCGGGACCGGCTGCGGCCGATCCTGAAGACGTAGGCGGGGGGCGGAAGACGAAACGATGGACTCGAGCGGCATGAACTGCGACCAGGTCAACGCGGAGCTGTCGGCGTACCTCGACGACGAACTCGGCCGCGATGAGGCCGAGGCCGTCCGCAAACACCTCGACGACTGTCCCGTGTGCCTGGCGGTGCTGCGCGACCTGCGGCGGGCGCAGGACATCCTGGGGCGGCTGCCGGAGGTGGCGGCGCCGGAGGCGCTGGCCGAGGACGTCCAGCGAGAGATCGAACACCGACTCCTGCTGGCCGACGATGCCCCCGCCGACGGAGGCGTGCAGGCCGAGCGGACGTTGCCCCTGGAGCGCCGCCGCCCCTGGCCGCGCGTCCTCGCCGTGGCCGCCACCCTCGTCCTGGCCGCCGGCATCGGCATCCTGGCGGTGATGGACCCGTTCGCGGGCGGCGGCCACCACGCCGCCGAGGACGCGGGCGTGGCGCGGGGCTGGGCGCCGGGCGGCCGCCCGACGGCCGCCGCGGGCGCCCGGTACGCCGACCTGAACGGCGGCACGATGGAGCTCGCGGAGCTGGAGCGCGACGGAACGGCCGCCGGTCCGCGGACCAAGGCGCCGACGGTGCTGCGCGGCATCCGGATTACGGCGCGGCCGCGCGGCGAGTCGGACGGGGAGGACAAGAACCTGTCGCCCCACACCCTCGCCTTCGGCAGCGGCGGCGCGGGCGCGGCCAACACGGGCTCTGCCGCCGATCTGGCCCTGGCCGAGACGGTCGACGACCTGACCGTGGCGGACACTGCGGCAAGCGGCGACGTCCACGGGGGCGCCTTGGCCGACGGGCGCGGCGCCCGGGAGTACGCCTACCGCACGCGTGACGAGCTGGCGCCGCCCCGGCCCACGCCCCCCGACGCCTACCGCGACGGCGACGACGCGCCGGAGGCCGCGCCCTCCCCCGCCACGGACGAGCAGGTGGTCCAGGCGATGAACTGGGTGGCGGCCGGCGACGCGGACGTCGAGGTCCTGGAAGAGGTCGCGACGCTCGACACCCTGAGCAAGGTCGGCAACACGCTGGTGATCGAGTCGCCGGAGCCGGAGTCCGCGAACGGGCGGCTGGTGAACCTGTTCGGGCAGAACCGGTGGGTGCCGGTCAACCAGGACGTGGCCGAGCGGACGGAGCGGTTCCTGACGAAAGCCGACGCCCTGAAGAAGGCGACGCGGGCCGCCGGCCGACCCGCCGCCAGCGGCCTGTACCACTACACGAGCGCCGACGGCGAGCACGTGTGGCTGGTCGTGACGGACCGGAACACGCTCTCACAGTTCGCGACGCAACTCGCCCAGGCGGACGGCCTGGAGGTCAGCCAGGCCTCCAACGACGCCCTGCGGGCCGTCCAGACGCTTCAGACGAAGCTCCGGGCGTATTACCAGGTCCGCATCCAGGACGGCAAGCGGCGCGAGGTGTGGCACGTGCAGCGGAACACGCCACTGGAGGCCAGCCGCGACCTCGCGGCCCTGGGCGGCGAGCGCACCACGAGCGCGACCTTCGCCGGCCACGCGGGCGGCACCGGCGGAGGCGGCCATGTGGCGAGCACCAGCGGCACAGGCGCGCCCGACGTGGTCGGAACCACCGGCGGTGCCGTGGCCGTGACGGAGCACGAGCGGCGCCCGGCCGCAACCGACGAGGGGCACGCCTACCACGGCACGTGGCGGACCGCCGGAGACGACACGGCCCTCGGCATGGCCAAGGCCGACGCCCCGGCGCCCGTGGCGCCCGCGGAGGCGCCGCCGGGGGCGGCCCCGGCCGGCGCGAACGGCGCGGTCGCGGGGGCGCGGACGGTCGTCCGCACGCCGACGGCCCCGGCGTCGGGCGGCGGGAGCGTCACGTTCGGGACCGAGATGCGCGCGGAGAAGGACGCCGAGCTTGTCGCCGCACAGGCCGCACAGACCACCCCCGAGGCGACCCCCGCCGAGGGGCAACCGCCCGAGGCCGAGGCCGAAGAGGCGGGCGGCCTCGCCGTCGCCGCGTTCGAGGAGGCCCCGGAAGGCGAGATAGACGAAGCGGCCCTGGCTGACGCGGGCACGGCCGACCTATACGTGGCGGAAGCTGTCGACGCCGACAGAGAGGCGGCCGACCCGACAGCGGCGCGCGAGGTGGTGGTCAAGGGCCTCTATCAGGACGTGGGCGGCGAGGCCAGGCAGACCTATGAGGCCGACCTTGGCGAGGCGGCCCCCCCCCCTGCCCCAGAGAGCGCCTCCGAGGCGACCGTTAAGGTGGACGCCAAGACCAAGGGCCCGTTGTCGGCGCGGCTGCCGGCGTCGGTGACACGGTACGTCGAGCACCTGCCCAACGACCAGGTGCTGCTGGTGATCCGCGTCCAGTCGTCGCCCGCGCGGGCGGCGGCGGACGTGGCGGCGGCGGAGCCCGCGCCGGACGGCGGCGGCGACGCGGCCCTGTCGCGGACGGTCGCGAAGGAGGCCGAGACGGCCCCGCCGCACGCCACGGAGATGCTGGAGGCCTCCGACGCCCCACCGTCGGACGCCCCGGCGTCCGAGTAGCAGGGCGCCGCCGGCGCTGGCGGCGATTTTCGCGAACAATCGTCCGCCGGGCCGCGTCGTACACACAGGAGGCGGAGCCGCCGCACGACGCCGCCCCCCGCGCCTCACATCGCGAGATACCGGACGCACGGGACCGGAACGCCGCTTGCCTGTCCGGGGTACAGAACACAAGGGGATTTGTCCTTTGCAATACGCGTGTCGGCTTGGTAGAATCGGAAGGACCGTGATGCGGAGGGGCGCCATGGGCGCCGCCGAGGCCCTATCCCGCTGTCTCCTGGTCGTCTGCTTCGTCAGTCTGACGGCGGGGGCCGTGCGCGCCGAGGAACCGTTCGTTTGGGGCCCCGGCGACGTGGACGACACGCCGGCCGAGGGCGGCGAGACGGCTCCGTCGGGCGTCCTGACCCCCGAAGAGCAGACGCTCCAGGACCTGCGGGCCCGGCTCGAGGCCGGCGAGGCCGAGGCCGTCGCCGAGGAGGCCCGGGCGCTGGTGCGGTCGCTGCGCGGCGATACGTCGGTGAAAAAGGACGCGCTCGTGCTGGTGGCCGATGCGCTGCGCAAGGCGAAGGACTGGCGCGGGGCCGCCGGGGCGTACCTGCAGCTCCGCGACGCGCACGACAAGGCGGCCAACGCGTACCTGCGGTACGACGCGATGGCCGAGGTGCTGCGGGCCGCCCCCGAGGGCGTCTACGGGCCGATGCGGAAGAAGGCCGCCGGGCCGGACGCCGACCCGCCCACGCTGGACGACGACGCCGTCCTGGAAGAGGCCCTGGAGATGGTGGCCGAGGGGCGGCTCCAGAAGGTCAAGGGCATGGCGCGCGGCTTGGGCCGCGCCCGCTCGCCGCAGGACCTGGTGCGAGGCCTGGCGCAGGTGGCCGAGGGGTTCCGGCAGGCGCGGGCGGTGGCACCGGGGCTGCCGGTGGAGCCGGAGCGCCAGGCCGCCAAGACCGCCGACGCCCGAATGGGCCACTTGACGGCCGCCGTCGGGGCGACGCTGCGGGCAAAGGAGGCGGCCATCCAGAAGGCCATCGCCGAGAAGCGGGTGAGCAACCGGCACCGCAAGGACGCCGAGGCCTGCAAGGCCATGTGCGCCGAACTGGTCCGCATCGAGGACGCCTACCAGCAGGCCCTGCGGCCGCTGGGCGGCCCGGAGTGGGCCGACCGCGAGACCATGGTCTCCGAGAGCCGCGCCCGGCGCAACCGATGGGAGCAGTCGTCCAGCTCCTTCACGATACCCGAGAGCGACTTGTACGACTTCGGCTGGTAGGCGGCCGGAGCATCCGACGCAAGGCTGTGGGCACGTTTGGGGGAGGTGGTCCGATGAAAGCGGTACACGCGATTCTGGCCAGTGTGGCGCTGGCGGCGGCTCTGGCGGCCGCGCCCGCCCGCGGGCAGGACATGACGAGCGAATTGGGCGGCGGCGACGCGGTGAACGAGGCGGCCCAAGTGGCCGAACTCGAGGCCGCCATGATGGCTGGCGACTACGACAAGGCCCTGGCCGGCGCGAAGACGCTGTTCGAGACCTCCGTCGACGATACGGTCAAGAAGGACGCCCTGCGGATCATGGCCGACGCCTGCCGCAAGAAGGGCGAGTTCCGCGTCGCGACGGCGGCCTACGCCCGCCTCAAGAGCCAGTTCCCCAAGGACAGCGACGAGGCCATCCGCTGCGAGGCGATCCACGAGATCCTGATGGCCTCGCCGGACGGCATCTACAAGCCGCTCGAGAAGAAGGCCCCCACGCCGGAGGGCGAGACGCCCAAGACCCTGGCCGACGACGACTGCCTGGACCGGTCCCTGTGTGTGCTGGCCGAGCAGCGGGGCGTCCGCCTGGAGACGATGGCGCGCGGCCTGCGCCGCGGCCGTACCCCGCAGGACGTCGTCAAGATCTTCGGCCCGATGGCCAACGCGTACCGGCAGAACCGGCTGCTGTCGCCGAACGTCTCGACGACGGCGGAGCGGGAGTCGGCCCAGATCGCCGGCGAACGCCTCGACGCCATCGCCCAGAAGGTGATGCCGGCGCTGCGGCAACAGCTGGCCCAGTACCAGCCGAAGATGGCGCGGCCGTGGTCGTTCACGAACGTCGAGAAGCAGGCGATCACCAACGCCAACACGATGCTGCGCGACATGGCCACAGCGGAGGGCGACTTCCAGCGGCAGCTGGACGGCGTGGGCGGGAGCGGCTGGGACGCCGCCGCCACCCTCAAGCAGGCCAGCGCCGACCGCGCCAATGCCTACACGCAACTGGCCGAGGAGTTTGTCGTCCCGCCCTACAGCGTCGATTACGGCTGGTAGCGCGGGCCTGTCCGGAAAGACCACGGGCCGCGGGGTCAGCCGACCTCGCGGCCCATTTGCTTTGCGCGGGGGCGCGGCCGCGCCAGATTTCTCAGATGGTCATCGCCAGGAACCCGCCGTCGACGCGGACCAGGGCCCCGGTGACAAAGCTGGAGGCGGCGTCGCTGGCGAGCCAGAGGACGGCGCCGAGGAGTTCGTCGGACTCGCCGAAGCGGTTCATGGGCGTGTGGGCCATGATCTGGGCGGTCCGCTCTTCGGTGAGCAGCTTGCGGTTCTGCTCGGCGGGGAAGAAGCCGGGGATGAGGGCGTTGACGCGGACGCCGTCGGTCGCCCACTCGCGGGCCAGGAACTGGGTGATCTGGTTGACGCCGCCTTTGGCCACGCCGTAGGTAAAGACCTTCGAGAGGGGCGGGCCGCTGGAGGCCGACGAGATGTTGATGACGCTGCCCCGCCGCCGCTCGACCATGCCGCGGCCGAAGACCTGGCAGGCGAGGAAGACGCCCTTGAGGTCGACGGCGATGAGCTTCTCCCACTCAGCCTCGTCGATCTCGAAGAACGGGGTGCCGGAGTTGAGGCCAGGGGCGTTGATGAGGATGTCGGTGCCGCCCCAGGCCTTGTCGACGGCCTCGCAGGCGCCCTGGAGAGAGGCCTTGGAGGCGACGTCGCACTCGATGGCCAGAGCCTCGCCGCCGGCGGCGCGGATGGCCTCG
>CAYNLG010000093.1:0-13885 GCA_964397995.1 uncultured Anaerolineales bacterium
CCGCCGCGATGGTCAGCTTGCGCTTCATGCCCTTGGAATAGCCGCCGAACTTGCGACTGGCTGCGTCGGTGAGGCCGAAGCGGTCCAGCAGCTCGCTGGCGCGGGCCTCCCGGTCGCGCTTGCTCATGCCGTAGAGCGAACCGCAGAAGCTCAGGTTGTCAAAGCCCGTCAGCTCGGGGTAGAGGTTGCTCTCATCCGGCACGACACCCATCAGGTGCTGGGCGGCCTTGGGGTTCCTTGAGCAGTCGATGCCGGCGATGCGGATCGTGCCCTCATCCGGCCGGGCCAGGCCGATGAGCATGTTGATCGTCGTGCTCTTGCCCGCGCCGTTGGGGCCGAGGAAGCCGAACAACTCGCCTTCCCGGACGTCGAAGTCGATGCCCGCGACAGCCTGCACGCCGTCGAACCGCTTGGCTAGACCGCGCACCTCGATGGCCGTATTATCGTTGCCAGGCATCATCCGCCGCCTCCTTCGTGAATCGCAGCCAGATGCCAATGCCGGTATTCGGGGCATCCGCCGCGAGGCCGCCTTCGCCGACCACCTCAAACGAGGGCAGACCCGCCTCGGCGGCCAAGCGACGGAACGTCTCCGGACTTCGCGCCTCGTTGAACTCGCGCTTTGCTTCAGGGCTCTTTGCAGATTCCCGTCGGCGGCGGATGAACTCCTGTCTGGCCCATTGCGGATAGCCGCTGCCCAGGCCGCCGCCAATCATGGCCCGCCCGCCCGGCCGCAGGATGCGATAGACCTCCCGCAGCCCCTGAGCGCGGTCCCGCCAGAAGTAGAACGATCCCCGACTGACGACGACATCGACCGACTCATCGGGCAAGGGAATCGACTCGGCCGACCCGATGACCGCCACCACTCGTGAACCGACGCCGTGCTGGCGTGCGGCATCCAGAGCCCGGCGCAGCGCATCGGTATTCGGATCCATCAGCACCATCGCGCCATCAGAAACCTTCTCCAACAGAGCAAGGCCAAGACCGCCCGGCCCGGTGCCCAGATCGACCCAGACGCGGCCGCCCCGGTCGCCGCAGAACGCGATCACATCCTCGGCGACGGTAGGGTAGTAATCCGGCAGGACGTCAGTCATCCCTGGCCTTCGCACGGATGGCCGGCTGCGTCGCCGTGGCACTGGCGAATCTGCTCCGGTGAACAGTCGCCCGGCTTGCCCTGGAGGCGCTCGGGATGCTCACAACCCGCCGTCTCGACGCGGGGGTGGGCGTCCACGTCGCCATGACACTTGCGAATCTGCTCCGGCGAGCAGTCCTCGGGCCTGCCCGTCAGTTCTTCCGGTTTCTGGCAGCCTTTCTTTTCATCGCGGCACATTTCGATGCTCCCTTCGTGTCTGTGCAGGCCCCGTGGGTCGGGTCCAGCAACCTGTCTATCTCCTCTCGCCACGCGGCGAGGGTGTCGTCATTCAAACGGTAATGCACAAAGTACCCGCGCTTCTCATCGACGACCAAGCCAGCGTCTCGCATGATGCGCAGATGCTGCGAAACCGCACCAGGCGTCACGTCCAGCCGGTCAGCCAAGGCGTTCACACAGAGCGAGCGCCCCTTGAGCAGTTGCACTATGCGGACGCGCGTGCCCACCGACAGCACCTTGAGGAGTCGGGCAAGTTGCTTGGGGTCATCCATTTCAGTATCCCCTAATAGACTAAACGAGCCCGCTGCCGCTGTCAACCCAATAAGCGGCCGGTGCCCGCTGGCGGAAAACCGGACACCCCACGTCGCCCCGACACCCCTCGGCGGGCGTTACTGCCGCGCCACCGCCGGCGACCCCGGCGCGTCGCTCGCCAGCACCTCCAGCCCCGCGAGGATGGGCGGCCGCTTGGAGCGCGGCGTCAGGGTGATGACGAGTTCGCCCGTGGCGGCCACGCCGGCAACTTCGCGGACGATCGAGCGGCGCGGGCCCCCCGCCTCGTTCACGACGTCCAGCCCTTCGGCGACCGACGTGCCGGCGACGGCCACGTCGAAGACCCGCTCGCCGGGCGTCACCTCGTCCTCGAGCTCCGCGAACGTGAGGCGCACCGTCCAGGGCCCGGCCCCGCCGACCCCCGCCAGGTCCACCGCGACCTTCCGGACGCCCACGAGGCACGAGGCCGCCACCCACGGGTGCCCCTCGCCGCCGGCCAAGACGGTGGCGTGGCGGCGGCGGAGCGTCACGTCCTCCGGCTCGAACGCCACGGGCAACGCCGGCCCCGGCCCGCCGATGCTCGGCGTGTCGAGCCACAGGGTCCCGGCCTCGTCGCGGCGGTCGCCCGGGGCGGCAAAGTTGTAGCCCCCGCGGCCGGGCGTCGAAAACCCGCCGAACGCCCAGTACTCCATCTCCGGCATATGCACCAGGCCCAGCGACGACCGGTTCTGGTACGGGCACGTGCAGGTCCGCGTGTAGTCCGGGGCGTTCAGGACGCCGCCGGCGGCGATCAGGTTCGACGTACACCCGCTCCGGAAGCCGCCCAGGTTCCCCGTACCGCTCTCGTTCAGGAGGTCGTAGAAGCCCGCGCAGCCGGAGCGGAAGGTGATCAGGTACCAGGCCCCGGCACTCGGGCCGCAGCCGTGGTAGCGGCGGTACCGCCACTCTTTCACCTCGCCGCCGGGCAGCGCGACGGTCCGCTGGACGCCGGTCTTCAGGTCGAACATCCGGTGGCCCTGGGTAATGATGAGGCCGTCGCGGAGCATGGGCCCCCACTTGCCCCACCAGAGCGGGTTGGGGCGGCTGTTGAGGCCCGGGTTCGGGTGCTCCGGGTAGTCCTTGAGCGTGGGGCTCTCCCAGATGACCGTCCCGTCGGCCCCGCGGAGGGCGCCCTTGGCCAGGAGCACGTCCGAGGCCGCCTCGTAGCTGAGCTGGCGGGAGAGGCACTGGTCGGTCGCCCACTGGACCTCGCCGGTCCGGGCGTCCAAGGCCAGGATCAGCTCTGTCGCCTCGGGCACCTTGCCCCGCCGCGCGAGCCGCTGCCGCTCCGCCTGGCTGACCTGGTCGACGCAGTAGACGCGCCCGCCGCCGGCGGCCACGCCGTAGTGGCTGAAGCTCTCGGCGGCCTTCCGGGTCCAGAGGACCTTGCCGGAGGCGCGGTCCATGACGACGAGGCCGGCGCTGGTGCCGTCCTGGTTCCAGCGGCCCTTCTCCTCGACGAGCGTCGGCTCGGCCCCGGCAATGAGCAGGTCCTCGTAAACCAGGAGGAAGTGCCAGTCGCTTCCGCCCGGCAGCGTGAACGTCTTGCGCGTCTTCCCCGTCGCCGGGTCGAGCGCGTGGCATGCCTTCCCGGCGGCCACGTAGACCGCGTCCGGCACGACGTAGAAGTTCGACCCGACGGCGTGGGCCCCGCGCTGGTGCTTCGTCACGTTGTAGACCGTGCCGAGGCCCTTGAACTCGCGGGTCCAGAGCAGGCGGCCCGTGTAGACGTCCGAGGCCGAGAGGCTGTCGGGCCCCTCGATGACGAGGCGCCCGCCCGCGACCTGCTCGACCGGCCCTTCGCCGTGCCGCGGGAGGATCAGGCTGTTGGAGAGGGCGTTGCCCCACCAGAGGACGCCGAGCGGCGGCCGCACGAGCCGGTCGCGGCTGACGCGCGTGTTGCCGGCGTCGGCGTTCTGGCCGCACCAGTCCGCCGCCCCGGGCAGCGGCCCGGCCCGCACCGCCAGGGCCCAGTCGTCGGCGGCCCGGCGCTCGGCCTTCGCCAGGGGCGTGTCGGCGGCGACAAGCAGGGCCGCCGCGCTCCCCTTCGGCACGGCCAGCACCCCGCCGTACGGCCGCACGCTCCGGTAGAGCGCCGCCGCGGCGGCCGGGTCCTTGCCGAGGCCGACGCGCGCCGGCGCTTCACTCGTCACGAGGTGCGCCAGGTACGGCGCCGTCTCGACCGTCGACGGGTCACCGACGACGGCGGCCGCGCGACGCCCGTACACGCCGGCCGCGATGAGCCGCTCCCGCAGGGCCGCGACGCGCGTCGCGTCCGGGTCGATCGCGACGACGTGCAGGCCGGACGCGGCCACGAGGCCCTCGACCAGCTTGCCGTCGTCCAGGCCCCAGACCAGGGCGTATCCCTCGGCCGCGCCGGCCGCCTGGACGAGCGCCTCGGCCCGGCCCTTCGCCGCCCCGGGGTCGAGCGGCGTCGCCTCCGGCAAGGGGTAGGTGCGCGGCTCGGTCTCCTTGGGGCCGTAACAGTGGAGCGCCCCCTCGCGGGTCACGACGAGCAGGTATCCGTCGGAGACGAGGGCCCGGACCGGGTCGCCCTCGACGGCCACCTCGCCGGCGGCCTGGGGCGCGGCGCCCGGGGCGCCCACCGTGACGAGCTGGAGGCCGCCCTTGCCCTCGAGGACGAGCGTGTCGCCGGCCAGGGCCAGCGGCCGGCCGCGCGCGTCGCGGCCCAGGTCGTGCTTCGCGATGCTGCCGGTCAGGATCGGCTTCTCGAAGGTGTCGTCCGGGTCATGGTGCGAGTCGGAGAGCGTCATCACGTCCTTCTTGACGCGGACCGACGCCGGGTCGTAGACGGTCTTGCTGGTGTACCAGGCCGTGGGGCCGAGGACGTCGGGGTCGTTGCGGCCCATGTTCTCGATGCGGGCCGGCCGCCCTTGTTCGAGGCCGAAGACCCGCCCGCCGGCGAAGCCGAACGGGGCCGCCCCCGCCACCGTCGGCGACCCGCCGTCCACGTAATAGAGGAACGCGCCCGTCCGGGCGTCCAGCACCGGCGTCTGGTCGCCGCCGTCCGGCAACAGCAGCCGGTCGCCCACCAGGGCGAGGTGCCCCTGCGGCGAGAGGCCGGAGAGGGCCTTGGCCCCCGGATGCGGGAACCGCCGCCACGAGAAACTCGTCCCGTCGTTCGTCCAGAGGATGCGCCCGGAGGCGGCATCGACGGCGTGGACGAAGACGCCCATGAACGGCCACACCCCCGCCGAGACGTACACCACGCCGTCCGCGACCACCGGCCCGCCCCGGCACGGCCACGTCGCCACCACCCGCTGGTTGCCGACCAGGCGGCGGTCGCGCGGCGCGCCGCGAAGCCGCCACCGGACCTCGCCTGTCTCCAGGTCCAGGCATGTCAGGTACCCGTCGTCGGCGGCCACGAAGACGCGGCCGTCGGCGGCCGCCGGGGCCACGCGGACCGGCCCGCCCGCGACCCACCGCCACGCCTCCTCGCCGGTGGCCAGGCGATAGGCCGTGACCGTGTCGTCCACGTTCGACCCGACCACCACCAGGCCCCCCGCGATGATCGGCCGCAGGCTGCGGTCGAACTGCATCCGCCCCTCGTCCTTCCACGCGGGGACCTGGGGCGGCAGATGGCGCGTCCACGCCAGGTGCAGCGCGGCCGGGAGCCGTTGGTCGGTGGCGGCCGAGCGGGCGGGGTCGTGCCGGTCCATCGGCCAGTCGGCCCGCGCCGGGGCGGCCAGGGCGCCGAGGCCGAGGGCCAAGCCGGCCACCAGGACGGTCAGACGCACGGAGCGGGGCTGTCGGATGGGGCACCTCCTCGCGGGATTGTACGCACGCGCGGCACGGGGTATCAATCGTCCCGCCCTCTCCAACCCGCCCCAGGCCGCGCGGTACCGAGCCGTTCACCGGCGCGCCCCGGGCCTCCGAGCCGCGCCCGGACGCTCTCTGGCCGTGCCCCAGGTTCCGTCGTCTTCCTCCTCCGCGCTCGCCGCGCCCTCCGCGGTTAGATTCTGTCTTCTTCCGGGCCGGCACCCCCGCCACGGCGCGGCGCCTGACGGCCGAACCGGCCCGGCGGCGGTTTGCCTCCGGGGCATTTATGGGGTATATAGGAATGCGCGGGGCGTGTGCGCCAGGCCCGCCGCGACGGTCGCCGCACCCCGCCCTCGGTGGGAAGGGCCGGGCGCAGCCGCGCCGGTGGACGACATGGGGGCATGCGGCCGCACGCCGCGAAGGCCGGCCGCGCCTTCGGAACGAGCCTGGTCAGGGGTACGACGATGACGCGTGCGCGCACGACGTGGAGGTGGGTCGGGATGGCGGCGGTGGTGCTTCTCATGGCGGCCCCCGGCCGCGCCCTCGTCCGGTTCTGGGACGGCGGCGCCCCGCCGGCCGGCCTGGACGGCTATTTCGGCAACAACCTGAACTGGAGCCCGGACGGCGTGCCCGGGGCCGGCGACGATGTCTCGTTCGATACCGGCAGCGCCACCGCGTACGACGTCTACTTCAGCACCTCGCCGACCACCCACTTCGGCTACGTCTACGACACGCTCCGGTTCCGGGAGGCGCTGGCCGGGGCGACTTACACCCTCGGGGACCATTTCTACGTCACCGACGCCGAGGCCACCCTCGAGGGCCTCGACCTCACCGTCACCAACCACCTTTACTGCGACGGCGTCCTGAAGGTCCGCGAGGGCCTCACCCAGGGCCGCCTCGTCGCCGACCGGATCTACGTCGGCACCAACCTCGCCTACGACGGCCTGATCTCGGTGTCCGGCAACGCGCACGCCGAAGCCCCGGGCGGCTTGGCCCTCGGCTGGACCGGCCACACGGGCGAGTTCAACCTCGACGCCGGCGCCACCGCCACCGTCGGCGTCATCGGCGTGGCCGACTCCAGCGTGGCCGACTCCGAGGGGTACCTGCGGGTGCGCGGCGGGTCGACGATGACCGCCGGGAACCTGTACGTCGCCTCCATCGGCGCCCCCGGCCAGACGGCCGAACTTCTCGTCCAGGACACCGGCTCCGTCTTCGCCCTGCAGGGCGGGGCCTTGGCGTACCTCGGCGCCCCCTCCGGCGGCACCGCCACCGTCCACGTCAGCCAAGGCACTTTCACCACCGGCACCGGAACCGTTTACGTCCAGCCCACCGCCACAGTGCTCGTCGACGGCGGCGGCACGCTGGACCTGAACGGGAACCTTGAGGTCAACGGCGGCCTCGTCGACGCCCGGGGCGGCACCCTCGCCCCCGCGAGCGGCCTCAACCTGGACATCCTCAGCGGCGGCCGGTTCCTGACCGACCAGGCCCTCCAGCTCAAGGGCTGGGACATCGACGTCATCGGCGGCGGCTCGCGCCTCGTCAGCACCGCCGACTTCGACCAGGCGGGCGGCTCGCTCCACCTTTCCGGCGGCGCCCACATGGAGGCCGAGCGGTACATGTGTTACGGCGTGGGCGGCTCCCCCTGTACGGCCGTCCTCGAGGACGCCGGTACCGACTTCGACATCACCGGCACCGGCTCCGGCCTCCGCGTCGGCGTCCTCGGCGAGAAAGGCGTCCTGACGGTCCGCCTCGACGCCGACCTCACCTGCGCCGGGCCCCTCAGCATCTGCGACTCAAGCTATGCCGGCAGCGTCGGCACCCTGACCGTCGAGAGCGGCGGAAGCGTCGCCGGCGCCCGCCTCGCCGTCGGCACGGGCGGCCAGACCGGCCAGAGCGGCACCGTCACCGTCACCGGCCTGGGCAGCCACCTGAACGTCAGCGCGGGCCCGGCCGTGGTCGGCGCGGCCGCCAGCTCCACCGGCACCCTCTCGATCAAGTCGAGCGGCAGCCTCCGGGCCGGCTCCCTCACCGTCCATCCCACCGGCACCGTCAGCGTCGGATCGAGCGCCATCCTGGACGTCGGCACCGATGTGCTTGTCGACGGCGGCGTTCTGGACGCCGCGGCGGGCGCCTTGTGGCTCGCGGACGGGCACCACCTCACCGTCGGCGGCGGCGGCCGGTACGCCGACGGCATGCTGCGGGAGCTGTTCGGCTCGACCGTGACCGTCACCGGCGCCGGCACCGAGGCCGACTTCCTCAGCGGGCTTCGGCTGCGCGGCGGGGCGCTGGAGGTCTCGGACGGGGCGCTGCTGGAAGGCAGCTGGTTCAGCCTGTCCGGCCACGGCGGCACCCCCCTGAACGCCGTCGTCGAGGGCGCCGGCACGACCCTCGCGACGACGAACGTCGCCAGCAGCCTCGCCATCGGCCAGTACGGCGAGGAGGCCACGCTGACCCTCCGCGACGGGGCCGCCTGCACCGCCGCCGGCGACCTGGTCGTCGGGGCCGGCACCGGCACCAGCCGGGGCATCCTCCGCGTCGAGAGCGGCGCCACCGCCGCGGCCGCCGGCCATCTCACGGTCGGCTCCATGTGCGACGGCATCCTGTGGATCGAAGGGGGCGGCCAGGTCGCCAGCGAGCGCGGCCTGGTGGCCTCGCGGCCCGGCTCGGCCGGCACGGTGGCTCTCTTCGGCACCGACAGCGCGTGGCACTGCACGGAGTCGCTCGTCCTCGGCGGTACGGGCGCCGACGACGGCGGAAACGCCGCCGTGGACGTCTCCTCGACCGGCCACCTCTACGTCGGCGACTTCGACCCCGCCGCCCTGGGCTACAACCCCTCCGAAGCCGCCGTGGTCGTCAGCGGCGCCGGCCCGGGCGGGCACCTGCTCCTGCGCAACGGCGCCCTCCTTAACGTCGACGGCGTCGCCGTCCTCAGCGGAACCACCGGCGAGACCGGCACCGCCACCCTCTCCGGCCCCGGCACCCTCTTGCAGGTCACCGAGGACCTGTTCGTCGGCGGCTACGGGCACGGCGTTCTGGCGGTCAGCGACGGCGCCGCCATCGACACCGAACGGTTCCACGTCGGCCGCTTCGGCGGCAGCGGGACCTCCTCCGGCGAGGCCCTCTTCGACGGCGGCACCCTGGACGTCGCCACGTTCTGCCGCATCGGCGTCTACGGCGACGCCACCCTCGACGTCCGCGGCGGCAGCCACATCACCACCAGCGACGTCATCCTGGCCGATGGCACCGGCGTCACCGCCCACGCGACCCTCGACGACAGTACCTGGGGCAGCGGCCTGTTCACCGTCGGCGACGATGGCGCGGCCACCCTCCAGATCAGCGGGGGCAGCACGGTCACCACCGCCTACGGCTACATCGGGCGCGGCACATCGGCCGACGGGACCGTCAGCGTCACCGGGCCGGGCACCACGTGGACCTGTTCCACGGGCCTCTACGTCGGCGGCTACAGCACGTTGGACGGGGGCACGGGCGTGCTGAACATCGCGGGGGGCGGCCACGTCGACGTCGGCGACCTCCTCCGCCTCTGGGACGGCGCCACCGTCCACCTCCTGGCCGGAGGACGCCTGACCGCCGCCTCCATCGACCACACGCGCGGCGGGACGTTCACCTTCACGGGCGGCGTGCTGACGGCCGGGTTCTTCCTCGGCGACCTCGTCTGCGACGGCGGCACCATCGCCCCCGGCGGCTCCCCCGGCCGCACCGACATCTCCGGCGCCCTCCAGATCGCCTCCGGCACCCTCGCCATCGAGCTGGCCGGCACCAGCCCGTCCGCCCCGTGCGAGTTCGACCAGGTGACCGCGGGCGGCACCGCCGTCCTGGGTGGGACGCTCGCCCTGGACCTGGACAGCGGCTTCGTCCCGGCCTACGGCGACACCTTCCGCATCCTCTCGGCCGCGGGTCGCCTGGGCATCTTCGCCCAGGTCGACGGGGCCCTCCAGACCAAGGTCCTCGGCCTGGCCACCGTCTACGACACGACCGGCGTGGACGTCGTGGCCGCCCTCCCCGGCGACGCGAACCTCGACGGCATCGTCGACACGGCCGACTACTTCGCCCTTTCCGGCGCGTGGTACGACCCCGGCAAGACGTGGGTCGACGGCGACTTCACGGGCGACGGCACCGTCACGACGGCCGACTACTTCCTGCTGGCGGGCAACTGGTACCGGTCGGTGCCGACAACAGCCCCGGCACCCGAGCCGGCGACGCTGGCCCTGGTGGCGCTCGGGGCGCTGGCGATCCTCAACCGGCGCTGAGAGAAGCGGGGGTTCAGTCCGGTTGCCGCCCCTCGGCTTCCGCCGCCGCCACCTCGGCCGCGGCCGCGTACACCGCCCGCCGGTGCGACCGGTGGTCGCAGGCGCCGAGGCGCGGCGCCGTCTCCAGGGTATCCAGCATCCGTTCGACGGCGGCCTCGCACGCCGCCGCCCGTGCCGCGCCGAGCCGCGCCCGCACCGCGTCATCCGCGAGGCCCTCGCGCACGACGCGCATCGCCTCGGCGTCCTGCACGCCCTCGCGGAGCATCTCCAGCTGCGCCGTCCAGATGGCCCCGCGGTCGCCCGGGGCAGCCATGGCGCGCGGCGTGCTCCCGACGATGTTGCCGAACCGCACGTCGGCGTTCAGCGCGCTCCGCACCGTCCCGGCCGCCGTCTGGTACGACCAGTAATCCACGCCCTTCCAGCAGAAGCCGTCGTACCGGGCCCGGTGCACGTTCAGGGGCGCCAGGCTCCGGTAGCTGAGCGGGTTGGTCCCCAGGCAGTCCCGCGCGTTGCAGCACACCGGGTGGTCCGGCAGGTGGCCCTTGCCGCTGACCAGCCGCCGCACCATCTCGCAGTACCCGACCACCATCCCGTTCGGCTGGGTGCGGTCGGCGTCGGTGGGCCCCCAGTTCGGGACGCCGGAGCCGTGGGTGATGGCCCGCCACGAGACCTCCGGGGCGACGGTCTTGAAGAAGGCGACGGTCTCGGCGCTCGGCCAGTTGTCACCGGAGGTGCCGAGGAGCAGGCGTGTCCGGTCCCAGCCGAGGTCGGCCAGGTGGGCCTTGAGGCCGTCCAGCACGGCCCGCCAGAGGCGCGCCGTCCCGGGGGCGCCGAAGATGGGCATCTCGGCGTCCTCGAAGCCTCCGTCCGGGGTCCGGATGACGATCGGGATCGTCTCGGCCCGCTTTTCCTCGTCGCCGCCGTCGCGCCCGAAGCCGCGGTAGTACATCCCGTAGTTCCAGACGTGGAGCACCAGGAAGGCGGGCGGGTGGGCCTTCCGCCCGTACAGGCTCAGGGTGGCCTTGGCCGGCTCCAGGTCCGGCTCCAGGTCGGTCGGGCCGTCGCCCGTCCGCCGGAAGACGACGGCGGGGTCGTTGCCGAAGACCGTCCACCCGACCGCCAGCAAACCGAACACGTCGTTGCCGCACTCGCCCATGATCTCGAAGGAGCGTTCCAGCAGCCGGAAATGCTCCTCGCTCCAGAGGGGCACGCCGTAGTGCCCCGCCACCGATTCCGGCGACTGGAGCAGGTTCACCCACGTCGGCCAGTCCCGCGGGTTCGGCACCCGCCAGCCGGAGACCGTCAGCTCGACCGGCACGGCGCGCGGCGCGGCCAGGCCCTCGAGCGTCAGCGTGCCGCGGTACGTCCCCGGGCGCGCGTCGTCCGGCACGCGGACCGACAGCCACACCGCCTGGTCCGGCACGCCGCCGAGGGGGGCGTCGAGGAGCGGGACGTAGCTGCCGGCGACCCGCTCGCCCGGGGCGTGGCGGGCGCCCGGCCACGTCGTCCGGAAGAGGTCGCCGTACCGGACGCGGAGGCGGCGGCCGTCGAGGGTCGCCCCGTCGGGCCCCGCCAGGTCCGACACCGTGCCGCGCACCGGCGGCAGGTCGACCGGCAGGGGCTCGGCCCCGACACCGGGCAGGTATGCCTTGGCGCTCACGACCACCTGGGCGGAAGCCAGGCCGTTGGCCGGGGCGAGCAGCCGCACCGGCCCGACCGGCTCGAAGGGGTCGCCGTAGGTCTCCTCGTCGCCCGGCAGGACGAGCGGCCCGGGGGTCCAGACCTGGACGCCCTCGGGCGGGCCGACGTTCGGCCGCACCGCGGCCGCCGCCCCCGCCGGCGCCGTCAGGTGCGCCTCGACCAGCCCGGCCGTGTGCCACTCCTCGCGGAACTCGACGCCCATCGGCAGGTCCTTCGGCAGCGCCGCCCGGTGGCACGCGACGGCCAGCAGGTTCGTCCCGCGCACCAGGCCGTCGGCCGGCAGCGTCACCGCCAGCGTCCGCACGCGGGCCTCGTAGCGGTCGCGAAGGGCCTCGGGGGGCGCGCGGCGTCCGGTGCCGCGGAGGAACCCGGCGCCGTCCGGCCGCAGGTACGCCTTCAGCGGATACGCCTCGGCGCACACGAAGGCGTCGTCCTGGCCCCGCTCCGCCGGCGGCACGTGGCCACGCGCCACCTCCCGCCCGTTCAGGTACACCACCACCCCGCCGCGGTACGCCAGGTGCAGCCGAAGCGGCGCGGCCGCCCGCGGGTCCGTCATGCCGAACCGCGCCCGGTAGGCCAGATGCATCGCCCCGGCGCGGCGGCCGTCGTCGCCGTAGCGGCCGAACAGGGGCAGCCGGCGGCGCGGCCAGCCGGCGACGTCGGTGCCGGGGTCGGTCCAGGCGGCGTCGGGCGGGGGCGAGGCGATGCCGTCGCCCCAGCGGATCCATCGGGCGCCCGACCGGCGGATCGGCCGGCCCCGCGCGTCGGTCTCCGCCCCCTTCCGGACGAACCGGCCCGACCCGTCCGGCCCCCACTCCAGGGCCATCGCCTCCGTGAACGCGGGCGGCCCGAAGGCGGCATGGACCCGCCAGAGGGTGCGGCCGTCGAGGACGGCCACGCCGGCGTCGGCCGCGCCCCCGGGAGCCGCCGCCTCCGCCGCCCCGAACGCCCCCGCGGCCGCGCCCGCCACGCCCAGGACCGCCGCCGCGAGCGCCGCCCCGCCCCGGCGTCCCCGTGCCCAGATGCGCCCCGACCGTGCCCGCCTTGTGCGCACGCGCGCCTCCTCTCCGTGACTCCGTGTCCGACCTGCCCCCGCCGGTGTGAACCCGCGCGGCGCGCACGGGTACCGGCCGAGCGCGGCGCCGGCGGTCCCCGAATCCCCCTCATCCCCGCTTATGAATAAATTTCGACGCCTTTCGCAGGTCCTTCGGCGTCGCCACCAGGAACACCCGGTCCCCCGCCTGCATCCGCGCCGCCCCGCGCGGAATGATGAAGTCCTGCGCCTCGCCCCGGTACAGCCCCGTAATCACGCACTCCGCCGGAAACCCCGGGTCCGCCGTGATCTGCCCGATGCTCATCCCCGCCACCCGCGCCCCCTCCGGCACGTGGTCCACCACGATCGCCGCCTCCCCCGCCCCGAACGTCGCCACCCGCTTCAGGTGCGGCTCCTCGATCTCCAGAATCAGTTGATTCACGAACACGTCCGGCACATGCACCGTCGTCGTCACCCCCGCCTTGTGGTACGCCGTCTCGTACCGCCGGTTCCGCATCCGCACCGCGACGCGCGGCACGCCGAAGCTCTTGGCCAGCACCGAGAACGCCAGGTTGTCCGCGTCCCCGCGCATCGTCCCCACCGCCACGTCCGCCTTCTCGATCCCCGCCTGCTCCAGCACGTCGATCGACGTCGCGCTTCCCGTCACCACCAACGCCCCCAGCCGCGCCGAACAGTACTTGCACACCGCCCGGTCCCGGTCGATCACCACCACGTCGTGCCGGCTCTCCACCAACGCCTCCGCCAACCCGCGCCCCACCAGACCCGCCCCCGCGATCACGATATACATACGCCCGTCCTTTCCCTAGACGCGCTCACCGACGCGCATCTGTCCGCGCTCCGTCCCCCGCACGCCTACCGCCACGCCCGCCGGCTCACCAGCAGCACCAGCGGCAGGATCTCCAGCCGCCCCGCCAGCATCCCCACGATATACGTCACCTTCACCACCGGGTTCAGCCGCGTCATCCCCTCCACGCTGATGTAGCACGGCCCCGTGTTCCCCATCGCCGAGAACATCCCGCTCACGCTCTCCAGCGCCCCGTGCTGTGACCAGAGCGCCGTCACCACCCCCCCCACCGCCACCAGCCCCATCCACAGAAAGAAGAGCGCCGCCACTCGCCGCATCTCCTCCAAATCCACCGCCTCCCCGTCAATCGTCACCGTGTGCACCGCGTCCGGCCCGTACACCAGCCGCCGCACCTGACGCATCCCCATCCGCCACAGCACCGCGACGCGCAGCACCTTCAGCCCCCCGCTTGTCGACCCCACGCACCCCCCCACCAGCATCAGCCCCAGGAACACCAGCTTCGCCGCCGCCGGATACGCCGCCGACCCGATGTCCTCCGTCCTGAACCCCGCCGACGTCGCGATCGCCACCACCTGGAACAGGCTCGACCGAAAGAGCGCCTC
>CAYNLG010000094.1:0-13751 GCA_964397995.1 uncultured Anaerolineales bacterium
AAACAAGGCTAGCAAAGGATTTAGAATGCGCCAGAAAAATTAGTCACACCCCGCCGGCCGCGGTCGAAGACGGCCCCCCGTCACCGCCTTGACAGGCCCCCTCCGCGCCGATAGTTTCGTTCCGTCCATCCGACCGAGACCCGAGGCGCCCGTGGCATCGCCGGTCGAGCTCATCCTGGGCCCCGCCCGCAGCGGCAAGGCCGGCCGCGCCCTCGACGCCTACCTGGCCGCCCGCCAGGATGCCGGCCCCGAGCGGTGCCTCATGCTCGTCCCGACCGGCGAACGCCGCCGCCTGACCGAGCGGCGGCTGCTCCGGGGCGAGGGGCGCGGCGTCCTCATGCTGCCGCGCGTCTTGACGCTGCCCGACCTGGCGGAACGCCTGCTCGCGGGGGCGGGAGCGACGGTGAGGCGGATCGCGCCGCTCGCGCGGCGGCAGGTCATCCGCTCGTGCCTGGCGGCGCTCGGCGAGAAGGAGGCCAAGGCCCTCGGCACCGTTTGCGACGCCCCGGGCCTGGTCGACGCCCTCGACAATCTCTTCCGCGAACTGAAGGCCGCCCGCGTCGAGCCGGACGCCTTCGGCCGAGCCCTGCCGGAGCGGATGCGGACGCCCACCCACCGGCTGCTCGTCCTCCTCTATGCCGCCTACCAGAAGGCCCTCCAGACCCACGACGTCTACGACGACGCCGGCCGGTTCTGGCACGCGGCGGCGCTCGCCCGCGAGGGCCGACTCGGCCCGTTCGGCAACCTGGCGCTCGTGGTGGTGGACGGGTTCCAGGCGTTCGCCCCCGCCCAGCTCGAGATGCTGGAGGCCCTGGCTGACGCGGCCGAGAGGACGCTCATTACCCTGACCTGCGAGCCCGACCGGCCGCACGTCTTCGGTGTCACCGGCCGCACCCGCGAGGCGCTGCGCGAGCGCTTCGGCGGCCGCCTCGAGGAAGTCACGGCCGACGCCACCGACGGCGCTCTGCCGGCCGACCTGGACGCCGTGCGGCGGCATCTCTTCCGGATGGACGAAGAGGCCCCGCGCGTCGAACCGACCGGGGCGGTCCGCCTCGTCCGCGCCGCCGGCCGCACCCGCGAGGTCGAGACGGTCGCCCGCCAGGTCGGCGACCTGATCCGCTCGGGGGCGGGCCGGCCAGGATCGATCGGCGTCCTCGCCCGGTCGATGGAGGTCTACGGGCCGCTCGTCCGCGAGATCTTCGGCCGGCACGGCATCCCCTTCCACGGCCCGGGCCCGCACCTCGGTGACGTGCCGGTCGTCCGGGCGGCCATGGCCCTCGTGCGGCTGCCGGCCGAGCGGTATGCCTTCCGGGCCCTCGCGCGCGTGCTGCGTTCGGACTATGTGCGGCCGAAAGCGTTCGGCGCGGGACCGGGCGCGGCGCGTGCGGCCGTCCGCCTGGCCCGCGAGGCGAACGTCTGGGAAGGCCGGGACCGGTACGGCGCGGCCCTCGACCGCCTGGAGCGCCAGATCGACCGCGCCGTCGAGGCGGGCGGCGACCCCGACGAACCGTCCGTCACCCCGGAGCACGCCGAGGCCACGCGCGAGGCCATCGCCCGGGCACGCGACCTGCTGAAGGCCCTCTTCGCCGCCACCGACCTGCCGGCCAAGGGCACGCGGTCGGCCTTCGTCGAGGCCGTGCGCACCCTCATCGACGCGGCCGGGCTCCGCCAAGCGGCCGCCGACCATCCCGATCCCGCGATCCAGGCCCGCGACCTGAGGGCCCTGGCCGCCCTGGACGACCTCCTCGGCGAGTTGGCGGCCGTGGACCTGCTCGCGCCGGACGAGGTCACGCTGGACGCGTTCGTGGCGGAGCTGTCGCGGGCGCTCGTTACCGAGGGCGGCGCAGCCGACGGCACCGACGGAGCGCCCGTCGCCGTCCGGTCCGCGCACGACGCCCGGGCACTCGGCTTCGACCACGTCTTCCTTCTCGGCCTCTGCGAGCGCCTGTTCCCCCGCAAGGGCCGCAGCCACCCGTTCTTCACCGACGCCGAGCGGCGCGACCTGCGGGAGCGCGGCGTGGACCTGCCCGACGCCGGCCACCAGGCCGACGACGAGATGTTCCTCTTCTACATGGCCGCCACCCGCGCCGCGCGGACGCTGACCCTCTGCTACCCGACGCTGGACGGCGAGGGGCGGCCGGCCCTGCCGAGCCACTACCTGGAGGCCGTGACGGGGCTCTTCGCGCGGCCGGACGGCAGCCACGACCTGCCGACCGAGGACGTGGGGGCGCGTGACCTGGACCTGCCGCCCGAGGCGCCCCGCACGCCGGAGCGGTTGCTGGCCGCCGCGATGCACCGCCTGTGGGGGCCCGGGGCGACGCCCGACATCGACGCCCACCTCGCGGTCCTGGAGGCCCTGCGGACCGGGCCGGCCCCGGAGGCGACAGAGGCGGCGCTGGCCGGGCTGGCCGCCGAATGGGAACGCGAGCACGGCGAGGCCTTCGGGCCCTTCGACGGCATGCTCACCGGCGACGACTTGGTCCAGGACCTGCGGAAGCGGCTCCCGAAGCGCACGATGATGAGTGCCGCCCGCCTCGAGCGGTACGGCCGGTGTCCGTTCGCGTACCTGGCGGCCGAGTTGCTGGGCCTGGAGCCCGCGGAGGAACCGTCGCGCGAGCTGGGGCCGCTCGACCTCGGGCTCATCGTCCACCGCGTTCTGGAGCGGTACCACGCGGCCGCGCCGGACGGCGGCGAGCCGGAGGCGGCCGCCGACCACGCGCGGCTGGAGGCGGCGGGCGACGCGGTCTTTGCGGCGCTCGAAGGCGGAGGACAGGTCGGTTCGCCGGCCCTCTGGAAGGCCGAACGTGAGCGCATCCGGCGCGACCTGCACCGGCTGATCGACTGGCAGCACAGGCAGACATGGAGCGCGGGCTGGCGGACGGCCCACGTCGAGGTCGCCTTCGGCGATGCCCGCCGCGCCACCCCCCCCAGCACCGCCGAGCCCCTCGTCATCGAGACAGCCCACGGGCCGCTCAGGCTGCGCGGCCGTATCGACCGGGTCGACCTCGGCCCGGAGGGGAAGCTCCGCGTGGTCGACTACAAGTCCGGCGCCTCGGCCCCGAGCCACGGCGCGATGAAGGCCGGCATCAGCTTCCAGCTCCCGGTCTACGCCATGGCCGCTCTGAAGCTGTTCGGCCCCGACGGGGCCCCCGGCGACGTGGAGGCCTTCTTCCTTCCGGTGCGCGATCCCTCGCGGACCGGCCGGCTGTACAAGAAGAACCTCCTGCCCACCCTCGACCTGGCCGAGACGTACGCCGACCGGTTCCTCGGCGGCATGCGGGATGGGGCCTTCCCCGTGTATCCGCGGACGGAGACCTCCTGCAAGCACTGCGACTTCGCCGCCATCTGCCGGTATGCCGAATGGCGTGTGCGGCGGAAGTGGACGGCCCACCCGATCGAGGCCCTGCGCGACCTCTCGGACGAGGCCCGGCCCGACACCGGCGGGGAGGACGCCGCATGAGCCCCCTTGAGACCCTCACCCCCGAGCAGCACGATGCCGTGACGGCCTTGGGCCGCCCCCTCTGCGTCACCAGCGGCGCGGGGTGCGGCAAGACGCGCGTCCTGGTCGAGCGGTATCTCCACACCCTGGACCAGGAGCCGGCGCTGCGGCTGGAGCAACTCGCGGCGATTACGTTTACGGAGGCGGCGGCCGCCCAGATGCGAACCCGTATCCGCGAGGCCTGCCGCCAACGCATGGCCGAGGCCCGCGACGCCGGCGACGCCCGCGCCCTGGCGAGGTGGCGCACGCGGTACTGGGACGTCGACGTCGCACCGATCAGCACCATCCACGGTTTCTGTGGGTCGCTGCTCCGGCGGTGGCCCATCGAGGCAGGCGTCGACCCGCAGTTCTCGGTCCTCGACGAGGCGCAGGCGGCGTTGCTCGCCGAAGACGTCGTCGACCGCACCCTCGAAGCCCTGCTGGAGGCCGACGACGAGGCCGCCCGGGCCGCCCTCCTCCACATCGAGCTCCGCGAACTCCGCGACGCCCTGAGGCACCTCGTCCAGGCGGAGCGCGACGCCCTGGAGCGCACGGCGCGGCCGGCGCTGGCGAAGAGCGATGACGAGATTCTCGCGGCCATCGAAAAGGACCTCGCCGAAGCCCGCCGCGCGGCCGTTGACGAGGTCCTCGCCCGGCCGGAGGTCGTCGAGGCCGCGCGGTGGCTGAAGAAGGTGGACGGCCCCGCGGGCGACAAGCTGGCCGAAGCGTGCCTGGCGGCGCGCGACGCTCTGGAGGTGCTGGGCGGGTCGCCGCGCCCGGCCCAGGCCGATGCCGCCCTGGCAACGCTGAAGGGGATCGATCTCAGGGCCGGCAGCAAGACGAAGTGGGGGTCCAAGGAGGCCGTGGACGAGGCCAGGGCCGTCCTCAAGGCGATCCGCGATCCCTTGAAGAAGGTCCTCAGGGACCTGCCGCCGCTCGACCGCGATCTGGAACGGCTGCACCTGGAAGCCGCACGGGCGGTCTTTGCCCTGGCCGAGGCCGCGCTGCAGGCCTACGACGAGGCGAAGCGGGCCCGGTCCGCCCTCGACTTCGAGGACCTGCAGCTCCGCGCCCGCGACCTCCTGCAGACGAGCAAGTCCGCTCTCGCCGCCTGCCGCCGCACGTACCGGGCCATCCTCGTCGACGAGCTCCAGGACACCAACCGCCTCCAGGACGAGATTGTGCGGCTGCTGACGGACGGCGGGGACCGGCCGCCCGTGCTCTTCGGCGTGGGCGACCCGAAGCAGTCGATCTACCGCTTCCGCGGGGCCGAAGTCGCGGTCTTTGAGGAGACCCGGGGCCGCCTTCCCGCCAAGGACCGCAAGGCCCTGACGGTCAGTTGGCGGTTCCACGCGGGCCTCGCGGACCTCGTCAACGCCGTCTTCGGCCACCTCATGGGCCAGGGGTACGAGCCGGTCGAGGGCCGCTACGGCCGCGCCGCCCCCGACGGGCCCGACGCCGAACTGATCCACGTCGTGAACCCGGCCGACCCGGACGGCACCTTCCGTGCCGACGAGGGCGCCGCCGAGGAGGCGCGGGCCCTGGCCGCCCGCCTCCGCCGCCTGGTCGAGGACCAGAAGCGGCCCGTTTGGGACGAGAAGGCGAAAGCCGCGCGGCCCGTGCGGTACGGCGACGTCGCGGTTCTCTTCCGCAAGACCACCCGCCTGCACGTCTACGAGGAAGCCCTGGAGCGCGAGGGCGTGCCGTACCTCGCCGTGGCCGGGCACGGCTTCTACAAGCAGCAGGAGGTGCTGGACGTCCTGGCCCTGCTCCGCGTCCTGGAGGACCCCGGCGACGACTTGAGCCTGGCGGGGGTGCTGCGCTCGCCGTACTTCGCCGTGAGTGACGAGGGGCTCGTGCGGCTGCGTCAGGCGTGTGAAGGCGCGCTTTGGGACGCCGTGGCCGCGGCCGGCACGGTGCCCCGCCTGGGCGACGGCGACAGGCGGGGCCTCACGCGGGCGGCGGCCGCCCTGCCCCGCTGGCGGGGCCTCAAGGACCGTCTCGGCCTGGGTCCCCTGGTCGAAGCCGTCGTCTTCGCCTCCGGCTACGCCGCCTCGGCCGTCGGCCGTTTCGGCGGCGCCCGGGCGTACGCGAACCTGCGGCAGCTGGTGGACCTGGCGCGGGGCTTCGAGCGGAGCGGTCCCCACGCCCTCGGCGACTACGTCGGCTACGTCGCCGACTTCATGCGGAGCGAGATGCGCCAGGAACAGGCCACCGTCGACGTCGCCGGCGCCGACACCGTGCGCCTCATGACCATCCACAAGGCCAAGGGATTGGAGTTTCCCGTCGTCGTCGTGCCGGACCTCGGAGGGCACACCGACGGCCAGCCACCGGTGGTGCGGTGCCACCCGACGAGCGGGTTGGCCGTGCGCCTGCGCGACGACGACGGCGAGAAGCGAAGCCCGGCCGCGGTGGCCCTCGGCAAGGCCGCCGACCGGGCCGCCGACCAGGCCGAGGCCGAGCGCGTCTTCTACGTCGCCGCCACCCGCGGAAAAGATCACTTGATATTGCTCTCCCATTCTGCGCAAAGTAGAGGCCACGATGGTACGTGGCTGGACGCCCTGAGCGCTGCCCTGAACCTCAAGGAGATCTTGGCCGCCGGGTCGGAAGGAGAGCACGAGGCTGCGGCAGGCACCGGCCGGCTGGCCGTGTACCTGCGGCCGCCGGAGCCTGAGACGCATCGCCACGACCGGCGCCGCGTCGGGCCGCGCGACGTGTTCGCAAACGGACGGGTCGTCTGGGTGACCCTCGCCGAGCGGGCCGCCCGGGCTCCCGAGCACGCGGCGGCGCGGTTGCAGCACGTGGGACCGCCGGGGGGGACGGCCCCGCCGACCCGCGTCACCGCCACGGCCCTGAACGCGTGGCGGCGATGCCCGCGGCTGTGGACGTGGCAGGCCGTGCATCACCTGGGCGACCCGGCGGCACGGGCGTCCGACCGGCCCGACGGCCTGAGCCCGCTGACCTTCGGTACGCTGGTGCACCGGGCTCTGGAGGTGTGCCACTCGGCGTCGCCGCAGGCGGTGACGGCCGCGGTGGAGACGGCCCTGCGCGACGCGCCGCCGCTCCGGGAGGCGGAGCGCGGCCCGTCGCGCGACCGCCTCCGCGAGGCCGTCGAGGCGTTTTTTCGCACGGAACTGGGCCAGGCGATACTTGCCGCGGAAAAGGTGTTCCGCGAGGTCCCGTTTGTGCTAGAATTGGCCGAGGTCGAGGTCGCCGGCGTCATGGACGTGCTGATGCGGGACGCCTCAGGCGACTGGCATGTGGTCGACTACAAGACCACCGCCGGCCCGGGCGACGCGGCGGCTCTGGCCGAGCGGTCGCGCCTGCAGTTGGGGCTCTATGCCCTGGCGGCCGGCCGATGGCTCGGCGAACCCGTCGCGGCCTGGTGGGTGGCGCACCTGCCCTCGGGCCAGGCGGTGCGGCAGCCCGTCACGCCGGAGGGCCTCGGCGAGACCGAGGCCGAGGCGCGGCGCGTCCTGGAGACGGTGGCGGCGCCGCCGGACGGCACGGGCCGGGTGGACTGTGCCTCATGCGCCTATCGTGTTGTCTGCCATAAAGGGTAACCGAGTCGAGGCCACGCAGCCCTGAAGGGGGGACGTCCATGACGTACGATTTTTCTATCCTTCGCGAGATCCGCAAGCGCCGCAACCTGACGATCAACGACCTGAGCAAGGCGTGCGGCGTCAGTTACGTGGCCCTGTCGAAGCTCGAGCGTAACCAGGCCAACCCCGAGCTCCGGACCCTCGACCGCATCAGCCGCGCCCTCGAGATGCCCACCCATGCCCTGCTCGCCCTGGCCGAGCACAAGCACCCGGTGAGCGCGGCCGAGGAGGCGCGCCAAGAGGTTGACGGGTTCGAGACCCGTGTCATCAACCTGGACGGCACCCGGGTCTGCTACGTTTCGGCCCGGAAGGGGGCCGCCGGCTGCGACCCGGATATGCACGAAGACGATTACGAGCACTGCTTCGTCATCGACGGCCGCGTCAAGGTCTCTATCCGCAGCAGCGAGTACGAACTCGGAGCCGGCGAAGGACTCGCCTGGGACTGCATGTTCGAGCACACCTACGAGGCCCTGGAGAAGAGCCGGTTCATCTCGGTGCTGACGCCGAAGCGGCCGTAGGCGCCGCGTTCCGGCCCGGCGGCATCGGCGCTCACGGCCGGATGGCCTCCAGCGACCACGTCTGCAGCTTGTTCGCGCCGAAGAGGCGCACGCAGGCCGCGTCCCCCGCTTCCCCCTCCGGGAAGACACCGCGCCACCGCTCGCTCGAAAGCAGCCGGTCCTGCGCCCGGGCGGCCGTGGCCTCGTCCGCCGCGGGCACCCAGACCATTTCGATCTCCTCTGGCCGCACCTCCACCAGCGCGTACGCCGCCGGCCAGACCGCGAGGCTTGGCGCGGCCGCGTGCACGGTCGGCCCGACCGCGCGCCCCACCGCGAAGTGGTGATGCCCCGTCAGCACCAGAAGCACGTTCGGGTGCCGCTCCAGCACCGTGAGGACCTCGGCCGCGTTGTCCACCAGCGTCTCGCGCCAGGGCTCGGCCTGGTCCAGCGGATGGAGCGGCACCAGCCCATGGTGAGCCACCACGAGCACCGCCTGGTCGGCGGCCGCCCTCAGCGTTCGCTCCAGCCATGCGAGCTGCTCGGCGTCGACGTGGCCGGCGACCGCCCCCGGCCAGGGCGTGTCCAGCCCCACCAGCAGCACCCCCGGCCTTATCTGCCGGCTCCAATAGCCGCGCGGCCCCTGCGGGCCGTGGCCCTGGAACGCCCAAAGGACCGTGGTGCGGCTGACGTTCCCCCCCGAGGCGGATTCCACGCGCGGGCCGTCGTGATCGCCCAGCACGAGCACGTATGGCCGGTCCAACTCCTCCAGGGCCGCCTTCGCCTGGTCCAGGCTCAAGGGGTCGGCTCCGGCCATCAGGTCGCCAAGAATCACGACCAGGTCCAGGTCCGGCTCGCGGTTGATCTGGGCCACGGCCCGCGCAAGCAGGCCGTCGCTCGCCTCGACGAGGGCCCCGTCGACCCTCTCGCCCACGGCCGAGGTGTACGCCCCGGCCAGGGCGGCGATACGCAGTTTGCCGCGCGGACCGGGGGGCTCGCACCCGGCGACCAGAGCGGCCAGGGCCGCCGCGGCCAGGATCGCGCACATTCTCATGGCGGGCCTCCCAACGATGGCGACCCGAGTCTAGCACGGCGCCGCGCGGCATGCGAGAGAAACGCGCGGGCGGCCCCGCGCCGGACGGCCGGGCAGCCTTCTTTCCATCGAAACTTGACCGGGCCCGGATCGTGTGTCATACTACAGGTGGGATGTGTGGCATGCGGCAGCCGCAACTGCCGATGAAGCAAATGCACCCGAGGGGGACGGCGCCACCTCGCCCGCCGTCGCGGGCCGCGCCGTCAAGCTTGAGAGCGTGGAGTTCCGTCACAAGTGAGGAGTCTCGCCATGATCCGCCTTCAGAGCCTGTGGGCGCTCGTTGCCGCGTGCGCCGTTGCGACGCCGGCGTCCGCCGCCGTCATCGTCGCCTACGATTTCGACGATCTTGACGGCGTGGCCGACTCGGTCCACGCGGGGGTAACCGCAAGCGAAGTTACCCCGGCCACCGCAAGCAACTTCGACGGGACGGGCGGCTCCGGCCGCGCCGAGCCCGGCGAAGCCATGGCCGAAAGCGAGGGCGCGTATGAGTTCGCCCTGAGCGCCGCCCTTCCGATGGCCCTCGACGCCCTGACCTTCACGGTCCAGACCGAGCGGCGCGCCAGCGGCCGCATGCACACGTGGAATTTGTATCTCATGGACGGCCAAGGCGGCGAGGCCGGCCTGCTCTTCGACTTCTACGCCGGCGACCCACTCGCCCTGAAGGCCGAGGACGTCGACTCGGTCGTCACCGGCCAGGGCGGCTATCTGCAGGGGGAGGAGGACGAAGGCCTCGTCGTGGCCGACCTGTCGGGCCTGCCCGCGCGCGACACGTGGCGGTTCAAGATCGCCTTCGCCCGCACGGCCAGCCTCGGCGCGTTCTCGTCCCTGGACAACATCGAGGTCACCGGCTCGGCGCCGGCGCCCGAGCCGGCCACGCTCGCCCTCGTGGCCTTGGGCGGGATGGCGCTTCTGGCCCGCCGGCGGCGTTAGGCGCAGCCCACGAGCCGACCGGCAGCACACGTTCAGCACGTCCAGCGGACGGCCTCCCGGCCGTCCGCTTCGCTTTCAGGCCGGCGGCGGCCCACGGACCCCAGGCTGCCTTCGCGCCCGGCGGCGCGGGCAAAGAAGCCTTTCCCCGCGCATGGCGCCGAGAAAGGCTCCTTTGCGACCCGCCCCCCTTGGCCCGAACGTTCAGGGCCAGGCGGGCGGGGCAGACTCTCCTTGCCATTGCGCGTCGCCGCTCGCCGCCCTCGTGTGTGCGCCGCGACGGCGTGGGGCGTGTGTGCTTCAGGCGCTTCGCCGCCGCCCGAGGAGCACCGACAGGCCCCCGGCAACGATCAGACCCAGCGTGGCCGGCTCCGGCGCCGGCGCCCCGAAATGCACCGAGAACGGCGCCGACGGGGCAAGGTTCCCAAGCGAGTCCACCAGGCGATACCGCACCTCGTAGTGGGCGGTCGGGTCGTCCCACACCACGTATTTCATATGCACGTGATGGTTGATGTAGCCAGCACTTAATGCGAAGTCGTCGCCGTCCGCCTCCAGCAGCGGATTGAAGTTGTCGTCGTACATCTCGAGGCCTGGCGTCGCATACAGGCGCTCGACACACACGTCGTAGTCCACCCCCGGGGTTCCCACCAGGCTCAGGTCGTGAACGCCGTCGATCACCTCGCCGAAGCCCGGTTCGGTCCGGCCCCAGCAGCCCAGCATTAGTCGCCAGTCCATGAGCTCGTAGTACGCTTCGGCGTACGGTTCGGCATAGTCCTCCTTCCAGTGGCGGTACACCTGCCAGTCGTCGACCCAGAGGGCCCCGCCCTGCTGACCCACCAGGAAGTGATCAAGGGTGCAGTATGCATGGGCGGGTGCGGCCACGACGACCGCGCACCAGGCCGCAACAGCCAGAACCAACACGTTGCAGGTCCGTCGCATCGTCTATCCTTTCGTTGTTTGCCTCAGTACTGCATCGGGGTACACCACCGCGGGGCCAGGAGCGGGTTCCAGAGGTTGACCCGTCCCGGGTCCCACGTCTCCTCGAGGGCCATCGCCTGAACGTGGCCATCCACGAACAGGTAGTGGCTCCGGCCCCCGTGCCGCTCGTGGTCGACAACGTTCTGCAGGTCCCGCATCGCCATCCACAGTTCGGGGTGGACGTGGTCGGAGCCCACCACGTGCGGCGCCGTCTCGCAGACGAGGATGGTGTACGAGGGCTCTCGCACCTGACTCAGGTGCGGGGCGGCCGCGTCCATGCGGCCGTTCATGGCGTAGCTGGCCCACCGATACCGAAGCCAGTCGTCTTCCAGCGGCCGCTCCCAGTCGAGGAACACGTCGTCGGGAGCCGTGTCGCTTGGACACCGGTACAGCAGCGTCTTCCCGGCATACGGGCGGACCGCATTGAGCCACCAACGCGACGCGGCCTGGCCGGCCGACGGGCAGGCGCTCGACGGCAGGTGGCCCTCGTGGTTGCAGGCATACGCCCGGATAGCCAAGCCGATCTGCTTCAGGTTGTTCGCGCACTCCAAACCCTCAGCCGAGGCGAGGGCGTCTCCGAGCGCGCCCATGAGCAGGCCGGCGAGAATTCCCACGATGGCGGCCACGATCAGCACTTCCAGAAGCGTGAAGCCGTGCCGCGCGCGTTCACGGGACCGCATGGCGGCCCCTGTGCCGTCGCCGGCGCCAGACCACCACGGCCCCGGCGGTGATCAGCGCCAGCGTGGCCGGCTCCGGTGTCGTCACGAACGTCAGCGTGTAGTCCTCGGACGAGGCAAACGGCGTCCCGACGCCCCGAACGTCCACGGCACGGAACGTGGCCGTCAAGACTTCCCCGAGCGGCAGGGCGGCGTCCGCCTTGAAATACAGGTGGTGGCCGAACCGCCACGCCCCCAGCGTCCCGTCCTCGCTGTAGTGCGTGTCGGACCAACCCATCCCGTGAGCCGGATCGAAGACGACCCGGTCCCCGTCCGCCCCGAGCACCGGGTCCAGCGTGTCATACGTGCACATGCTGAATCCGGGGTCGAAGTGGACCCGTTCCAGGGCGATGCGCCAGTCCGGCACGACGGCCTCGTCCTTCCCGCCGAGCTGCCAGTTGCCGTGCGGCGGATGCCCCGAGTGCCAGCAGTACAGCTCCTCGCAGACATACGCCCCGTTCCAGGGAAACCCGCCTTTCCGCTTCAGCTCGAGCGGCTCGCCCCAGTCGGGCCATCCCGGCGTGCCCGGCATCGCGAAGAACCAGAGTACGTCGTCGTCGGCCGTGCCCCACACCTGGTCCTCGTTCCGTCCGATGTGCGTGTGGGCATGGCCGGCCAGGGCCTCGGCCGGAGCCGCGGCCAAGGCGGCAGCCGCCAGAGCCGCGCCGAACAACAGGCCGGGCACCTTGTTCAGTGTATTGCAGCGCATAGATCACCTCTCTTGAGTGGCTTGCTTGGTCAGCGGGGGAACGCGGCGCTGCACCGGCAGCGCGTGACATACGCGGAGACCCCACGCCGGGTCTTGCTGACTCCAAGAACGGAAAGGGGAACCTACGGCAGGGCGGGCGGCGCCCGGGCCTGGAAGGCCCGGAACGTCATCCGAACGGGAAGGAGTGACTCGCAGACGGGGCGCGACACCAACCGGGACACGCCCGACGAGACCGTTGGCGACGCCGGCGCGCGAAACGCCAGCTTGTGCGTGCAAGCCAGGAGTTGGCAGATCGGACAGGGCGCGTGCTTCGCCCCCAGCGCCAGCGCGAGACCGGGGCCATGACCATGACCGTGCGCCTGGACCAAAGCCAACGGGAACGCCCCATGCCCGTGGCGCGGTGGACACCCGTGAGAACAGCCGTCCTCATGCGCGTGGAACAACGGGTGGACGGCGTGCATGCCGACCGTGGCAAACGCAATGGCCGCCAGTGCGCACGCCAAGCACACGCTGCGCCGGGCACGATGCACGTCTGTCCTCCCCCGAGTGACACCTAACTATACCCCCCGTCCGGCGCACGGGCAAGGGGGTCGGCAAAAAAGGGACCAAGCCGCACGCCGAGTCATGACACCACGCACCGCCCACCGTCTGAACTCACGCCGTCAGAATGACCAGCGCCAGGAACGGCACCAGGCACAGGAAGATCCACAGGGCCTTGTAGCCCCCCATGATGACGTAGATGGCCACGTTCCACTGCTCGCGCGGCATGGGGAACCAGCGGCTGTGCATCCGGTAGACCCAGCCGCCGGCGGCCGCCAAGATCACGAAGGCCAGCGTGAAGAGGCCCCCGCCGAGGATCGTGCACCACATCAGCAGCTCGCGCAAGGTCGCCAGCGTCATCGTCGAGACGGTCATCGTGTGCCTCCTCCTGGTCTCGTGCCGCACCGGTGCGGCGTGCCGGTCCCACCCCTGAGACGTCCCCCGATTCGCCGCACGCCACGTCGGTCCAGTATAGCAGCGCCAAGCCCTGATATGGCGTCCAGGACGCGACGCGGGCGCCAGCCGCGACCGTCCCTCCGCCTCAGGGCGCGCCGGCCGGTCGGCCCGCGTGCCGCACGTCCAGCTCCCGCAGCCGCGACGCCAGCGCCGTGCCCAGGTTCTCGAGGACCGCCTGGCCGAGACGTGGCCGGGAGGCCATCAGGTCCGCCAGGTCCCGCGCCAGGAATTCGACCACCGTGACCTCGCCGTCGGCGACGACGTCGGCGGAGCGTGGCCCGGGGTCGAGCAGGGCCAGCTCGCCCACCGTCTCGCCGGGGCCGAGGCGGGCGATCTCGTGGCCGCCCACGCGGACCCGCAGCGTCCCCTCGGTGAGGATGAACAGGCGGTCGGCCGGCCCGCCCTGGCGGAGCAGCGTCGCGGCGCCCACCAAGTGCGCCACCCGCCCCACGCGGGCCAAGTGGTACATGTCCCCCTCCTCCAAACCGCGGAAGAGGTCCGCCCCGCATGCCGCCCGGGCCACGGCCCCGCCCTCGCGACGGTCCCGCATGGCCGCCTCGACCAGGTCCCGGACGGCGGCCGCCGGCCCCGTCATCGGCGCGGTCTGCCGGACGTACGGCACCGTCAGTTTGGCCATGCGGACCACATCCACCCGCACGACCTGCTCGAAGACCATGCTCGGTGCGTAGGCGACGCCCAGGAACCCGAGCCGCTCCAGCGTCCGTTGCAGCGCCGGGGCGTGGGCCGAGACGTCGGCC
>CAYNLG010000095.1:0-13710 GCA_964397995.1 uncultured Anaerolineales bacterium
CTGTTCATTCTACCCAACGCAAACGAGTGTCCAAGCTATCCCTGGGGCGGGAGACTCCAGGTCTACCAGAAGGCCCTCAATTTCGCCGACGCCGTGTGTCGTCTGACGAAAGCCTTCCCCCGCGGCTACTTCTTTCTGGCCAACCAACTCAACCGCGCCGCGCTCTCGATTGCCGCCAACATCGCCGAAGGCAACGGCCGATTCACCAAAGCAGACCGCAAGCACTTCTTCGGCATCGCCCGAGGCGGCGCTTAGGAGTGCGTGCCCCTGCTGGAATTGGCAACGAGACAGAACCTGCTGTCAACTTCAGACCACGGCGAACTCAAGGCGACGGGCTCGACTATACCGCGACACCGCCCCCGCGGCAAACCGCATTGTCCGGCCGTGCCCGCTGCCGCGCCGAGGGGCCGCGCCCCCCCGCCCTAAACAGCCTTGCACGCTCCCGGCCGCCCCATTACAATCCGGCCATCGGGCCGGTGGCCCGGTGAAAGGAGACGCCCATGTCCGTGCGCGCGTGGATCGCCGTGGCGGCCCTGCTGCTGGCCGCGCCGGCCGCCCGGGCCGAAGATGCCGGCGCCGAGGCCGCCCTCCAGGCCGAGGGCATCCTGGTCATCGAGGCCGTGCCAGTCGAGGGCGGCGCCCCGGCGGCGCCCGCGGCCGCGCCTGCGCCCGAAGCCGCTGAACCCGTCCCCGAGGCCGCACCGGTTGCCGAAGGCGCGCCCGCGCCGGCCGCCGGCGACGTGGCCCCGGCGGCCTCCGACGCCCGGTTCTTCTCCGAACTCGCCTACAAGGACGTCGCCACGGCCGCCGACGCCGCCCGCGCCCTGGTGATCTTCGTGAGCCTAGGCAGCCGGCCGGGCGGCGACTTCGTCGCCGACAAACGTTACCTGCGCGGCCAAGGCGCCACCAGCCGCTGGCTCGAAGGCGCCGCCGAGAGCGACCCCCTCGACAAGGGCCACCTCGCCGAATGCCTCTGCCGCGCCCTCGATATCCAGGGCGGCCTCTGGATGCGCCTCTTCGGTCCCGTGCCCCGCTACGCCCTCCGCGAGTGCGTCTACCTCGAGCTCATGGTCCAGGGGGCCGAGTACCAGCACGTCTCGGGCGGCGAACTGGTCGGCGTCATCGACCGGGCCGACCGCTGGCGCCTCAAGCAGGCCGGCAGCGGTGTCCCTGAGCTGACGGGCGAACCCAGCGGCGCCGCGGGGCCGGAGGCCGCCGAGTAGCCTCCCTTCCCCCGCCGCACGAACGCCGCCACGCCCGCCCCGTCTCTCGGTGGCGCTGGACTTCGGGCTGTTGGCGGCATTGTGCGCGGTGCTGTTCGCCCTGAACCTGCGGACCATCCGGCGCAAGTGGATCGTGTAGCCCCCCGCCCGCGTCGCCGTGCATGGCCTTGAAGGCCATGAGGCGTTCTCGGCGACGTCTCCGTTGCCGCTGACCGGCATTCCGCGCGACTGTCACTTGCACGCCCCACGCCCGGCCTTCTACAATCGCCGGCGAACCCAGCGCCGCCGCCGGGGCCGCGTACGGGCCTCGCCCGCCGGCGCCAGCCGCCCAGGGACCAGCGTGGTCAACGCCTCCGGCGCCCGGAAAGAGACCTTCAAGCGGGCCCGTGTCTGGCTCGCTTCGGTCATCGCGCTTGTCCTCGGCGCCCTGGCCGCCTCCTTCGTCTGCTTCACCCCCCAGGGCCGCGCCCTGGAACTTGCCGTCAGCGACGAACTCCGCGCCGCCGCCCCCCTGGACTCCGCCGGCGCGCCCCTGGCCTGCGTGACGGTCGAGATCGACGATGCCTCCATCACCCAGGCCGGCCGCTGGCCGTGGCCCCGCACGCTCCAGGCGGACCTGCTCCGGGTCCTCGCCGACCTCGGGGCCCGGCTGGTCGTCCTCGATATCGAGTACGCCGAGCCGCAACGCCCCGCCGTCCAGGCCACCGTCGGCGCCGACGGGTCCGAACGCCTCGCCATCGTCCGCGAGCCCGACCGCGTCCTGGCCGACGCTGTCGCCGCCTCCGGGGTCGCCCTCGTCCCGTTCAGCGTCTACCTGGCGGACCGGCCGGGCGCCGCCGGCGGCGACGCCTGCGCCACCGTGCCGCCCGTCCTCGCCCGCCACGCCGTTCCCCTGGAAGGGGCCGGCGCCGCCGACGTCTTCGAGGCCGAGGGCTTTCACCCCATGGTCCCGCTCCTGAGCGACGCCTGCCTCGGCAGCGGCTACACCTCGTTCATCAAGGACGACGACCACACCGTCCGGCGCGTCCCCCTGGTCGTGCGGGGGGGCGGCCAAGCGTTCCCGCACCTGGCCCTGGAGATGACGGGCCTGGCCCTGTTCGGCCCGGACTACCGCCTCCGCCTCGACCCCGGCCGCCTCCAGCTCCTCGGTCCCGACGGCCAGGTCGGCGCCAGCATCCCGGTCGGCCCGAGGGCCCAGCTCAACCTCCGCTGGCCCCGGTCGCTGGACGCGATGCACCGGATCTCGGCGCGGCCGCTGCTGCGGATCGTGGAGGCGCGGCACGAGCTGGCGGGGCTGGACCGCCGGTGGCGGGAGGCGATGGCGACGCTCGACGCCCTTTTCCCGGACCACGACTGGGCGGCCGCCGACCGGGCCGTCCGCGTGGCCGGGGCCGCCGGCGACGCCGCCCGCCTCGAGGCCGCCCGCGCCGCGCGCGGCGGCGTCGAGGAGCGGCTGGCGATGGCCTTGGCCGCCCACGCCGGGGGCGACGCCCCGGCCAGCGGCGCCGACGGCCTCGACGCCGACCGCCGCCGCGCTGCCGAGGCCCTCATGCCGCTCCTGATGAGCTACCACGAGCAGGTCGACGCCAGCGGCCGCACCACCGAGGCCTGGATGAACGAGGCCCGGCCCCACGTCCAGGGCCGCGTCGCCGTCGTCGGCCTCAACGCGACCGGCATCTCCGACCAGCACCGGACGCCCATCGCCCTGAACCAGCCGGGCGTGCCGATCTACCCCGTCACGGCCCAGGTCATCCTCTCCGGCGTGGCGTTCCAGCGGCTGCCGATGGAGGCCGAGTGGGTGCTGGCCGTCGCGGCCGCGTGGCTGGCCGCCCTCGCGACCGTCCGCCTGCCCACCTGGTGGGCCATCGCCGCCACCCTCAACCTCTCGGTCGCCCTGTTCGTCGTCGGCTGGGTCGGCGCCAAGGGCTGGGCCTTCCTGCTGCCCGTGGCCGGGCCCGTCCTGGCCGTCGTCGTCGGCTTCGCCGGTGTCTCGGCGTATCGGCAGTTGACCGAGTCGAGCTCGCGCCGGTGGATCACGGGCGTCCTGAAACAGTACGTCTCCGGCGACCACGTCGAGGAGATCGTCCGCCAGCCCGAGCGGCTCCGCCTGGGCGGCGAGCGGCGTGACATCACGGTCCTGTTCAGCGACATCCGCGGGTTCACGCCCCTGTCGGAGAGCCTGCCCCCCGAACGCCTCGTCTCGCTGCTGAATCACTATCTCTCGTCGATGACGGATATTCTTCTGGCCGACCACGGCACCCTCGACAAGTACGAGGGCGACGGCATCATGGCCTTCTTCGGCGCGCCGGTCGCGACGCCCGACCACGCCCTGCGCGCCGTCCGCGCGGCGCTGCGCATGCACGAACGCCTCGAGGGCGTCAACGCCGAACTCCGCGGCATGGGCCTCCTGCCCGAGGACCGCGCCATCGCCATCCGCGTCGGCTGCTCCACCGGCCCCGCCATCGTCGGCAACTTCGGCTCCGAGCGCCGCTTCGACTACACCGCCATGGGCGACACCGTCAACCTCGGCGGACGCCTCGAAGAGGCCAACCGGTGGGTCGGCTCCCGTGTCCTCGTGCCCGAAGCCACGCGCGCGGCCTGCGGTGACGCGGTCCTCTTCCGCCCCTTCGGCACGGCCCGCATCCGGGGCCTCCGCCGGCCCATCCCCCTGTACGAGCCGCTGGCCCTGGAGCCGGCACCGGACGAGATGCGCCGGGTGGCCGAGGCGTACGCGCGGGCCGTCCGCCACCTCGTGGCCGGCGAGGTCGAGGCGGGCGTCGCGGCCCTGGACGAGATCCTCGCCGTCCGCCCCGCCGACGAACCATCCCAATTTCTAAAACTCCGATTCGTCGCGACACAACCGGGCGAAACCATCCCCCCGGACGAGGCCATCTGGAACCTGGCGAAGCCCAAGTAGGGCCGCGCCCGCGGCGATCGGCCGCCGTCGGGGGGGCCGCGAACAGAAAAAGGTAAAAGGAAGACAAAAAGAGGACAAAAAAGGTCACAGGAGGGGAAAGCCAAGGCAAAAAGACGGCGCAAAAGAGAAAGGTGCGGGTGAAAAAGAGAAAGAAAAAGGCCACACGGGGGAAGAAAACGGGCCTCCGGGCGGTTCCGGCCGGCTCGCTGGGGACGCAATCGCGGAAGCGTTTCGCGAAAGTGGCACGCGGAATGCGCCAAGAAACGTCCCGTTTCCCGATTTGCGCTTGACACCGCCGCGACTTGGGGCCATAAAGAATGGCGAGAGCGGCGCCCGGGCCTCGGGCGCGACGCCCTGCCGCGATGTGTCCTGCAGAACAGGGGGACCGCCCGGGACATAGGTGGGCACGACGCATCCAGAAAATGGGGCGGCCACTGGTCGCCTTCATTCGCGGCAGCGACTTTCTACCCCTCGGTCGCTGCCGCACTTTTTTCGGCCGCATTCGACCCTTTACGGCCTAATCGTGGATTGTGAGGCCTGTCCATAGCCCGAGTCCGGCGCCCCCGCCGGCGGCGCCCCCTCCGGGCCCGGCTCAACCGGCTTCGGCGGCTTCGGCGGCGCCGCTGGACGCACCACCAGCGCCGGCTTCGACCCCGCCGGCACCCCCGGCGCCTTCGCCGCATACCACGTCCGAAGGGCTTCCAGGCCCGGTTCGCCGGGCCCCGGCACCCAATATATGAGCGCGCTCGTATCGCGAAGATTTGTCGTGACGAGGCTGCCCGAGACCGACGCCACCAGCAGCGTGGCCTCGCCCTCCCGCACCGTGGCCGGCCCGGCATAGACCCATCGCCCGGGCCCCGCGTCCCGCCCGTCCGGCGACGGCGCAAATAGCCGCGTGGCGGGGAGCAGCCCGGGTTTCTCCTTCGTATGCCAGACGAGCGATAGCTCCAGGCTCGGCCCCGACGGGGGCCCCGGCGGCCCGTCGCCGCGCGCCTCCGGCGGCGTCCCCTTCGCAAGACCGATTGCCGCGAGCGCGTCCGCGACGGCCTGCGCGCGGCACGGGGTCACGAGGATCGTCGAGGCCTTCGGCGCCCGCGCCGTGCCGAGAATCCACTCGATGACGCCCTCGGCGCCCGTGAGCTCGACCGGAATCCGCACCGTCCGGGCCACCTTGTCGACCTCTGGCGCGGGGGCCTTCGGCGCCTCGGAAGGGGGCGTAGAGGGCCTTTCTGCCGGGGTTGGCGGGGTTTCGGCCGACGCCCGCGCGGGCGCCGTCGGGTCGACGATCAGCGGCTCGAACCCTTCCGGCGGCACCGTCTCGCCCCCCCGCCCGACGGCCGCGAGCGCCGCCAGAACCGCCACCTGGATCCCGACCGTCCACCGCATGCCGCGCCCTTTCACCGGCCTCGACCGCCATTCTACGGCCATCCGCGGCCCCGTCCAGGGGCTTTTTCGGACGCCGCGGGCCGGCCGTGTCAGGCGCGGCCCACGTTCTTGACCAGGTCGACCAGCGGCAGGAGCACGACGAGGACGATCAGGCCGCTGGCCGCCAAGACCATCAGCATCGAGGCCCCCGCGGCGATGGCGGCGGCTGGAGGAGTTTCGGGCGGCCACGCGCGGCCAGTACATGCCCGCGCGGCGGCCTCAGCACTGACCGGCGGCCGCGCCGGGAAACGCCTGTGGGGCCGCCGATTCGGCCCTCCAAGCTCAAAAAAAGAGGAAGGCCCACTAGGGACCTTCCCTATGTCTTCGGTTTCCACCTGTGTCGTACGGAAGCTTAGGAAGCAACCCGCTTTGCAAGGTGGGAGCGGAGGAACGCGTTGGCGGTCCCGTCGAGCGGGCGTCGCCGCGACATCCCCAGCAAGCTCCCTAAGCAGGTTTCATAGGTTGTTCCTTTTAACGCTCCCAGGCTACGATCACCGCAGGAACCGAAAGACGTGATGTCAGGCGGCCGTGTGTCCGCCGCCTCTTACTATATCGTACGCGCGGCCCCCCGAGGAACAAGCGAAAAACGCTTTCGCTTCCTGTGAAGAACACCCGAGCCGCGCGCCCGCGCCGCGCGCCTACCCCCCCAACGCCGCCAGGGCCTGCTTGGCGGCCGCCCCGGCCTCGGTTCCAGCGGCGTCGCGCGCGGCCGCTTCGAGGTCGGCGCGGCGGGCCGCGGCCCGGTCCCGCCAGCACGCGGCGCGCGGCGGCACCGCCTTCAGGGCCGGGATGAACCCGCGCGCGGCTCCCGCCGAAGCCTCCTCGCCCCCGGCCGGCGCCGCCGGCAAGGACGCGTAGTAATCCGGCCCGACACGGACGACCAGCGGCACCAGGCCGGGCTTCAGCCGCACGGCGGCCCCCTTGGCCAGCCGCACCCCGCCCAGCCACGCCGTCACCCCCGGCCGCAGCAGGCCGTCACCCGCCTCCACAAGGCACGCGCGCGGCACGTCCACGATGGTGTAGAGGAGGCCGGCGGTCTTCGGGCCGAAGCAGGCGGCCGGGTCGACGCGGTTCGTCAGCGTCGGCAGGATGTCGCCCGTGCCCTGAAGCGAGTGTTCGCGGTGGTAGCGGGGCGGCTCGCGCCACGCGGTCTCGGGGCCGAGGGCGACGGCCTGGAGCGACCCCCCGCCGAAGGGCACCGTGTCGCCGGCCTTCACCAGGCCCAGCCCCCGCGCGGCCTCGTCCGGCAGCGCGTCCGGCTTCGCCGGCCCGAGGGCCAGCCACCGGCCCGGGGCGCGGCCGTCGCGGAGGCGCTGGACCGGCGCGGCCGGGTCGGGCGGGGCCTCCGCGAGCGGCTCGGCCGTTTCCGCATCCACAGGGCCGGCCGCCGGCCCGATCGCCTCCATCAGCGTCTCGGCCAGCCGCCGCGCCTGGTACGCCCGGCCGGCGTCGCCCGTCACGGCCACGCACGTCAAGCTCGCGGGCGAGCGCAGCAAGAGCCGGTCCTCCCGGAAGACCGGGCTCGCCCGGGTGCCCTTTTCGATCAGGTTGCGGCACACCAGGTCGAGGCGGGCGTCGGCCGTGGCGATGACGCACTGGCCGTGCGTCTCGTGGCCGCCATGCGTCCCCCCGCCGGGGTCCGTCGCGAAGACGTAACCCCCCGCGACGACGGGCGTCGGGTCGTGGATGACCGCGCGTTCGAGGGCGGGCTTGAGCAGGGCCCGCGGGCGGCCGGTCGCGAGGTCCTGGACGTGGAGTTCTGTCCTCGGGTCGGGGCAGTGCGGCCCGCGGTCGAGCACGGGCATGTACGAGAACAGCCGCCCTCCGGCGACCACCGACGGGGCGACGAAGCTGCCGAACCCGGCGTGCTCGTAGTTGCTCGCCCAAGCCGGCGCGCCGGCGATCCGCCCGCCCGGCAGCCGCCACAGACGCAGCGCCACGGCCTGTTCCTGGGTCGTCTGAACGAGCCACCCCGGGGCCGCGGCCAGGGCGTGCCCGAGGCCGCCGCCGTAGCCCGACGCCCCGGACGCCGGGCCGCCGTGGTCCAGCGGTTCGTGGTCGACCGGCGGCGAAAGCGTGCCGGAGGCCGGGTCGAGCCAGCCGCCCCACGAGGTGTGCAGGGCCAGGCTCCCGCCGACCGGAACGAGGCGGCTGAACGGCCCGTGGAAGCGGCCCGGGACGGTCCAGCGGCCGATCTCCTTGCCGTCCTCGGCGTCCACCAGAAGCAGGCCCACGCGCCGGCCGCCCTTCTTCTTCCTCCCCTTGGCGTCGGCCTCGTCCTTGTCCTGGGGCCACGAGTCGAGGGTCTCGCCCTCGACGATGAGCCGGCCGCCGACCTTGTGCACGCGGGCGCCACCGAGATGCGTCCGCAGCGTCCACCGCCGCTCGCCGCCGCGGTCGAAACAGGCCAGCGTGCCCACGCCGCTGTGGACCCAGACGTGCCGGGTGTCGGCGACGGGCGCCTCGGCGGCGAGGTCGCTCGGACGCTTCACGCGCAGGCCCGGCACGGCCTCGGAGAGGGCCTTGCAGCGGGCCTCTTCGTCCCCGGACGAGGCCCAGGCCGTGGCGGCGGCTTCGCCCAGGGACGCCAGGGCCCACGCGTCGCGCGTCCACAGCCCCGCTCCGCTTGCCGGGTCGGCGCAGTGCAGCGCCAGGCCCCGCGTCGCGTACAGCCGGTCTCCGGCGATCACCGGCCGCGTCCGCCCGCCCAGCGCCTCGCTCCGCCAGGCGACGTTCGTCCCGGCGTCCAGGTCCCAGGCAAGGGGTGGGTCGGCGTCCGGGAAGGCGTGCGGTCCGGCCACGGCCTCGGTCGGCGGCTCCGGCGGGCCGTCCCCCGTCGGCCCGTCCGGCCGGCGCGTCGCCAGCGCCAGCCGCACCCACCCCGGCCGCCGATCGCGCTCAAAGCGGACGAGCACCCGGTGCGTCCCCTTCGCGAGCGGCACGGCCACGTGGTCCCGGCCGCGCGGACGGTAGCGGGTCACCTTCTCCGGGTCGGCCCAGACGAGGCGACCGTCGATCCACACGCGGGCCCCGTCGGCCGAGGCGAGCGCCAGGTGAAGCGTCGTGTCGGCCGGGGCTTCCAGGCGGGCCGTGGCGTACCAGACTTCGCCAAGGAACCGGCGGTAGAAGCTCGCCTTCTGGCCGGCCGGCGCCACCCGGTCGGAGTCCGCCTTGACGGCCTGCCACGCACGGGTGTTGGCCTCGCCGGCAGCCGCCCTGAAGGTGTCGGGGTCCTGGCGGTACGAAAGGCCCTCGACCGGCACGAGGTCCGGCACGCGGCCGGTGTGGTGCTCCAGGCCGAGGCGCTGCTCGAACGGCCCGAGAACCTGCCAGCGGGTCAGGTAATGCCACCCCGCGGCCTCGGGGAGGCGGTTGATGCCTTCCTCGGTCGCCGGGGCCGGGGCGGTGCCGACCGCCGGGACCCCGCCGGCCGCGACCGGTGCCGCCTCGGGTGGGGCGGCTTCGGCCGCGACGGCCGCGCGGCAAAGGGCCAGAGCCTCACTGACGTACGCGGCCAGCTGCGCCTCGTCGACGGGCCGCGGCCAATCGGGCGCGGGGCCGTCGGTCTGGGCGAAGGCGTCGATGTACGGCAGGCCCGGGTGCCGCAGCGCCAGCGCCAGGGCCCGGACCTCGTGGAGCAGCGCATCGGCGAAGGCCGCGTCTCCCATCCCGCCCGGCTCCTTCACCAGGTGGGGTTCCACCAGGCCCGGCCCCGAGAGGGCCATCCCGCGCACCGGCCCTTCGCACGTCCCGAGGGCCCCGGTCGCGCGGTACCGCCCCCGGACCATCGGCCCCGCGCGGCCGAGGACGGTGCCCTTGTACCGGCCCATGTCGCCCTCGACCTGGAACGAGCCGCCGACGCCGTTGGCGCCGACGCGGTCTCCGTCCAGGGCGGCGTCCAGCGTGAAGCGGAGGACGAGCGGCGGATGCTGCCACGTCTTTCCTCCGCCCCAGGGCATCCACCCGTCCTGGTGGAGGGAGACGACCAGTTCGCCGCGCAGCCGCGTCCGGCCCTGGCCGCTCGGCTCCAGCCGGAGGCCGGTGGCGTCGGCCTCGTGAAAGCCCTGGTTCCACGTCGGCGTCAGGCACTCGACGTGGGTGAAGCGCGTCGCGGGCACCTCCATCCGGATCACGATCGGGCGGACCATGACGCCCTTGTGTTTCTTGTGGCCGGTGGTGGCGGGGTCCCAGCGGAGGCCGCCGTCGAGGACCAGGTCGACCCACCAGGCGTCGGGGTCGACCCGGGCGTCGATGGCCAGCCGCGTCGGGCGCGGCTCGGTGTAGCCGCCGGGGATGAAGCGGCCCCACCAGCCGTTGTCGCGGTCGGGCAGGAGCCGCTCGTCGCGCGGCAGGTCCAGGCGCAGGGCCACGTCCAAGGTCCCTTCCAGGCGGGTATCCTCCCACGCGAGGGCCGGCTCGACGGGAAACGCCAAGGCCGGCTTCCACATGCAGCCGGTCCGGTTGCCGACGTGGAAGCCGCGCCACTCCTTCATGGTCGCCTGGTCCCACGCGGGGACCTGGGCGCGGGCGGTCACCCACGTGCCGCCCCGCCGGCGGAGGGTGAGGGGCATCTCCTCGTGGTCGGCGGCCCCGGGCAGGACAAGGTGCAGGTCGCCGCACGGCCCGGCCTCGGCGTCTCGCGTGTGGCGGGCCTCGAGCCGCGCCGCCAGCCCGTTCCGCAAGGCCACGAGTTCGGCCACGTCGGCCCCCGGGTCGGCCGCTGCCGGGGCGGTCCAGAGGAGCATCAGAACCAGGCCACATGTCGCGCGTCGCACGGGGTCCCTCCTTCGCATCGCGGGATACCCGTTGAACGGGTGCGGGCGGGGCAGGTTCCGGGTGGCTTTGACCGGTCCCCCGCCGGCCGGGGCGCGTTTAACCCCTGCATGATCGCCTACGCCACACCCCGTCCCGGCCGCCGCAAACGGCTTCTCCTGGTCAAGCCGTCGGCCTACGACGCGCGCGGGCGGCTGATCCGCGGGCGGCGGGCGTTCTTCCCGTCGCGGACGATGCCGTACCTGGCGGCCCTGACGCCCGAGCACTGGGATGTCCGCCTGGTCGACGACAGCGTCCAGCCGGTCCCCACCGGCGCCGACGTCGACCTCGTCGCCATGACCGGCATGCTCACCAACATGCCCCGCGCCATGGACCTGGCGCGCGCGTGCCGCGACGCCGGCACGCCTGTGGCCATCGGCGGCATCGGGGTCTGGAGCCTCAAGGACCGCCTCATCCGGTCGGGCTGCTTCGACACCATCATCGGCGGCGAGGCCGAGACCGTCTGGCCGGAGGTCCTCATGGACGCCGCCGACGGCCGCCTCCGCCCCCGCTACGAGGGCGGCCGGTGCCCGGACCTGACGGGGCTGCCCGACGCGCGCTACAACCTCGTGGACCTGGGCCGGTACGTCCGGGCGCCGGGGGCGCGGCAGCCTTTTTTGTGCGTCGAGACGAGCCGCGGGTGCCCGCACGCCTGCACCTTCTGCGGCGTGTCGCTCTTCTTCGGTCGCGACGTCCGCTACCGGCCCGTCGGCGACGTGGTCGGCGAGCTGCGGCGGCTCGGGGCCCCCTACTATATCCTGACCGACGACAACATCATGGCCGACCCCGACCGGGCGGGGGAGTTGTTCGCGGCGATGCGGCCGCTGGGCGTCCGGTGGGGCGGCCAGTTCAGCGTCACAGCGGCCCGGCGGCCGGACGTCCTCCGCCTCGCCGGCCGCAGCGGCTGCCGCCACGCCGTCGTCGGCGTCGAGTCCCTCCTCGCCGAGAACCTGCGCGGGGTCAACAAGGCCCAGAACGCGGCCGTGCCGATCGAGGACCTCGTCGCGACGTTCCATGAGGCCGGTATCGCCGTCACGGCCAGCCTGATCTTCGGCCTCGACCACGACACGCCCGAAGGCATCGACGCGACGATCGACCGGCTCCTGGCAAGCGGCGTCGACTTCATCCTGCCCTGGACGCTCACCCCGGGGCCGGGGTCGGCGCTCTTCGACACGATGAAGGCCGAGGGGCGGCTCCTGCACGAGAACGTCTCGCTCTACAACGGGGTGGACGTCGTCTTCCGCCCGGCCCGGATGACGCCTGAGGAACTGCGGTTTGCCTACTGGCGCGGCATCCGCCGCTTCTACACCGTCGGCGGGGCCCTGCGCCGGGCCTGGACCGGGCCGCGCTGGGTCGATGCCCTCGGGCTGAACCTGTACTTCTGGCATGTGCTGCGGCGCGGCCGGCATCCGTTCACGAGTGCCGTATGAGCGAGGCGCGGGCAGACGCCGGGGCGGTGGCCGAGGCGCTGGCGGCGGCGCGGGCCCACCTCCTCGCGGAACGCACGGCCGAGGGGCACTGGGTCGGGCGGCTGGCGACGAGCGCCCTCGCGACCGCCACGGCCACCTTCGCTCTGGCCCAGGTGGACGCGGCCCGGCACGACGGTCTGATCCGCGGAGGCCTCGACTGGCTGGCCGCCCACGTGAACGCCGACGGCGGGTGGGGCGACACCGTCCGCAGCCGCTCGAACATCAACACGACGGCCCTGGTGTGGGCGGCTTTCGCGATGGCCCCGCGGCCGCGCCCCGCGTGGGATGCCGCCGCCCGCTCGGCCGCCCGGTGGATCGAGGCCCGCAGCGGGACGCTCGCCCCGGACGCGCTGGTCGAAACGATCCTGGCGTCTTACGGGTCGGACCGGACGTTCTCGACGCCCATCCTGACGCTCCTCGCCCTCGGCGGCCGCCTCGGCGACCGCCAGGCCGCCTTCCGCCGCATCCCCGCGCTGCCCTTCGAGCTGGCCGCCTTGCCGCACGCCACGTGGCGGTGGCTGCGGCTGCCGGTCGTCAGCTACGCCCTGCCGGCGCTGGTGGCGATCGGCCAGGCCCGGTACCACGCCGCCCCCCCGCGCTGCCCGGTGGCGCGGGCCGTGCGGGGTGTGGCGCGGCGGCGGACGCTCGGCGTGGTCCGGTCGATGCAGCCGACGAGCGGCGGCTTCCTGGAGGCCGTGCCGCTGACGAGCTTCGTCACGGCCTGCCTGGCGTCCTTCGGCCATGCCGCGCACCCCGTGACGCGCGATGCCGTGCGGTTCCTGCGGGACTTGGTGCGGCCGGACGGCGGCTGGCCGATCGACACCTGCCTGGAGACGTGGGTGACGACCCAGGCCGTGGCCGCCTTGGCCGCGGGCGGGCCGGTAGCCGAGGCCCTGGACGCCGGGGCCCGGGCGGGCCTGGTCGCCTGGCTGCTCGGCCAGCAGGCCCGCGAGGTCCACCCCTTCACGCACACGCCGCCCGGCGCCTGGTCGTGGATGGCCTCCGACGGGGCCGTCCCGGACGCCGACGACACGCCGAGCGCGATGGTGGCCTTGGCGGCCCTGGCGTCGGCGGACGACCCCCGCGCCCGCGACGCGGCCGCCCGGGGCGCGACATGGCTCCTGGGCCTTCAGAACCGCGACGGCGGCATCCCCACCTTCTGCCGAGGCTGGGGGCGGCTGCCGTTCGACCGGAGCGCCGCCGACCTGACGGCCCACACGCTCCGGGCGTGGCGGGCCTGGCGGCCGCACGTCGCGGAACGCCTGGCGGCTCGGCTCGACCGGGCGGCGACGCGGGCCGTCCGGTACCTCGTCCGCACCCAGCGGCCGGACGGCGCGTGGCTCCCCCTCTGGTTCGGCAACGAGTGGGTCGAGGACGACGTCAACCCCACCTACGGCACGGCCCGGGTCCTCGCGGCCCTGGCCGGGCCGGAGGCGGCCGGGGCGGCCGAGCGCGGCGCGGCCTGGCTGGTCGACGCCCAGGGCGAAGGCGGCGGCTGGGGCGGCGCCCCGGGCACGCCGGAGTCCCTCGAGGAGACCGGCTTGGCCGTCGAGGCCCTCGCCCGCCACGGCCTCGGGCGGGCCGAGGGCGGCGGCGACGCCGTCCGCCGCGCGGTCGCCCGGGGCGCGGCATACCTTGCCGAGCGGACCGAGGGCGGCACCCGGTTCGAGTCCGCCCCCATCGGCTTCTACTTCGCCAAGCTCTGGTACTTCGAGCGGCTTTACCCGGTCGTCTTCACCGTCGCCGGCCTGGGCGCCGCCGCGCGGTACCTGGTGGAGTTTCGGGGACAGGATACTTAATTCCTTCCGGCAGTCGCGGCGGCGTACGATGGCTCAGGGGAATTGAGTATCCTGTCCCCGAAACT
>CAYNLG010000096.1:0-13452 GCA_964397995.1 uncultured Anaerolineales bacterium
TCCCCTGCCGCGGTACATGAGCGAGGCCGCGGCGGGCATGGACATTTGCGCCGCGGTCGAGGGCGACGTCGTCCTCGCCCCCGGTGACATCCGACTCATCCCGACCGGCCTGTTCCTGGCGGTACCGGACGGCTACGAAGTCCAGGTCCGGCCGCGCAGCGGACTGGCCCTGAAACACGGATTGACGCTCGTCAACGCCCCGGGCACCATCGACGCGGACTACCGCGGCGAGGTCGGCGTCATCCTGGGCAACGTCGGCCGCGACCCGTTCACCGTCACCCGCGGACTGCGGGTGGCGCAGCTGGTCGTGGCCCCGGTCGCCCGGGTCGACGTCCGGGAGGTCGACGAGTTGCCGGCAAGCGGGCGCGGCGACGGCGGGTTCGGCTCCAGCGGAACCCACTGACGCCGGCGGCGGGCCCGTCCGGCACGGAGCCCGCACCATGGCCAAGACGAAGTCGAAACGCGCCGCCCGAAAGGACGCTGGCGAGCCCCTCGGCCGCTGGCGCCTCGTGGCCGCCGTCCTCACCGCCGCCGCGGCCCTCTTTGTCGCGGTCAGCCTCCTGTCGTTCGACCGGTACGACGCCCCCAACCACGCCGTGCTGCATCACAACGCGCCGACGGCCAACTGGGGCGGCCCGGCGGGGGCCCACCTCGCCTACGGCGTCTTCTGGGCCCTCGGCGACGGGGCCTACGCCCTGCTGCTGTTCCTCATCGCCGGGGCATACCTCTGGATCGCCCGCTTCGGCGTGGCCGACACGGCCTTCCGCATCGCCGGGGCCGCCATGCTCGTCGTCGCCGTCGGCACCTTCTCGGCGATGATCCAGGTCGAGGCCCGCCTGCCAATCGGGAACGGCGGCGTACTGGGCCTCGTGCTGTCGGGCGCGCTGGTGGCCCGGGTGGGCCTCTTCGGGGCGGGGCTCTTCACGGCCGTCATCGGCCTGGTGGGCCTGGTGCTGCTGACGGACCTGAACGTCTTCCGGGCGCCGGTGCTGGTGGCGGGGTGGATTCGCGACCGGGCTCGCGGGCCGGTCCACGCCATCGCGACGGCCGCCGCCGCGGGCGCCGGGGCCGCCGTCAGCGCCGTCCGGAGCGAAGGCGCCGCCAAGCCGGTCGTCCGCAAACAGAAACGCAAGGCCGACGTCGAGGAGGCCGACCTGGAGGCCCTGGAGGACGCCGAGGACGCCCCCGACGCGGCCGAGGACACCCTGCCCCAGGACGAGGCGCACGACGCCGAGGACGAGGAGGCTCTCGACGAGGAGGACGACCTGCCCGACCTGCCGAAGGGCGTCGTCATCCGCCACACCCGCCCAGACGACAGCCTCGAACACCAGAAGGAGTTCGCGTTCACCCCCCTGCCCTCCACGCCGCGCAACCGCGACTACCAGCTCCCCCACGTCGACCTGCTGGAGGACCCGACGTACGAGGAGGACGAGGAGGAAGAGGCCCGCATCCGCGAGAAAGCCGACGTCCTGGCCCGCACGCTGGAAGAGTTCAACGTCCGGGCCCGGGTGGTGGCCATCGAGACCGGCCCGGTGATCACGCAGTACGAGCTCGCGCTCGCGCCCGGTGTCAAGGTGAGCAAGGTGGTGGGCCTGTCGGACGACCTGGCCATCAGCCTGCGGTCGCCGAGCGTGCGGATCGTCGCGCCCCTGCCGGGCAAGAACACCATTGGCGTCGAGGTGCCGAACACCTCCCGCCAGACGGTCTGCCTGAAGGAGATCGTGCTGGCGGCCAAGGAGCTGCCGCAGAAGATGGGCCTGCCGCTCTTCCTCGGCAAGGACGCCACCGGCGCGCCGATGGTCAAGGACCTGGCCTCCATGCCGCACCTCCTGATCGCCGGCACGACGGGCAGCGGCAAAAGCGTGTGCCTGAACGCGATCATCATGTCGCTCCTGCTGACGCGGACGCCGGACGACCTGAAGCTGGTGCTGATCGACCCGAAGATGGTCGAGATGAGCGTCTACAACAGCCTGCCGCACCTCCTCTGCCCGGTCGTCAACGACATGCGGAAGGCCGAGGCCATCCTCGGGTGGCTGGTCGACAAGATGGAGGAACGATACCGGATGCTGTCGCAGGCCCGGGTGAGGAACATCACGGGCTACAACCGCCTGACGGAGGCCCAGCTCCACGACCGGTTCGGCGCCGAGACCGACGAGCAGAAGGCCCGCGTCATCACCCACATGCCCCGCATCTGCGTCGTCGTCGACGAGTTCGCGGACCTCATGATGGTGGCGGCCAAGGAGGTCGAGGGCCACGTCACGCGGCTCGCGCAGAAGTCGCGGGCGGTGGGCATCCACCTGGTGATGGCGACGCAGCGGCCGAGCGTCGACGTGATCACGGGCCTGATCAAGTCGAATCTGCCGAACCGCGTCTCGTTCCAGGTCGCCAGCCGCATCGACTCCCGCACCATCCTGGACTCGATGGGCGCCGAGAAGCTCCTCGGCCAGGGCGACATGCTCTTCATGGTGCCCGGGGCCCACAAGTTCCTGCGGGCCCAGGGGGCGTACGTCTCGGACGCCGACGTGCAGCGGATGGTCGACTTCGTGACCGACGAGGCCGAGCCCGCCTTCCAGCGCGAGCTGGTCCAGATGCACGTCGAGGGCGAGGACGGCGACGCCGCCCCCGGCGAACCCGGCGAGGACCTCCTGGCCAAGGGCGCCGACGACGAAGTCTACGGCAAGGCCATCGAGATCGTCCTGGAGCACCAGCGGGGCAGCGTGTCGCTGCTGCAGCGCCGCCTCGGCATCGGCTACGGCCGCGCCGCCCGTCTCGTCGACCAGATGGCCGAGGACGGCCTCGTGGGCCAGTACAACGGGAGCCAGGCCCGCGAGGTGCTCCTGACGCTGGACCAGTGGGAGGCGATGAAGGCCCGCGCCGCCCAGGGCGAGGCCGACGCGAGCGCCGCCGCCAACCCCCTCACCGAGGAGGAAGCCGCCCTCGACACCTGAGCGAACGCAAGGCGCGCGCCGGCGCGCCTTCGAACGTGGAGCCGCGCGTATACTACCCCTACCGCGGCTCCCGTTTTCTGCGCGTCAGGGGCCGCCCACCGCCGCGCGGTGGCACGACCGCGACCGCACACGAATCAGAACCGGTCGAAGCAACCCAGCATCGGGTGCTGGGCCGGAAAGAGAATCGGCACCAGGTGCCGCGCGTCGCCCGAGAGCCTGGGGCCCCCCTGCCGCACCGTCTCGGCCACCTCGTCCGTGCCCACGAGGAGTTGCGCGACCGCCTCCCCGCCGCGCACCGCGTGTCTTGTGCGGCGCGGGTTCTCGACACGCACGCGGCCCCGGCCAAGGACGAGGCTCACGCGCTGCCGCGGGTCGGCCACCCGCAGCGTCCCGCGCCACGCCGCCATCGGCGAGGCCTTCAGCCGCCGCCCCAGCTCGCCCGCCATCGCCTCGAGCGCCGCCCGCAGGTTCAGCGTCCGGACCATCGCGCCGCCGCGCGGGTCGTACTCGCGTTCGGCGTGGCACGCGCCCTCGCGGAGGCGGCGGCAGACGGGGCTGTCGTAGTGCAGGCCGCGGAACCGAATCTCGCGGAACGCCTCCCGCCGCATCGTCCGGGCCACCATGCGCAGGACCGTCTCCGGGTCGCCGACGGCCTCGTCGCACCAGAGCTCGTCGCCCCGCCGCCTCAGCACCACCCAACCGGCCGGCCGCCCGCCCTCGTCCCACAGGTAGACCCACGTCGGCCAGCCGGGCTTGCCGCGGTAGATCGGCCGCACCGCCGTCCCCGTCAGACCCGCGTGGTACCGGTTGTAGGCGTCGGCGGTGGCGACGAGGTCGAACCGCTTCCTCCGCCGCACCCGCACCGCCGGGGCCGCCTCCGGCAGGTCGTCCAGCTTGACCTGCCACGTCGTCGACCTGGCCATGGGCACGTACCCGAAGCGGTGGTAGAAGTCCCGGATGCCGTAGAGCATCGTAAGGGCGTAGCCGGCGTCGCGCATGGCCTCGACCGACGCCCGGGCCGCGGCCGCCATGTACCCCCGCTTGCGGTACTCGGCATGCGTGGCCACCAGGCCGACACCGCCGGTGCGGACGGTGGCGCGGCCGACGCGCATGTCGAAGCCCCACACGCCCCAGTGGGCGACAACGGCGCCGCCGACGGCAACGGCAATCCGTGAGACCGACCAGTCGTAGTTGCCCTTCGGCCCGGTGCTCTCCTCGGCGTATCGCCGCTGGTCCCAGTAGGGCGGCGGCCCGAAGGTCTTCGCGCACAGATCCAGGAGGCCCTCGCGGTGCCGCGCCGGGTCGGGGGCGACGATGCGCACATCCGCCATGGGGGGGCCCTCTCAGGCGCGCGGGCTCAGGGGTCCGCCCGCGAGTCGGTCTGCCAGAGGTCGATGTTCGTCCCGGCGTACGCCTTCACGGCGTCGGTCGCGTCGGCCAAGGCCGCCACAGCGTCCGGCTCCAGCACCAAGTCGGCGGCGGCGGCATTTTCCCGCACCTGTGCCGGCGTGCGGGCGCCCGCCAGGACGCTGGCCACGCCGTCCTGCGCGAGGAGCCACGCCAGGGCCACCTGGCCCATCGGCGCGCCGAGGTCCTCGGCAATCGCCCGGACCTTCGCGACCGCCTCGAACAGGGCCGCCTCGCATCCCGGCTCCTGGTGCCGCGCCTCCGGCCGGTCCTTCGAGAACATGCGCGTGCGGGCCCGCTCCTCGGGCACGTCCTCCGCCGAGCGGAACTTGCCCGTCAGGAGGCCCTGGGCCAGCGGGCTGTACGGCAGCAGGCTGATGCCCCGCGACACGCAGAGCGGCTGCACCTCGACCTCCACCGGCCGGAAGAGCAGGTTGTGGCAGACCTGGTTCGACGCCAGCGTCGCCAGGTCGGCCGCCGGCCCGAGCACCGACGCCCCGAAGTTCGAGACGCCGATCTCGCGGATCTTGCCCTCGGCTCGAAGCGTCTGCATCGCCCCGAACGTGTCGGCCAGCGGCACCTCGCGGCTCGGCCAGTGCACCTGGTACAAGTCCAGGTAGTCGGTGCCCAGGGCCTTCAGGCTTGCCTCGCAGGCGGCCTTGAGGGCGTCCGGGGCGAGGTGGTGGCGGCTGACCTTGGAGGCCAGGACGACGCGGTCGCGCACCGGCGCCAGTTCCTCGCCGAGGAGCCGCTCCGACTCGCCGTCGCCATAGGCCTCGGCCGTGTCGAAGAACGTGATCCCCGCGTCGAGGGCGGCCCGGACGGTCTTCCGCGACGCCTCCCGGTCCTGCTCGCCCCAGGTGTAGCCGCCGACGAGGGCCCAGCAGCCCAGGCAGACGGTCGAGACGTGGATGTCGGTGCGGCCCAGCGTACGGGTGTGCATGGCGCCTCGCGGCGGGGCGGCGGGCCTACTTCAGGCCCAGCTCGCGCAGGTGCTCGTAGCTGATCTCAAGGCTCCGGAACGGGTTCCCCGTCACCGGGCACTGGTCCTGCTCGACGATGTAGGTCTGGACCCCGGCGGCCTTGCAGGCGTCCAGGATGGCCGGCCAGTTCAGGTTCCCCTCGCCGATCTCCGCCCACGCCGGCTCGCCGTCCAGGATCATCCAGTCCTTGACATGGACCTGGTCCATGCGGCCCTTCATGCGGAGGCACCAGGCGGCCGGGTCGCCCCCGCCGCGCGCCACCCACCCGACGTCGATCTCGGCCTGCACGTACTTCGGGTCCGCGTTCTCGTACAGCAGCGCCAGGCCCGTCGTGCCGCCGATGCCCTTGCGGCCGCCGAACTTCTGGAACTCGAAGTTGTGGTTGTGGTACTGGAGCACCATGCCGCGCTTCGCCAACGCCTTCCCGAGACGCGTGAACTCGCGGGCCCGGGCCTTCCAGCGGGCGGTCGTGTCCCGCGCCTCGACCGGGAGCGACGGGATGCAGACGTACCGGCAGCCCCAGGCCTCGCTCTTCGCGACCACGCCGTCCAGGTCGTCCCGGAGCATCGCCAGCGCCAGGTGGCTACCCACCGCCCGGACGCCCCCGTCGTCCATCATCGCGCGGAGCTCGTCGGGGTCGGCGTCGCGGAACCCGGCCGCCGAGATCTGCACGTTCTCGTAGCCGATCTTGCGGATGCGGCGGAAGGTCTTTGCGATCTCTTTCGGGCTGCCGGCAAAGTCGCGCACGTTGTACAGGGTGACGGCAATCTGCGACGGGGCCTTTCGGGCCATGGGACGTCCTTTCTCCAGGGGGAAGGTGAACGCGCTGAGCCTACGCCGCCCGCGCCGCGCGACGCAAGCGAATTCGCGCATCGCGCCCCGTGCGGAGCCCGGTATAATGCCCCCTCGCACGATCCAGCCCGAAAGGACCCTCGTGGAGATCGACCCCTTCGTCCTCGGCAGCTTCCAGGTCTCGGCCTACGTCGTCACGGACGGCGGCGAGGCCCTCGTCATCGACGCCCCCGAGGGCAGCCAGCGCCTCGTCGCGTTCCTCAAGGAGCGCGGCCAGACCCCGCGGACCCTCGTCAACACCCACGGCCACGGCGACCACGTCTTCGCGAACACTCTGCTGAAGCGCGAGTGGCCGGAGATCGAAATCGCCTGCGGCCGGGAGGAGGCGCCGCTCCTGGCCGACGCGCGGCAGAACCTGTCGCTGCTGTTCGGCATGGAGGTGACCAGCCCGCCGCCCGACCGCCTGCTCGACGAAGGCGACACCGTGACGGTCGGCGAGACGGCGTTCCAGGTGCTCGCGACGCCGGGCCACTCCCCCGGCAGCCTCAGCCTCTACTGCCCGGAAGGGCCGGACGGCCCGGGCGTGGTCTTCACCGGCGACGCCCTCTTTGCCGGCTCCATCGGCCGCACCGACTTCCCGGGAATGAGCCACGCGCGGCTGGTCGAGAGCATCCGGGAGAAGCTGCTCGCCCTGCCGCCCGAGACGGTCGTCTACCCCGGCCACGGCCCGGCGACGACCATCGGCCGGGAGGCGGAGACCAACCCGTTCCTGTAGCGCAAAGAGAAACCGCGGCCGGCGCAAGCACGTTCGCACCGGCCGCGGCGATTCGCATCCCGCCGGCGGCTACTCCGCCCGGGCGGCGCCGAGCGGCGCCAGGTCCGTCGCCCCGTTCCGCGTGATCACCAGGTTGTCGACCAGGACCCGCGCCCCGGCCACCTGGAACCCGGCCAGCCCGCCCGCCAGGGGCGGCCCGGCTTGGCCCGCATCCGTCCAGACCACCTGCCAGGTGGGCGGCTCGGCCGTGTCGGTCCGCCACAGGCGCCCGGCAATGGTCATGCCGTCGGCGGTCCGCTGGACGCGGAGCTTCAGCGTGTACCACCACTTCGGGGCGGGCGGTTCCTGGAGCCGAAGCTCGGCCGTCTGCGGGGCCACGGTCAGGCGCTCCGGCCTCGCCGCCTCGCCCTCGCTGATCGCCCCGTCAGCCGCGTAGTGCTTCACCAGCCGCAGCGACCGCGGCGCGAGCTCCAGAACGTACCCGCTGCCGTCGGCCTGGCGGTACGCCGCCGCGCCGATCCGGTACTCGCCGCGCGCCTCGACCACCTGGACGTCGAACTGGAGGGTGTAGTTGCCCCAGGTGGAGACGCCGGTCAGGAGTTCGGCGCCGCCGCGGCCGGCCTCGTCCTGCTGAAGGGCGCGGCCGCCGTCGGCCCGGTCGACGATGCGGAACTCCCCGCCGCGCGTCCGCACCAGGACCCAGTCGACGGGCTCGCCGGTGTCGTAGTCGTCGAAGGTCTCGGCCACCAGGGGCAGCGGCCCGTGCCGGGCGGCCGCCAACTCCGCCTGGAACGTCTTGGCCACGTACGCCGCCAGCGCCGGCTCTTGCACGCGCCCCAGGCGCAGGCCCGCGCCGCGCAGGTCGCCCAGTTCGTACCGGGCCAGGTAGCCGCTGGCGAACCAGTACCGGTCGTCCTGCTCGGCCAGGCGCTCGTACTGGCGCATCGCCTCGGCCACGTTGTGGCTTTCCAGGGCGAGCTGGGCCCACAGGGCTCGGGCGACGGCCTCGCGCGGCCCGGCCTCGGCCCGGGCGAGGAGCTCGGCCGCGTCCCCCGAGCGGCCGAGCATCGCCAAGCACCACGCCCGCAGGATTGGGTCGCCCTCGTCGCCGGCGGCGGCCAGGGCACCGTCATAGTCGCCGGCCAGGAGGCGGGCCCGCGCGGCCTGGAGGTCGCCCGGCTGGACGGCCCCGGCCAGCGGCCACGTCAGGGCCGGCACGGCCCACGCCGGCTGCACGGCCGCCCGCCTCGACGCCATGCCGCCACGCTGCCGCACCTGCGCGAGCAGGAAGCGGACGTCGTCGGTCTGTCGGTCTTCGCGCGGCCGGCTGGTGATGTAGGTGACCAGGAGCAGGTCGGTCACGGCCCGCGGGTCCGGCTCGGCCTGGGCCAGGGCCTGGCCGACGGCGGCCCGTGCCGCGGGCGCCAGCGCCGCCAGGTCCTCCACCGTTGCAAGGGCGGGGGCCCGGCTCTCCAGGCGCCCGAGGGCCCCGGCCGGGACGTCCCGCACCGGGCGCGCCCACCAGGCCGCCAGCCCTACCAGGGCCGCCACGATCACCGCCGCGGCCGCCAACCCCGCGTGCCGCAGGCCCCGGTGCCGCGCCAGGCGCAGCAACACGGGCCGGCGGAGAGGCCGGCCGATCAGGCCGTGGACGCGTGCGCGGCGGAAGAGGGCCTCTTCGGCCTCCGGCGACAGGTCCGCCCGGGTCCGGGCGGCCAGGCGCTCCAGCCGTGCCGCCACCACCCGCAGGTCTTCGGCCCGGTCGCGGCAGGGCGCACAGGCACCCGTGTGCCGGCGGAGCCGCTCGGCGTCGTCGCGGTCAGCCGCCCCGCGTTCCAACTCATACAGTGCATGTGCACGTGGACAGTCCATCTCGCCATCCTGTACGCTTGGCCCTGCCCAGGGTTCGTTCGCGTGCCCAGACACGCTCGGGCACGGTGGAGCCGCTCACGATATGACCGCCCGGTCCTCTCCGACCGCTTTCGGCTCCGTCCGCTTATACGACTAACCTTCTAATTTGTCCGGCGTTCCGGTGGTTTTGTTTGTATCGCGTTTCCTGTAGAATTTCTTGAGGTGCTCCAGGCCGTAATCCATGCGGCTGCGGGCGGTGGATTCGGGGCAATCGACGATCTCGGCAATCTCGCGGTACGACAGGCCCTGCAGGGCCCGCAGCACCACGACCTCGCGGTACGGCAGCGGCAGGGCCTCCAGGGCGTCCGCCAGGTGCCGCAGCTCCTCCTCGTGGGCCGCTTGCGCCTCGGCCGCCCCCTCCCCCGGGCCGGGCATCGCCTCCGAGAGGCCGTGGAAATCGTCCGGCACCACGGCCCGCTTCTTCTTCAGGAAGTCCGTCGAGAGGTTTCGGGCGATGGTATAGAACCAGGTGCTGAAGCGGCGGGGGTGCTGGTACCGGGCGGCGTTCTGGAGGACCCGGAGGAACGCCTCCTGGGCGATCGACTCGGCCTCGTTGCGGTTGCCGACGAGGCGGTAAATGTAGCTGGTGATGGGGCCGCGGTACCGGGCGAAGAGGCGGGCGAAGGCGTCCTCGTCCCGCCGCGCCTGCAGCCGGTACATGAGGTCTTCGTCGCTGACGGCCTGGTCGCCCATCCGGCGCGATGCCTCCCCCATCGTGTCGGTGCGTGCGCGGCAGCGCCGGGCGGACGGCCTCAGCCCGTGCCCCCGCCGGCCTCACCCTCCGGGACGACGATCAACCCGAGCCGGACGGCCACCGCCCGCAGCCGCTCGGTGATGCCGTACGCGAAGCTAAACAGAACCGGCGTCAGAATCAACGTAAACACCGTCGAGACCGCCAGCCCGCCGATCACCACCGACCCCAGGCCCTGGTAGAGTTCGGACCCCGGCCCCGGCCGGAGCACCAGCGGCAGCATGCCCAGGATGCTCGTCAGCGTGCTCATGAAGATCGGCCGGACGCGGCTCTCGACGCTGGCGACGATCGCCTCCCGGATGGGCATCCCCTCGTCCCGGTGGAAGTTCAGCGCCTGGGCCACCACCAGGATCGCGTTGTTCACGATGATCCCGATCATGATGACGAACCCCAGCATCGTCACCACGTCGAGCTGGGGCGGCGGGGTGCCCAGAATCGCCAGGTTGTAGAACGTCATCACCCACAGCATGGCGTAGCCGCCCACGATGGCCAGCGGCACGCTCAGGATGATCACCAGCGGGTACGCGAAGCTCTCGAAGAGCGCCGCCATCAGCAGGTACGTGATCAGCAGCGCCAGCACCAGGCTCCATTTCAGCGCCGCCAGCATCCGGTCCAGGTCCGCCGCCGTCCCGCGCAGCTGGACCAGGTACTCCGGCGGGATGGTCCCGGCCTCCCGGAGCGGCGCGAGGACCTGGTTCCGCACGTGGTCCATGACCTCGCCGATGGCGGCCTCGCCCTGGAGCGCGATCTGCAGGTTCACGCTCCGCTGCTGCTCCACGTGCTGGATCGCGCTGAACCCCGCCGCCGGCTGCACCGGGGCCACCTGCTCCAGCAGGACGGTCCGTCCGCGCGGCGTCCAGAGGGGCACCGACGCCAGGTCCTCGATGTGGGTGCGGAACCGCTCGTGGCCGCGCAGCGTCAGGTCCAGCTCCTTGCCGCTCTCCTCGCGGAACTCGTCGACCTTGAACCCGTTGACGATGGCCCCGACGGCGTAGCCGACCTGCCGGGCCGTCAGGCCCGCGTCCGCGGCACGCCGACGGTCCACCACCGGCCGCACCTCCCACGTCCCCAGCTTGTAGCTCGGGTTGACGAACATGATGCCCGGGGCGTCGGCGAGGCGTTCCTGGACACGGTCGCCGATGCGGTAGAGCTGGTCGATGTCGTCGCCGCGCACCGTCAGGTCGATCGTCTGGCCGCCGAGGGTCCCCTCGCGCTGGAACAGGCCGATCTGGTCGGCGAAGATCTGCACCCCGGCGATCGGCTTGCGGATGTACGCCTCGTTGCGCTCCATCCAGGCCTCGATGACGAAGTCCGGCAGGAAAGGCGGCGGCAGGCTGCCCAGGGCCGCCGACATCCGCTCCGTCAGCGCCCGGGCCGCGTCCGCGTCGGCCGCCCGCGCCCCGAAGAAGATCCGGTCCGCCATCGTCACGATGAAGAACTTCTCGACCCCCGGCAGCCCGAGGACGCGGCTCTCGATGTCGAGCGACACCTCCAGGTTGTGCTCGATGCTCGCCCCCGCCTCCGTCTGGACGAAGCCGAGCACGAAGTTCCGGTTGCCCTTCGGCAGGTACGTGGGCGGCGTGATGCGCACCAGGACCCCCAGGGCCCCCCCGAACACCCCCAGGATCAGCACGATGGCCGCCACCCGCCGCATCACCCCGCGCTCCAGCCACCGCACCAGCCCGACGAAGACCCCCCGCCCGAGGCGGCCCAGCCAGCCGAAGAGCAGCCACCGGCCGACCCAGCTCGGCCGGTCCTCGGCCACGTCGCCCGCCTTCAGGATCTTGCCGGCGAGCATCGGGATGACCGTCATCGAGACCACCAGCGACAGGGTCACGCTGACGGCGATCGCCAGGGCGATGTCGCCGAAGAGCTGGCCCGCCTCCTCGCGGATCATCAGGATCGGCACGAACACGGCCACGGTTGTCAGGGTCGAGGCCAGCACGGCCCCCCAGACCTCGCCCGCCCCGTCAAGCGCCGCCTCCATCGGGCCCTTGCCCATCTGCCGGTGCCGGTAGATGTTCTCGAGCACCACGATGGCGTTGTCGACGAGCATCCCGACGGCAAACGCCAGCCCCGAGAGGCTGACGACGTTCAGCGTCCGGCCGAAGAGGCTCAAGAAGATGAACGTGCTCACGAACGCGATCGGAATGGCCGCCACCACCGTCAGGATGGCCCGCCAGTTCCGCAGAAAGAAGACCAGCACGACCGACGCCAGGATCGCGCAGAAGACCACGTTCTCCTGGAGCTGGTCGATCGACCGGGCAATGTAGGTCGACTCGTCGTACGCCACCGCCAGCGCCATCTGCTGCCGCGCCAGCTCCGGGTTCAGCCGCGCCACGGCCGCGTTCACGTCCTCCATGATCCGGACGACGTTCTCACCGGTCTTCTTGAAGACCGCGAAGACCACGCCGCGCCTGCCGTCGACGCGGACGTAGCCCTCGGCGTCCTTGTACCGGTCGGCGCTGACGTCCAGGAGCGTGCCCATCCGCAGGTCCGGCTGCCCCGGCCGCCGCAGGATCACGCCCTCGACGTCCTCCGGCGTGCGGAACTCGCCGGCCGTCCGCACCACCCACCGGTTCTTCTGCTCCTCGATCCGCCCGCCCCGCGTGTTCTGGTTCTCCGCCGCCAGCACCGCCGCCACGTCCGCCGGCGTCAACTGGTACGCCGCCAGTTGGTACGGGTCGAACCGCGCCTCCAGGTGGCGCTCGCGGCCGCCGTAGACGGCCACGCGGCTGACGCCGTTGATCCGCTTGAACTCGGCCTCCAGGACGTCCTCGGCGTACTCGCGGAGTTGCTCCGGCGTCCGCCCCTCGCCCGTGAACGCGATGAAGCACACCGGCTGCGCCCACTGCTGACCGAAGAACAGGATCGGCTCGTCGGCCTCGTCCGGCAGGTCCTCCACGATGTTCAGCTTGTTGATAACGTCGATCGACGCGACGTCCAGGTCCACCCCCCACTCGAACTCCAGCTCGATGACGGCCTGGTTCTCCTCGCTCGTGCTCGTCATCTCGCGGTAGCCTTCGACCGCCTTCAGCTGCTCCTCGATCTTGTCGACGACCTCCCGCTCGATCTCCTGCGGCGCCGCCCCGGGATAGCGCACCGTGATCCCGATCACCGGCACCTCGACCGTCGGCGTCAGCTGCCGCGGAATCCGAAGAATCGCCACCACCCCGAAAAGCATCGCCAGCAGGACGCCGACGATCACCGGCACGGCGTGGCGGACGCAGAACGCGACGAGCTTCACGAGCCGGCCTCCGCGCCGCCCCCGGCCGCCGCATCGCCACCGCCGCCTTTACCACCACCACCGCCACCACCATCATCACCGCCCGACCCCGACGGGTCCTCCTTCGGCCGCTCCACCACCGCCGCCCCCGGCTCCAGCAGGTACGTCCCCCGCGTCACCAGCCGCGTCCCCGGCGCAAGCTGCGGGCTCTCCACCACCATCATCGCCCCGTGCCCGCGCACCAGCTTCACCGGGATCGCCACCGCGAACTTCGCCTCGGGCGGCACATCCTCGGGGCGCGCCCCGGAGGGCGGCTCCTCCGCCACCGTGTACACCAGGTCCCGGCCCCCCTGCCGGATCACCGCCGCCTTCGGCACCAGCAGCACCTCTTCCGGCTCGCCCACCGGCAGCGCCACCCGCGTGAACAGCCCGGCCGCCAGGCGCGGCCGGCCGTCCGGGCCCACCGCGTTCGCCACGTCCAGCCGCACCCGCGCCGTGTGCGTCGCCTCCGCCGACGACGGCACGATCTGCGAGATCGTCGCCTCCAGCGCCGCCTCCCCCAGCGCCGCCACCGTCACCGGCGTCCGCGCCCCCACCACCAGCCCCCCCAGATACCGTTCCGGCACGTCCACCGCCACACGCACCGTCTCCAGGTCCAT
>CAYNLG010000097.1:0-12347 GCA_964397995.1 uncultured Anaerolineales bacterium
CGGCAAGACCTACAAGATGGGCGAGGTCCACGAGGGCACCGCCGTCATGGACTTCGACCCGGAGGAGCAGCAGCGCGGCATCACGATTCACTCGGCGGCGACGACCCTGCCCTGGCAGGGCAAGACCATCAACCTGATCGACACCCCCGGCCACGTCGACTTCACCATCGAGGTCGAACGGAGCCTCCGCGTCCTCGACGGGGCGGTCGTCGTCTTCTGCGGCGTCAGCGGCGTCGAGGCCCAGAGCGAAACCGTCTGGCGCCAGGCCGACCGCTACCACGTCCCCCGCATCGCCTTCATCAACAAGCTCGACCGCACCGGCGCCGACTGGGAGCGGGCCCTGGAGCAGGTCCGCGAGCGGCTCCACCCCGGGGCCGTGCCCGTCCAGATTCCCATCGGCCTGGAATCCGAACTCGAAGGCCTCGTCGACCTCGTCGAGATGAAGGCCACCTTCTACCGGAACGACCTGGGCACCGACATCGTCCAGGCCGACGTGCCGGAGGCCCTGCGGGCCGACGCCGAGGCCGCCCGCGCCGAACTCATCGAGCGGGCCGCCGAGGCCGACGACGCCCTCATGGACGCCTTCGTCCACGAGACCCCCGTCGATGCCGCCATGCTCAGGAACGCCCTCCGCGCCGGCTGCATCGGCCGGACCCTGGTGCCGGTCCTGATGGGCTCGGCCCTGAAGAACCGCGGCGTCCAGCTCCTGATGAACGCCGTCTGCGACTACCTGCCGAGCCCGCTGGAGGTGGGCGGCATCAAGGGGCACGCGCTGCCGAAGAAGGGCGACCCGGAGGAGGTCGTCATCGAGCCGGACCCGGAGGGCGCGTTCGTGGGCCTGGTCTTCAAGATTGCCTCCGACACCCACGGCGACCTCTCCTACGTCCGCGTCTACCGCGGCCGCCTCAGGAGCGGCATGCGCGTCTACAACCCCCTGCGGGACACCAAGGAGAACGTCCAGCGGCTCTGGCGCATGCATGCCGAGGAACGCATCCGCGAGGAGGAGGTCGTCGCCGGCGACATCATCGCCGTCGTCGGCCTCAAGGACTCTGTCACGGGCGACACGCTGTGCGAGACGCGCGGCACGCCGGTGGTGCTGGAGCGGCTGTCGATTCCCAAGACGGTCATCTCGATGGCCATCGAGCCGAAGACCGCGGCCGACCGCCAGCGCCTCGGCGAGGTGCTGGCCCTGCTCGCGCGCGAGGACCCGACCTTCGAGACCCGCGTCGACCCCGAGACCAGCCAGACCATCATCAGCGGCATGGGCGAACTCCACCTGGAGGTCCTCAAGAACCGCATGCTCCGGGACTTCAACGTCGACGCCAAGGTCGGCCGCCCCCGTGTCGCCTACCGTGAGACCGTGAAGGCGGCGGCCGAGGCCGAGGGCCGGTTCATCCGCCAGACGGGGGGGCGCGGCCAGTACGGCGTGGTCCGGCTGCGGGTGGCGCCGCGCCCGGGCGGCGACCTGGAGGCCGACCCCGTCACCTTCCGCAGCGCGCTCAAGGGCGAGGCCGTCCCGCGGGAGTACGTCCCGTCGGTCGAGAGCGGCGTCCGCGAGGCCGCCGCCGCCGGCATCGAGACCGGCTACCCCCTGATGGACGTGACCGTGACGCTGCTGGACGGCAAGCACCACGAGACGGATTCCTCGGAGATCGCCTTCGAGGCCGCCGGTAGCATCGCCTTCCAGGAGGCGGTGGAGAAGGCCGGGGTGGACCTGCTGGAGCCGATCATGCGGCTGCAGGTGGTGGCGCCGAATGAGTATTTCGGCGACGTGACGGCCGACCTGATGAGCCGCCGGGCGGAGATTTCGGCGACGGAGCTGCGCGGCACGAGCCGCGTCATTACGGCCCTGGTGCCCCTGGCGAGCATGTTCGGGTACGCGACGGCCGTCCGGAGCCTGACGCAGGGCCGGGCGACGTATGCGATGGAGCCGAGCCACTACGCGGTGGTGCCGGAGGCGGTGGCCCGGGGGCTGCTGGAGTAGGGGGGGCGAGAAGGGGACGACCTTCCTGAAAGGCCGGAGGCATGCTCGACGCGATAGCCAAGAGACTGCTTACTGAAGGGCGGAAGATCTTCGAGGCCCGGGATCCCTTGATCGACTTCACGGGCAACCCTGACTGTGATGCGCTCGTTAGCAACCTGGAAGAGTATCCGCACGCCTTCGTGATCGCCTGTCTCATGGACAGCCAGATGACCGGCAAACGTGCGTGGCGCGTTCCTTATTGCTTCTCCGAGCGGCTTGGTACATTCAGGTTCAGTGCCTTGGTCGCGCTTCCGCTGGACGAGTATCGCCGCCATATGGAAGGACCCACGGCGTTGCATCGCTACCCGAGCCAGAGAGCTGAGGTGTTCTTTGAGGCGGTCCAGCACATTAAGTCGGAGTATGGCGGGGATGCGTCGCAAATCTGGCGCGGCACGCCCTCCAGCGCCATGGTCGTGTGCCGCTTCCTGCGCTTCAAAGGGGCCGGGCCGAAGATCGCTACCATGGCTGCCAACATTCTGGCACGCGAACTGAAGGTGCGCTTCAGCGATTATTGCTCGATTGACGTGTCAGTAGACCGGCAGGTCCGCCGCGTTCTGAAGCGGCTCGAGCTTGTGCCCAAAGATGCCAAGAACGAGGAAATCATCTACCGGGCGCGCGCCATCTGCCCTGAATTCCCCGGGCTGATCGACCTGCCGTGCTGGAAGATCGGCAACCAGTGGTGCCATGACTCTCGGCCCGATTGCGGTGCGTGCTACATGCACGAGATGTGCCCGTCGCGTGCGGCGGCCCCAGCAAACTGATCTGTTTGGGGCGGCGCACACAAGATGCTGGGCATACGGCGTGCCAAGTGCCTGGCCACGCAGGGGCGGGCGACGTATTCGATGGAGCCGAGCCACTACGCGGTGGTGCCGGAGGCGGTGGCCCGGGGGCTGCTGGAGTAGGGGGGGCGAGAAGGGGCGGAATTCGCGGGGACTTTCCGGAAAAAAGGAATTGACACCCTCTCCTGGGGTGATAGACTACCCGGTCTCGGCTCGGGGCGAGTACGTAGGTCCCGGGCCGCCAACCCAGCAGGCGATGCACCCCGAAGGGGCCGCGCGCAAGCAGTGCGGGCGGTCTGCCGCATGGGGGACGTATCGCGCTGTGGACGGGCCAGAACAGGGGCACGACGACGCATGGTAGGCGACCGAATCCGCATCCGGATGGAGGCGTATGATCACCGCGTGCTCGACCAGAGCGCGCTGGAGATCGCCGAGACGAGCAAGCGGACCGGGGCGCGGGTCCGGGGGCCGATTCCCCTGCCCACGCGCATCGAGCGGTACACCGTGCTGCGGTCGCCCCACGTCGACAAGAAGAGCCGCGAACAGTTCGAAATCCGCACCCATAAGCGGATGATTGATATCGAGGACCCGACGGTCAAGACCGTCGACGCCCTCAACAAGCTCAACATGCCCGCGGGCGTGTACATCAAGATCAAGGCGTAGCCGATGCCAGCGATTCTGGGACGAAAAGTCGGGATGACCAGCATCTACGATGACCAGGGACGCCAAGTCCCCGTGACGGTCATCGAAGGGGGACCGTGCACCGTCCTCCAGGTCAAAACCGTCGAGAGCGACGGCTACAACGCCGTCCAGCTCGGCTTCCAGGACGTGCCGGGGCGCCGGGCGCCACAGCCGGACCGCGGCCACGCGCGCAAGGCCGGGGCCGAGCCGAAGGCCTTCGTCCGCGAGTACCGGGCCGCCGACCTCGAAGGCTACGAGGTCGGGGCCGAGGTCACCGTGGCCGACTTCGCCGACGTCCCGATGGTCGACATCACGGGCATCACCAAGGGCCGCGGCTTCACGGGCCAGATGAAGCGGCACGGGTTCGGCGGCCAGTCGGCCAGCCACGGCACCGAGCGGAAGCACCGCTCCGGCGGCTCGATCGGCGAGGGCAGCGGCATCCCCGCCCGCGCCGTCCGCAAGGGCAAACGCATGGCCGGCCACATGGGCCATGTCCGCCGCACCGCCCAGCGACTCAAGGTTCTCAAGGTCGACCCGGACGCCCACCTGCTCGTCGTCAAGGGCAGCGTGCCGGGGCCGAACGGCGGCTATGTCATAGTCCGCAGCGCCAAGAAGATGGGCGCCGCCCAGAAGTGACCCACGCACCGGGACATCCGCGATGATCGACGTGTGCATCTACAATCCGGAGGGCCGCGAGGTCGACCGCGTCCAGGTCGACGAGGCTTGGTTCGGCGGCGAGGTCCGTGCCGACCTGCTGCACCTGGCCGTCCGCCGCTACGAGGCCAACCAGCGGGTCGGGACGGCGGCCACGAAGGGCCGCGGCGAGGTCAAGGGCTCCACCAAGAAGCTCTTCCGCCAGAAGGGCACCGGCCGCGCCCGCGTGGGCCCACGCCGCAACCCCATCCGCCGGGGGGGCGGCCACGCCATGCACAAGAAGGCCCGCGACTTCAGCGTGGGGATGCCGAAGAAGATGCGGCGTCAGGCGCTGGACTCGGCGCTGCTGGCCCGGCTGAAGGACGAGGAAGTGCTCGTCCTGGACGGGCTGGACCTGGCCGAGCCGAAGACGCGGACGGTGGCCGACGCCCTGAAGGCCGTCGGCGCCGCGCGGAGTTGCCTGCTGGCGCTGCCCGGCCACGACGAGGTCCTCTACAAGTCCGCCCGGAACATCGCGCGGCTGCGTGTGCGACCGGTGACGGACCTGAACGCGTACGAGGTGCTCTGGCCGCACCGCGTGGTCTTCACGCGGCCGGCGTTCGACGCCCTGGTCGAGGCGAGGAAGGGCTGAGATGGACCCCTACCAGGTCGTGATCAAGCCGCTTATCACCGAGAAGGGCACCACCCAGAACGAGGTGCTCAACCAGTACGCCTTCCAGGTGCATGACCGGGCCAACAAGCACCAGATCCGCGAGGCCGTTGAGACCATCTACGAGGTCCGTGTGCTGAAGGTGCGGACGATGCGCCGCCGGGGCAAGCAACGCCGCGTGCGGTACTCGCGCGGCCGGACGGCGGGGATGAAGAAGGCCGTCGTCACCCTGCACCCCGAGGACCATATTGACCTGTTCTAGCCTGCCGCGCCCGTGAGCGCGGCCGGACGAGAGGAAAGCCGAGATGGCCAAGCAACACAAGCCGACGACCGCGGGGCGGCGTAACAGCTCCGTCGCCGACTTCTCGAGCCTCGCCAAGAAGCGGCCGGAGCGCGGGCTGACGGAGCGGCTGAAGCGGCGCGGCGGCCGGAACAACCAGGGCGTGACCACCGCCCGGTTCCGCGGGGGCGGCCACCGGCGGCTGTACCGGGTCATCGACTTCAAACGCGACAAGGACGGCGTGCCTGGCAAGGTCGCCGCCCTCGAATACGATCCGAACCGGACGGCCCGCATCGCCCTGATCCACTACGCCGACGGCGAGAAACGGTACATCCTGGCCCCGGAGGGTCTGGCGGTGGGCCAGACGATCATGAGCGGCGACGCCGCCGAACCCCGCACCGGCAACGCGATGGCGCTGGCGCGGATCCCGGCGGGGCTGCCCATCCACAACATCGAACTGCAGGCCGGGACGGGCGGCAAGCTGGTGCGCTCCGCCGGCCGCGCCGCCACCCTGAGCGCCAAGGAAGGCAAGTGGGCCTTCATCGTGCTGCCCTCCGGCGAGATGCGCCGCGTCAGCCTCCGTTGCCGCGCCACCATCGGCCAGGTCGGCAACGCCGAGCACGCGGGGGTGCGGCTGGGGAAGGCGGGGCGGATGCGGCACAAGGGGCGGCGCCCGCACGTGCGCGGGTCGGCGATGAACCCGGTGGACCACCCGATGGGCGGCGGCGAGGGCCGGCGCGCGGGCGGGCGCCCGCCGTGTTCCCCCACGGGCAAGCAGGCGAAGGGCGGCAAGACCCGCCGTCGCCGCAACCCCACCAACGTACACATCGTCCGGCGCCGGCGCAGCCGCCGGTACGGCCAGTGCAAGATCGGCTGACGGGGAGTCGCGGATGGGACGTTCGACCAAAAAAGGCCCGTACGTGGACGTAAAGCTGCTGCGGAAGGTGCAGCGCATGGTCGACAGCAACGCCCGCGAGCCCATCAAGACGTGGGCCCGGGCCTCGACGATCGTGCCGGAGTTCGTCGGCCACACCTTCCTGGTGCACAACGGCAAGCAACACCTGCGGGTGTTCGTGACGGAAGACATGGTAGGGCACAAGCTCGGGGAGTTTGCCCCGACGCGGACGTTCCGGGGCCACAGCGGCCGCCGGGGCTCCCGCTAACCGAGGACGGCCATGGGGTATCGCGCAAGCCATCGATTCTGCCGATGCAGCCCGCGGAAGGCGGGGCTGGTCATGAACATGATCCGCGGCCTGCCGCTGGACGAGGCGCTCCAGGTGCTCGACTTCTCGCCGCGTCGTGCCGCCTCGCTGGTGGCCAAGGTCGTCCGCAGCGCGATGGCCAACGCCGACGAGCAGGAGGCGGACCTCGAGGCCCTCGTCGTCCTGGACGCCCGGGCCGACCAGGGGCCCGTCCTCAAGCGCCTCAAGCCGCGCGCCCGCGGCTCGGCCGACGTCATCCAGCGGCCCACCTGTCACCTGACGGTGGAACTCGAAGAGGACCTATAGGACTAACGCCGCACCCAGGCAAGGCGGACGGTAAATGGGACAGAAAGTCAACCCAACGGGCTTCCGGGTCGGGATCACCGAGCCGTGGCGGAGCCGGTGGTACGCCCCGAAAAAGGCGTACGGCCAGCTCCTCGTGGAGGACGAGACCGTCCGGCGGTTCATCAAGCGGGAATACGGGTTCGCCGCCATCTCGAAGATCGAGATCGAGCGGACGCGGGAAGAGGTGAAGGTGATTCTGCACTCGGCGCGGCCGGGGCTGATCATCGGGCGGAAGGGGTCGGAGGTGGACCGCCTCCGCGACCGCCTGGAAGAACTCACCGGACGGCGCATCACCGTCAACATCACCGAGGTCATGAAGCCGGAGCTGTCGGCCCAGTTGGTGGCCGAGAACGTGGCCCAGCAACTGGAGAAGCGGTCGAGCTTCCGGCGGACGATGAAACAGGCCGCCGACGCGACGATGCAGGCCGGGGCCAAGGGCGTCAAGCTTCGCTGCGCCGGCCGCCTCGGCGGGGCCGAGATGAGCCGCAACGAGGTCACGAGCCGCGGCAGCGTGCCGCTGCAGACGCTCCGGGCCCACATCGACTACGGGTTCGCCAAGGCCCGGTGCAGCTACGGCACCATCGGCGTCAAGGCGTGGGTTTACCTCGGCGAGTACGAGACCGAGGAGAAGGAGGCCGCCGATGGCGCTCATGCCTAAGCGGGTCAAGTACCGCAAGAGCCAGCGCGGCAAGATGAAGGGCCACGCGAGCCGGGGCAACCGGGTGGCGTTCGGGGAGTACGGGCTCCAGGCGCTGGAGCAGGCGTGGATCACGGCCCAGCAGATCGAGGCCGGCCGTGTGGCCGCCACCCACTTCCTCCGACGCGAGGGCAAGCTCTGGGTCCGCATCTTCCCCGATAAGCCCATCAGCGCCAAGCCCCTGGAGACCCGCATGGGCAAGGGCAAGGGCGAGCCCGACCACTGGGCCGCCGTCGTTCTGCCCGGGCGCATCCTGTACGAGCTCGGGGGGGTGCCGGAGGACCTGGCGAAGCAGGCCCTGCGTCGTGTCGCCCACAAGATGCCGATCCGGACCCGGATGGTCTACCGCCACGGCCACGCCTAAGGGCCGAGAGGATACCGATGAAGGCCGAGGACATTCGCAAGATGTCGGACGAACAGATCGGGCAGGAGCTGGCGGCCCTGGAGCGGCGGGTCTTCGACCTGCGGACCCAGGCCGAGACCGAAGAGCTCCAGGCCCCCAGCGAACTGGTCAAGGCGAAGCGCGACATCGCGCGGCTGCGGACGGTGCTCCGCGAGCGCGAACGGGCCGTCGCCGGAGCCGGAGAGGGGGCGCAGGCATGAGCCAGGCCCAGGGCAAGAAGCGGCGGATGCGGGGCGTGGTGGTGAGCACGGCCACGGCCAAGACGATCAGCGTCGAGGTGACGCGGCGGTTCCCGCACCCGAAGTACGGCAAGATGGTCCGGCGCGACCGCAAGGTCCACGCGCACGACGAGCGCGAAGAGGCCGTCGTCGGCGACCGCGTCGAGATCGTCGAGTGCCGCCCCATCTCGAAGACGAAGACGTGGCGGCTGGCGCAGATCCTGGAGCAGAGCCCGGAAGGGCGGCCGGCGGCGCCGGTGGCCGAGGTCGAGGTGCCCGGGACGCGCCCGGCGGCCGAGGTCGAACCGGCGGCGGCGCCCGAGGCCGAGACGGCGACCGAGACGGCGACCGAGACGGCGACGGAACCGGAGCCGGCGGCCGAGCCCCCGGCCCCCGAGGCGTAGGGAAGCGACCCGATGATCCAGATGCAGAGCGTCCTTGACGTGGCCGACAACACCGGCGCCCGCAGCGTGCGGGCCATCCGGGTGCTTGGCGGCTCGACCCGGCGCCACGGCTACACGCGCCGGACCGCCGGCGTGGGCGACGTCATCATCGCCTCGGTCCAGAAGGCCTTGCCGGGCGGCGAGGCCAAGAAGGGCGAGGTCGTCCGGTGCGTCGTCGTGCGGACCAAGTACCCGACGCGGCGCGACGACGGGTCGCTCGTGCGGTTCGACCGCAACGCGGTCGTCCTGATCGATAACGACGGCAACCCGCGGGGGACGCGCATCTTCGGCGCGATCGCCCGGGAGTTGCGCGGCAAGCGGTATATGCGGATCGTCTCGCTCGCGAGCGAGGTGGTCTGACACGGGAGCCAGGCGGCGATGCATATTCGGCGCGACGATACGGTGGAAGTCATCAGCGGGGCGGACCGCGGCAGCCGCGGACGCGTCCTCAGCGTGGACCCGAAGCGGGATCGCGCGATCATCGAGGGCATCAACCGGGTGCACAAGCACCTGCGGCGGTCGCGGCGGAACCCGCAGGGCGGGCGGCTGGAGATCGAAGCCCCCGTCCACGTCTCGAACCTCCTGCCGGTCTGCCCGACATGCAACAAGGGCGTCCGCGTCGGCACCTCCGTCGACGACCAGGGCCGCAAGCATCGCGTCTGCCGCACCTGCGGCGGCGACTTGGGAGTGCGGTAAACGGCCATGACCCGACTTCAGGAACAGTACCAGAACGAGATTCTCCCGATGCTGCGGGAGCGGCTCGGACGCGACAACGTCATGAGTCTGCCGAAGCTCGAGAAGATCGTCGTCTCGATGGGCCTCGGCAAGGGCCGCGACGAGCCGAAGCGGATCGAGGCGGCGGCGTCGGACCTGGCCACCATCACCGGCCAGAAGCCGGTCCTGACCAAGTCCCGCCGCAGCGTCGCCGGGTTCCACCTGCGGCAGGGGATGACGGTCGGGGCGAAGGTGACGCTGCGCGGCAGCCGTATGTACGAGTTCCTCGACCGGCTGCTGAACGTGGCGATCCCCCGTATCCGCGACTTCCGGGGGTTGCCGGCGGACGCGTTCGACGGCCGCGGCAACTACTCGATGGGGGTGACGGAGCAGTTGGTGTTCCCGGAAATCCGGATCGCCGACGTGCAGTTCCAGCAGGGGATGAACATCGCCTTCGTCATCCGCCACAGCCAGAGCGACGAGGAGTCCCGGGTCCTCCTGGAGGGCTTCGGGTTCCCGTTCCGGACCGAGGAGTAGGTGAGGCCCCATGGCCACCAAGGCACAACGACTGAAATCCAAGCAGACGCCGAAGTACATGACCCGGCGGGTCCGGCGGTGCGAACTCTGCGGCCGCGTCCGCGCGGTCTACCGCAAGTTCAGTGTCTGCCGCATCTGCCTGCGCAACCTCGCCCACCAGGGCCGGGTGCCGGGCATGAGAAAGGCGTCCTGGTAGAACGAGGCAGGAAGGAGCCAGACGGGCGATGACGAACGATCCCATCGCCGACCTGTTGACGCGCATCCGCAACGGGCTCGAGCGGCGCAAAGGGCACGTCGACGTGTCGGGCTCGCGCCTCGGGCGCGACGTCCTCAAGGTCCTCCGCCGCGAGGGCTATATCGGCGACGTCGACGAAATCGACGACCAGAAGCAGGGCCTCTTCCGCGTCCATCTGAAGTACGGGCCCGACGGCGAAATGATCGTCTCGACGCTCCGGCGCGAGTCCAAGCCCAGCCGGCGCGTCTACCTCAAGGCCGACGACATCGAGCCCGTCCTCGGCGGCCTCGGCATCGGCATCTACTCGACCAGCCGCGGCGTCATGACCGACCGCCAGGCCCGTGCCCAGCACGTGGGCGGCGAGTGGCTCTGCAGCGTCTGGTGAACCCGGCCCCCCCGGGGGCCCGACTGACCCGAACGGAAGCGAACCGATGAGCCGTATCGGAAGACAACCCGTGGCCGTGCCGAGCGGCGTCAAGGTCCAGCTCAGCGGCCGGACGATCCACGTCGAGGGCCCCAAGGGCAAGCTCGACTGGACGTTCGACCCGGACATGACCGTCACCTACGACGAGGGCGGCAAGCAGATCACCGTGGACCGCCCGAGCAACCACCGGCGGCACCGGGCCCTGCACGGCCTGACGCGGGCCCTGATCGCCAACATGGTCCAGGGCGTGACCGAGGGCTACGAGAAGGGCCTCGAGATGTACGGCACCGGCTACACCGCGAATGTCCAGGGCAAGAAGCTTGTCCTGACGGTCGGCTTCGGCCACCCCGTCGAGAGGACGATCCCGGCCGGGATCGAGGTGACGGTGGACGTGCCGAACGCGCGCGGCAACGACACGCCGGCGCGGTTCAAGCTGAGCGGGTGCGACAAGCAGCAGGTGGGCGAGTTCGCGGCCGAGATCCGGCACGTGCGGCCGCCCGAACCGTACCTGGGCAAGGGCATCCGGTACGCCGGCGAGCACATCCGCCGCAAGGCCGGCAAGACGTTCGTGGGCGGCGGCGCGTAACCCGGGCAGGACCGACGAGGGACGACGATGGCGAAGGTAGCGGACAACCGGCGGCGGCGCGAGCGGCGGCACCGGAGCCTGCGCAACAAGATCGAGGGCACGCCCGAACGGCCACGCCTCTGCGTCTATCGCAGCCTGAAGCACGTGTACGCCCAGGTGGTGGACGACCTGGGGGGCAAGACCCTCGCGGCCGCCAACACCCGGATGAAAGAGGTCCAGGACGCCGTGGTGAGCACGGGGTCCCGCGAGGCCGCGGTCGCCGTCGGCAAGCTCATCGCCGAGAAGGCGAAGGCCGCCGGCGTGGAGCGGGTGTGCTTCGACCGCGGCGGGCGCAAGTACCATGGCCGGGTCAAGGCCCTGGCGGAGGCGGCCCGGGAGGCCGGCCTCCAGTTCTGACGCCGAACCGAGCGGCAGAGGGATAGCAACGTGGCACGAAACCGGGACAGATTCTTCGGCGACTCCAGCGACCTGCAGGAGGACGTCGTCCAGATCAACCGCTCCGCGAAGGTCGTCAAGGGCGGGAGGCGGTTCAGCTTCGCGGCCCTGGCGGTCGTGGGCGACCGGCGCGGCCGGGTGGGCATCGGCTACGGCAAGGCCAACGAAGTGCCCCCCGCCGTCGAAAAGGGCATCAGCGAGGCCAAGAAGAGCCTCCGGCGCATTGCCCTCAAGGGCGACACCATCCCCCACGAGGTCGTCGGACGCTTCGGCGCCGCCCGGGTGTACATGCGCCCGGCGGGGCCGGGCACGGGCGTCATCGCGGGGGGCGGCGTGCGGGCGGTCTGCCAGCTCGTCGGCATCCACAACATCCTGACCAAGAGCATGGGCTCCACCAACCCCGTCAACCTCGTCAAGGCCGCCATGAACGGCCTGGAGCGCCTCAAGGACGCCAAGGAAGTGGCGCGCCTGCGGGGCGTGCCCCTGGACGAACTGATGATCGAGCGGCCGGGCGGCGAGAGCAGCCGGACCGAACCCGCTTCCCAAGCCGACGCCGACGCGGACGCCCCGGCGGCCCCCGCCGACCGCGCGGCCGCGCCGGCGGTCGAGCGCGAGCCCGCCGGCGGAGGCAGCCAGGCGGTCGAGGCCCCGCCCCAGGCGGAGGCCGAGCCTGAGGCGGAGGCCGAGGCGGAGGCCGAGGCGGCCCCGGAGGGCGCGCCGGAGGCGGCCAAAAGCGAATCCGACGACGAGACCAAGGCCGACCAGGCCGGCCAGGGGAACGCCGAATGAACCTCTCCGACGTCAAGAAAGCCACCAAGGCCCACAAGGCCCGCAAACGCGTGGGCCGCGGCATGGGCTCCGGCCTGGGCAAGACGAGCGGGCGCGGCCACAAGGGCGCGGGCTCGCGGTCCGGCTACAGCCGCAAGCTGACCCACGAGGGCGGGCAGATGCCGCTGTTCCGGCGGCTGCCGAAGATCGGGTTCTCGAACGCCCGGTTCGCCACGCCCGTCACCATCGTCAACGTCGGCCAGCTCGACCGGTT
>CAYNLG010000098.1:0-11824 GCA_964397995.1 uncultured Anaerolineales bacterium
CAGCCCTTGCGATGCCACTTTCCACCCCCTGTTGCGTTTCAGAGTTGAATCCGCAAGCAATGGAAACTCATGATATCGGCATTGGCCGCGTGGACCGCATTGATGGTCCTCCGCTTGTGCACGTTGGCGCCAGTGGTCAGGGGCTGGGAGGGATCGACCTCTCGGGCCCATTCCCAGGCGGCACGGAGCAGCGGGATCGACTTCTCCCCCATGCCCTAGTTGCCCGGCTCATTGTAAAGGTCCCAGAGCAGCACGCGAGGGGCGTCCTGGAAGTGGCGGATCACCCCCTGCACGTAGCCTTGCAGGCGCGCGCTCGCCATAGGCCAGGGTCCCGTTGCCGAAGGCTTGCACGATGTCCAAGCCAGGTCCCTGGGTCCATCCGGAGTTGTGCATGCCCGGGCAGGGGTCGGGCTGCTTGCCCAGGCGCGGGCTGCCCTTGTGGCAATCGTCGAGGAAGACAAACATGGGCCGCATACCGTGATCCGCACACAGGTCGAGGAAGCGGCCGATCCTCGCCAGCAGGCCTTCGGGGTCAATGGTGTACACCAGGTCGTGCAGGTATACCCGCAGCGCGTTCATCCCGAGGTCCCGGGCCCAGCCCAGTTCCTGGTCGATCGTCCGGGGATCGAAAGACTCCCTTTGCCACATCTCAATCGGGTTGATCGCCGTCCGCGGCAGGTAGTTGCACCCCACCAGCCACGGCTGGGCCTCATGCCATGCCGTGATCCTCTCGAGCGTCCAGCGTCCCGGAACAGTCGGCTCGGCGCAAGTCATCGGATCGATGCTCCTCGCACGAAACCGAGTTGCCGTCGGGGGAACATGGCGGACCATTCTACCGCAGCCGGACCGATTCGCCATGCTCCTCGTCAGGCGTTCGCGCGCCCGATGGCGAGGATGTACCGCCCTCGTTGTTTTAGACGCTTCGTTGCCGGTAATCATGCCGCGGTCTCCGGACGGCAACTGCGCACGGTGGCGAGGGAGGCGGATCCGAAGAGGCAGAGGAAAGCTTGGCAGCAGATGGATTGGACCGCGGCCAACTTTTCTCCGCCTGGTGCGACCGTCCCTGCCATACCCTTCTCGTATACTGTGCCGTGGGTGATGTAGTGCCAGAGCGCCGCCCTTGCCAGGCGGGACTCCGAGAGCAGGGCTACCGGCCTATTGCAGTGGGCGCAAACAACCATATACTAGCCCTTGTTTGAGCCTTTTCTATTGGGGGCGCAATGTCAAGGGAGCAAACGCACTTCAACTAAAGGAACACGTCATGCCCGCGAGCAAGAGTCTGGACCTGCTGAACCTGAAGGTCATTAGTGAGGCCGTGGCTGGAAGCGCCTGCGCTTTCCGTTGTCGATCCACGCTGCAGCCGGCCGGCGGCGCGGGCGACAAGGTCTTCCCGCCGACCTACGCTGGGGCTAAGTACGCGACCGAACGCCGGCGCATCCCTGGCCGCGAAGAACCGGTCGAGTGCGTTCTGCTCGACTCGGTCCAGTCGCAGGCCAACCGGATGGAGGAAGCCCTGCAGGCGGAAGTCGACGTAGGCCGGCTCACGATCCCGGTGATCGAGGTCGACTTCTCGGGCGAAGACCTGCCGGCGGAGATCGGCAAGGTAACCAGTCTGCAGGCGCCTCACCGCGTTGCCGACGCCATCCTCCGCGACAGCTTACTGGACGGCAAACTGTTCCGCCAGAGCGACCTCGGTAAGCGCTTGGACGACGTCAGCCTGGCCAATGCGACGGCGCTGTACGATCTGTGTCCCACGGCCCTCGTCTTCGGCATGTGGGACTCCACGGGGCCCAAGGGCGGCTTGGGAGCGAAGTTCCAGCGGGTGATGGTAAGCGAGATCGTCGGGGTCGACGCTGTCTGCGGCGTCAAGACGAGCAGCCGGATCGATCCGCTCCAGATACGGGCCACCGTGAAGGTGACCCGTGAGGGACCGTCTTGGGCTGTGGCAGACGACCCCGGTGCCAAGGGCACGCTGGCACCGTCCGAGGTGAACCATGGCAACATACCGCCCGACATCGCCGAAGGCGGCGTCACCATCGCGGAGGCAGAACAGACAATCGTCCTCTCGCTCCCGGCCTTAAGGCGGCTTCACCTCCCGATCAACGGCAATACCAGCGCGGAGGTCGATACCGCCGGCCGCACCGTCCTTGCGGCCCTGGGCCTTTACGCCGCGGCTCTGGCCGCCGAGAAGGGCCTCGACCTGCGGTCGCGGTGCCTGCTGTGGCCGACTGGAGCGATGGAGTGGGAGCTGCTGGACAGCCCGACCGGGGACCCCGTCACGCTGAAGGTTGAGGCGGACGCGGCGAAGGGGGTCCTGGATGCGGCTGTGGCCGCCGCTGAGAAGCTGGGGCTTAAGTGGCGGAAGGAGCCCTTGGTCTTGAAGCCGTCCCCCCAGCTCGTGGAGCTGGTTCGGAGGAGCCAGACCTTGGCCGCTGCTGAAGGCGGCGACGAAGGGGATGAATGATGTTCGCCCTCGGAGTGCGATACCTGACTGGCTACGCTGTGGCCACGGATGTCTCCGACCGCGCGCTGGCCGAATGGCCACCGCATCCTGCTCGGATCTTCATGGCCTTAGCGGCCGCCCACTTCGAGACGGATGGAGGCGGCCGCGAGCGGGAGGCGCTCGAATGGCTTGAGCGGCAAGGTGTGCCGGCCCTGAGAGCGAGCGCGGCAGATCTCCGCGACGTCGTCACCCACTACGTGCCCGTGAACGATGCCGCCGTCCCGACGAGGGTCAGGGCGGACGCCAAGCCCAAGTCGATCCGCGCTGGGCTGGCCGTTCTACCTTCACACCGGCCGAAGCAGGGAAGGGCCTTCCCCCGTGTTCGTCCACATGAGGACACCGTTTACCTGGTCTGGCCCGAGTCGAAACCGGACGCCGCGTGCCGCGCGTCGCTTGAGTCCCTGTGCGAGAAGGTGACGCGAATCGGCCACTCGTCTTCGTTCGTCCAGATGTGGGTCGAGGAATCCCCCCCGGAGGCCAACCTGCTGCCTGACGCAAGCGGCGACATCCGCCTCCGGGTCATCGGGGAAGGTGTCCTGGGTTACCTGGAGACCCAGTACAACAGCGAGGCGGTGGTCGTCTACGCTGAGCTCAAGAAGCGCCTCGGGGAGGCAGAGGGGAAGTCACGGAAGGCGATCCAGGCCGAGATTGACCGGAGGTTCCCGCACGGGGAACCAACGTCATTGCGGCCCGTGATCAGTCTATGGCAGCCTTATCGTCCGGCCGAGGCCAGTCGGCCAACCGGCGAACCGGCTTCCGGCGCATTCGCGAGGGACCTGCTTGTCCTGGCGGTGCAGGAGGGTCCCGTCGTCGGACTCGAGACGACATGGTCACTCCTTACGGCCCTGCGAGATACGATCCTGACCACTTGCGACCCCACGCCGGAGTGGCTCAGCGGCCATCAGGCCGATGGCTCGCCTTCCGAGGCGGCACACCTGGCGCTGCTACCCTTGGCGTTCGTGGGGCACCCGCACGCCGACGGGCACCTGCTGGGCGTCGGCCTGGCCTTCCCCAAGGACGTCAGGCCACGCGAACGCGGCGCTGGGCTCCGCGGCCTCTTCTACGACGCAGCCGGACGTGCGGTTCGCGTGGTGGTCCGGCTGGGGCCACTCGGCACTTGGGCATTCGTGCGCGAAACCCGCAACTCACCGCCTCTGGCCCTGCGAAGCAGCACGTGGACGGGGCCTGCCCGGACCTGGGCCACGATCACCCCGCTGGTCCTCGACCGGCATCCCAAGGCCGACTACCGCAAAGAAAGGGCACAATGGCATCGGGCAGTCGCCGCCGTCATCGGCGAGAGCTGCACACGGCAGGGACTACCGGTGCCGATTGGTGTCGAGGTCGGCCGGACCTCCTGGCATCGCGGGGTCCCCCGCGCAGTCCCCGGCAAGACGGGCTTCGCGCTGATGCCCACCAAGCGCGGACAGCACGCGCGGCAGCAGGTGCATGCCCGGCTCACGTTCGCCGAGGACATCGAGGGACCGCTCCTGCTCGGGGCCGGACGGTACCGCGGATACGGCGTCTGCAAGCCACTGGACGGGGGAACGCCATGAAGCTGCAGCCGAGCCAATTCGCGGCCTATTTCCGCGAGATGTGGGGCCAAGACCCCTTTCCGTGGCAGCAGCGTCTTGCACGCGAGGTATGCGAGGGCGCATGGCCGTCCGCCATCGACCTGCCAACGGCAAGCGGGAAGACGGCCTGCCTTGATATCGCGGTCTTCGCCTTGGCCGTTCAGGCAGAACGTCCGCCAGCACGGCGGACAGTCGGCCGCCGGCTCTTCTTCGTAGTGAACCGTCGCGTCATCGTGGATGAAGCCCACGAGCGCGCGCTTGTTGTCGCACGCCGGCTCTGCGAAGCGCTGCCCGGGTCCGTCCTGTACGACGTCGCCGGGGCGCTCCGCCTGCTGAGCGGTGAGCCGGATGGTCCGCCTCTCGATGTGGCGATCCTCCGTGGCGGCATCTACCGGGACAACCGCTGGGTTCGTTCGATCACCCAGCCGACGATCATCACCAGCACCGTCGACCAGGTCGGCTCGCGCCTTCTGTTCAGGGGATACGGCGTCTCGGAAGGTGCACGGCCGCTGCACGCCGCCCTGGTCGCCAACGACTGCCTGATCCTGGTCGATGAGGCCCACATCAGTCAGCCGTTCATGCAGACGCTGGCGGCTGTCGGACGGTACCGCGGCGCCCCATGGGCCAAGCGACCTGTCCTCGCACCAGCACGCGTCGTACCGATGACCGCAACGCCCGGGGACCAGTCCGGGGCGGTTTTCCGGTTGGCCGGCGACGACCGGTGTCACGCCATCCTTGCGGCGCGGCTGAATGCGCCCAAGCCCGCCCGCCTTGTCACGGTGCCCTCGGCCAGAGACAAGAAGGCCACTGACACCCTCGCCAAGGCCCTTGCCGGTCAGGCAGCGGGCCTTCTTGATGCTGGTCGCCGAAACATCGCCGTCATCGTCAATCGGGTTGCTACGGCCCGCCGCACGCACGAGCAGTTGCGGGCAACCCAAGGCAACGAGGCCGACATCCATCTGGCGATCGGGCGCATGCGTCCCCTGGACCGCGATGACCTGACGGCGGCCATCCAGAGGCGCGTCGGCAAGAGCCGCCAGGAGGGTGAGGCCCTGAAACCCCTGTTCGTCGTGGCGACACAATGCCTGGAGGTAGGGGCGGACTTCGATTTTGACGGCTTGGTCACCGAGTGCGCGTCGCTCGACGCGTTGCGCCAGCGGTTCGGCCGGCTGAATCGCACGGGTCGGCCTATCGACGGCCGAGGCGTCATCCTTGCCGGTCCTGATCACGAAGGTGGCGACGACCCGATCTACGGCTCCGCCCTCGCGGCGACCTGGAAGTGGCTCAATGCTGTGGCGGTTGACGGCCCAGTTGATTTCGGGATCAGCGCCATGGAGAAGCACCTCGACGGTGTTGAGCTCGCGCCGATGGTGGCACCACGACCCGAAGCGCCGACGATGCTGCCCGCCTACGTCGATATATGGGCCCAGACGAGTCCCGCACCCGTGCCCGAACCGGATCTCGGCCTCTTCCTGCACGGCCCCCAGCGCGGCGAGCCCGACGTCCAGGTATGTTGGCGGTCCGACCTGCCGGCCGAGGCCGACGGCGAAGCGTGGGCACAAGTGGTGAGCCTCTGCCCCCCCTCATCCCCCGAATGCATGCCCGTGCCGATCGGCGTCGTCCGCTCATGGCTGGCCATGCGGGATGTCTCCGACGAGGTGCGCGGGGACACGTTCGGCGCGGTGGCGCCGGAACCCCCGAAGGAAGCCGACGGCGGTGGAGAAGTGAGGCGCGTCGCCCTGGCTTGGCGGGGCCTTTCCGGCAGCAGGATCGTCCGTCGGCCCGGAGACGTTTTGCCGGGCGATACACTCGTGCTGCCGACTGGTTCGGAAGGCTGGTCTGTCTTCGGCCATATCCCCGCCTTTGCGGGGACGGCGGACGCAGCCGATCAGGCCGACGTTGCGGAACGAGCCTTCCGCGCATCCCATGGCCGAGCCATCATGCGACTGACGTCGGCCCGGTTGAGAGGCTGGCCTGAGTCCGAGCACCAGTCGCTGCTGAGCGCGTGGGCCGTTGATCCCGAGGCCGACTTGCCGATGAACGAGTTGCGTAAGGCTCTCCTCGGGGTGGCCCAAAGCCTGTCCTCAGACTGTGCGGAAGCCGTGACGCTGCAGGAACTCGCCTCTCGCAAGCTGGGCCTCCTCTATGATCGCTACCCGAGCTCCGGCCGTGGCGTTGTCCTCGTCTCCCGCCGCCGCGTTCTCCCTGACAACTCGCTCCTGCCGGCGATGGACGACGGCGAAGACCAGGTCTCCCGGGTCGCGCGCCGCCAACCGGTGTCGCTGGACGACCACTCCGAGCATATCCTCGACGAGGTGCGCCGGTTGCTGCCCCTTCTGCCGGTGTCTGAATGGGAAGAAGCCTTATCTGCCGCCGCCCGCTTGCATGACTTTGGCAAGGCCGACGAGCGGTTCCAGGCCTTGTTGCTCGACGCCAGCCCGACGGATGTCTGGGCGCAGCCCGCGCTATGGGCCAAGTCGGCACAGATGCCCGCGACGCGCGCACGCCGGGCCGCCGCCTTCCAACGCAGCACGTTGCCGAAGGGCTTCCGGCATGAGATGCTCTCAGTCCAGTTGGTCGAGGCGGCGGACGAGTTGCTTCCCGCGGACCCGCTGCTTCGCGATCTGGCGCTTCACCTGGTCGCGAGCCACCATGGCCACGCCCGCCCCTTCGCCCCGGTCGTCGCCGACGACGCCCCACCCGCGGTCACGGTCAGCTTGCCGGGAACGAAGGTCACGCTGACCCCGGAACAGCGAGCGACTCACCCGCCACACCGGCTTGATTCGGGGATTGCCGATCGCTTCTGGTCCCTGACGCGACGGCTCGGCTGGTGGGGGTTGGCCTACCTGGAGGCGGTGCTTCGCCTGGCTGACCAATGCGCCAGCAGGCGAGAGGAGGCGAGCGAGCCGGCGAGGAGCGTCGGTCCGCGAGAGACACAGGAGGCAACCCGATGAACCGAGAAGGGCGCCCGGCCGGACTTGTTCTACAGGGCCTCGATGGTGCGAATCCTCTGGCCTTCCTGGCCGCGTTGGGCACGCTCCGCACCCTGAGCCGGTTCTGGCCGAACCAGAACGTCCGGATGGCGTGGAAATTGGAGGGTGCCGCATGGCGACCGGCGCTTTCTCGAGATGGCGACCTCGGCGAAGAACAAATCGTCGGCCCCTTGCTGGACTACAACGGACTCCTGGTGTCGGCCTCGACCAAAAAGGAAGCCGAATGCTTCAACATGGCGGCGCTGGGCGATATCATCGGTGTCAGCCCGGGAGAGTTCGACAAGTTTGCGCGGAGGGCGTTTTGTTACGCTAAAGTCCACGGCGCGTCGCCTGCCGGCAAAGAGCCGCTCGACTTCGTGGCCGCCTATGGTTCCAGTGCCTGCCTCAGCGACAAGGGCAAGATTGAGCCGACGCAACTGAGCTTCGCCAATGGCCAGAGCGGCCAGAGCCTTCTGAAGTCCTTCCGGGAGCTGCGCGACGGGCTGACCAAGGAACACCTACTTGCGGCATTGTACCGCCCGTGGACGTACACCGACCCCAGGCCAACCCTTCGATGGGACCCGGCTGACTGTCGCCCTTACGCCCATCTGGCAACGGATCCCGGCAACTCCAGGACCACGCCGATCCGAACCATGCGGGGGGCGAACTACCTGGCCTTCCTGGGGCTGCCCCTCCTGCCGTCTGTGCCAGCAGCGCAAGGCATCAGGACCACGGGGTTTACACGGAGCGGCCGACAATGGGCCTGGACATGGCCAACCTGGGAATGCCCACTGACTGTCAACGGCGTCGGGAGCCTCCTGGCACTCTCCGACCTTCAAGCGGACACGCCTGACCACATCCGCCTGAGGCGGCTGGGCGTGGCCCAGGTCTTCCGTTCTCGCCGCTTCAGCTACCAGAAGGGCATCTACTTCTCGCCGGCCACGTGTGTCTGAGGGGGTGCCATGCCCAGTGAGCGCGCTCAACTCTCGAGCGACGACGAGCTGACGGTCGACATGCTCGCCCAATACGCCTACTGCCCGAGGCGGTTCGGCCTCATGTACGTCCACGGCCGCTGGGCTGACAACGCCTTCACGGTCGAAGGTCGGGCCGCCCACCGGCGGGTCGACCGGCTCGACCACGTGCTCCCGGATCCGACAGCGCCCCAGGGCCGGGATGAGAACGGGCGCAAGAGCGCTGCTTCAGACTCCGAGCCTGACGGTGACGAGCCGCCCACCATCAGCCGGTCCGTGGTCCTCGGCAGCGAGGCCCTTGGGCTCACAGCCAAGCTCGACCTCGTATCCACGGACGACGACGTGGCCGTTCCCGTCGAGACCAAGCGTGGCCGTGTCCCGCCGAACGAACAGCGGAGCTACGAGCCGGAGCGCGTCCAGCTCATGGCCCAGGGCCTCCTGCTGCGCGAACACGGCTATGCGACCGACCACGGCGTCCTCTACTTCGCTGGTTCGCGGACCCGCGTCGATGTGCCCTTCTCCCAGCATCTGGAGGATCGCACGCGCGAACTCCTCGCCGAGGCGCGGCAGGCGGCGCTGGCAACCGAGGTGCCGCCGCCTTTCGACGACAGCCCCAAGTGCGTCGGCTGCTCCCTGGCCGGCATCTGCCTGCCCGACGAAACGCTCGCGCTCCGCCACGCGGAGGGTCCCGACGGCCCGCCGGATGTTCGCCGACTGTATCCGGCCCGCGACGAGTCGGTGCCCCTCTACGTGCAGGAACAGGGAGCGGTCGTCGGCAAGTCCGGCAGGAGTCTGGTGGTGCGCAAGAGCGGCGAGGAACTGGCCCGGGCCCCGCTGAAAGACGTCAGCCAGCTCGTCCTCTGCGGCAACGTCCAGGTTACCGCGCAGACGCTTCACCTGCTCTGTGAGTCCGGCGTGCCGGTCGTCCATCTCTCCTCGGGTCACTGGTTCTACGGCATCACCGCCGGCATTACGCTCCGCAACGCCTTTGCGCGCCAGGCGCAGTACATGGCCGCCGTCGACCCGGCCAAGGCGCTCGCCGTCGCCCGCGCCGTCGTCGCTGCCAAGGGTGCGAACCAACGCACCCTCCTGCGGCGCAACCTCTCCACACCGGCTGATCGAGATCTCGAAGCCATGGCCGATCTGCTGCGCAAGGTGCCGGAGGCCCCATCAACCGAACACCTACTCGGCCTTGAGGGCAACCTGGCCGCCAGGTACTTCGCCAACTTCGGGGCGCTCCTTACGCCCCGCGACTTCGATGCCGCGTGGGATTTCCGCACAAGGAACCGCCGACCGCCCACCGACCCCGTCAACGCCATGCTCTCGTTCGGCTACGCCATGCTCGCCAAAGAGTGCACGGTGGCCTTGCTGGCCGAAGGGCTCGACCCCTGGTGGGGCTTCTACCATCGTCCCCGGCACGGCCGGCCGGCCCTGGCGCTCGATCTCATGGAGGAGTTCCGGCCGCTGGTGGTCGACAGCGCGGTCATAACCGCCGTCAACACGGGCATGGTGGCCGCCCGGGATTTCCTGCGCTCCGCTGCCGGGTGCCTTCTCAAGCCGCCAGGGCGCAAGGCCTTCATCCGGGCCTATGAAGCCCGCCTTGACCAGCTGGTGACGCACCCGGTCTTCGACTACCGTTGCTCGTGGCGGGCGATCATCCGGCTTCAGGCACGGCTGCTGGGCGCGTGGCTGCGCGGGGACGTCCCCGAGTACAAAGGCATGGTAACCCGGTGAACCAAGATGCGAAGAAGGTACCTCGTGTCGTATGATGTATCGAACGACAAGCGCCGGACCACGGTGTTCAAGACGCTGCTCGACAATGGCGACCACGTCCAGTTCAGCGTATTCCTGTGCGAGCTCAGCCGCCGCGAGCTCGCCGAGCTCCGCGGGAACCTTATCGAGGCCATCAACAACAAACAGGATCAGGTCATCATCCTCGACTTGGGCGCCGCCGATGGCGAACTCAAGTCGGTCCTGGAGTGCGTCGGCAAACCCTACCTGCCGCCGTCTCGTGTGCTCGTCGTATAGTCGAGCGGTGGTGTGGTCGCCGATTGGCGGCAACCGCTCGAACTCTTTGGCAAGTAAAGACTTAGGAGCCCAAGTGACTCACGCACGCAGCCTACCGGAGTCAGTTCTCGCCTGCCTCTCGAAAAACCCGTCGTATCCTGTTACCATCGCACGGGTTACGAGAGCGGCTCCTTCCGCGCCTTCTCAGGCGCGGCCCCATTGAAGCAACTGGACGTTCTCGAACGTGCCGCCGCTCCGCGTGCCTTCCGCGCCTTCTCAGGCGCGGCCCCATTGAAGCGATCCCGACGCGTACCAGCCAGTCGCGAGCGCCTAGCCCCTTCCGCGCCTTCTCAGGCGCGGCCCCATTGAAGCCACGCCCCCGCGGCCGCCATGCGCTTGACGCCCAACCCTTCCGCGCCTTCTCAGGCGCGGCCCCATTGAAGCGGGGTCGGCGCAGTAGTCCGGCGTGTCGCCCGGCAGCCTTCCGCGCCTTCTCAGGCGCGGCCCCATTGAAGCGACGATTGAATTTGGGGAGTTGACCGTGGCCGGGGCCTTCCGCGCCTTCTCAGGCGCGGCCCCATTGAAGCGAGAAATGGCGGGATTCAGCCTGGCGGAACCTACGTCCTTCCGCGCCTTCTCAGGCGCGGCCCCATTGAAGCGTCATCGTCCGGCCCGTGTACCTGTGACTGTGCCGAGCCTTCCGCGCCTTCTCAGGCGCGGCCCCATTGAAGCTGAGCCCGCGCACGAGGAGGCGCGAGAGATGACGGCCTTCCGCGCCTTCTCAGGCGCGGCCCCATTGAAGCTACTATGGTGCGGCCGGCGCCGAGTTGGCCGCCCTGCCTTCCGCGCCTTCTCAGGCGCGGCCCCATTGAAGCGGCTACAATTGGCGCATTCCGGCCAAGAGCGGCCTGCCCTTCCGCGCCTTCTCAGGCGCGGCCCCATTGAAGCTGGCTTTCAGCGTGGGCATCTGCGACCGCGCCACGCCTTCCGCGCCTTCTCAGGCGCGGCCCCATTGAAGCGAGGCCTCGGCCTGGGCGACCAGGCGCTCCAGGATGGCCTTCCGCGCCTTCTCAGGCGCGGCCCCATTGAAGCAGGTCTTCGACGGGGTGTTCCTCGGCATGGCCGACGTCCTTCCGCGCCTTCTCAGGCGCGGCCCCATTGAAGCCCGGAACCTCGCCCACGCTGCCCACCTGCCCGCCTCCCTTCCGCGCCTTCTCAGGCGCGGCCCCATTGAAGCGATCAGGCCTGCTGCGCGAGCCAGGCCCTAACCTCCCTTCCGCGCCTTCTCAGGCGCGGCCCCATTGAAGCAACCCGAGCGACCTGACGACGACGTCGCTCTCGCACCCTTCCGCGCCTTCTCAGGCGCGGCCCCATTGAAGCCTCGCCGAGCACTTCGCCGAGGGCATCGCACACGACCCTTCCGCGCCTTCTCAGGCGCGGCCCCATTGAAGCGGACGATCTGGCGACGTGGACGCGGTGGCCGCGCCGACCTTCCGCGCCTTCTCAGGCGCGGCCCCACGGACTGCCGCCCGGTCATCCTGTCGCCTACCATGATCTCACCGGCCATGTGGCGTGTCAAAACCCTCCGGGGGCCTATTCGAAAAAACGTACAGTACTGTACGTTCTTCGTGCCCCAGGGCTCTCTGGTGGGCGTCACGTTCGGCTAGCGTTCGCGGCCCCAACCTGGGACCCGGGAGGATTCACCCCGATAGAGAACCCCGAGTCGGACGCCTCGGGGCTTTCTTCGGCATCAGTACAGCCTTGCCAAGGCCCGTCTGGATATGCCGAGCCGGCATCCGA
>CAYNLG010000099.1:0-11688 GCA_964397995.1 uncultured Anaerolineales bacterium
GGGCATGGCGATGATGGGCTTGCCGCCTCGGCTCCGGGCACACCCCCGGATGAAGTCAACCTGGCCGCCGATGCCCGAGTAGATCTGGTACCCGAGGGAGTCGGCGCACACCTGGCCGGTGAGGTCGATTTCGAGGCCGACGTTGATGCCGACCATCTTGTCGTGCTGCGCGATGATGGTGGGGTCGTTGACGTACTCGGTGGGGTGGAACTCGAAGAAGGGGTTGTTGTCGACGGTCTCGTAGAGCTTCTCGGAGCCCATGCAGAAGCTGGCGACGATCTTGTTGCGGTTAATGGACTTCTTGGCGCAGGTGATGGCGCCGCATTCGATAAGTTCGAGGATCCAGTCGGAAAACATCTCGGTGTGGACACCGAGGTCTTTCTTGTCTCGAAGGAACTCGGCCAGAGCCTGCGGAATCTGCCCGATGCCGCACTCGATCGTCGACCCGTCCTCCACGAGCCGCGCGATGTTCTGGCCGATGCGCCGGAGCGTTTCGTCGGGCTCCGGCACGGGCACGGTGATGATGGGCTCGTCGTGCGGCACGAGGACATCGATGCCATTGACGTGAATAAAGGCATCCCCGAGGGTGCGGGACATGTGGGCGTTGACCTGGGCGATGACGTAGCGGGCGTTGTTGGCGGCGGACTTGACGATGTCGACCGAGACACCCAGGCTGCACAGGCCCGAGGCGTCCGGCGGCGTCACGCTGATCAGGGCCACGTCGACGGGGATGCGGCCGGATTCGAACTCATCGGGGATCTCCGACAGGAAGATCGGCGTATACTCCCCGATGCCGCGCGCCAGCGCGTCCCGCACGTTGTCCGCGACGAACAGGCTGTTCATCTTGAACCGGTCGCGGAACTTCTCGTGGGCGTACGGGGCGGCGCCCATCGTCAGCAGGTGCACGATATGAGCGTCGTGGATGTGGCTGGAGTGCTCGACCAGCGCGTGGACGAGGTGCTGCGGCTGGGCGCACCCGGTCCCGATGAAAACGCGGTTGCCGGAGGTCACGTACTTCATGGCCTTCGGCGCGGTGGCGATCTTGTCCTGGTACTTCGCCTTCCAATCGAAGTCCGGCATGGCGGGGCATCTCCTGGCTACGACACGGCTTCCACACTGAGGCGGGCGTCGACGGCGATGGGCGTCTGGCCCTCGCGGCCGACGACGTACGGGTTGATGTCCATTTCCTGGATTTGCGGGAACTCGGTCACGAGTTGGCTCAGGCGCTGGAGGCCCTCGGCGATGACGTCGATGTCCACCCCCTCCTGGCCGCGCGCCCCTTTCAGCATCTGGTACGTCCGCGTGTCCTCCAGCATCTGGCGGGCCTCGGAGGCCGTCAACGGCGCCAGGTAGAACGATACGTCCTTGAGGACCTCGACCATGATGCCGCCCATCCCGAACATCATCAGCGGGCCGAACTGCGGGTCGCGGTTCATGCCCAGGATGACCTCCTGCTCGCCGCGGCACATCTCCTGGACCAAGACGCCGAGGATGTCGGCCTCCGGCATCTTCTTCGGGATGCGGTACATCATGAGGTCGAAGGCGTCCATAACCTCGCGGCGGCTCTCCAGGCCCACCTTCACGCCGCCCACGTCCGACTTGTGCAGGATGTCCGGCGACCAGATCTTCAGCACCACCGGGAAACCGATCTGGTCGGCGATATTGGCGGCCTGCTCGGCGTTGGTCGCGATGGAACCCTTGGGCGTGGCGAAGCCGTAGGCCTCGATGATTTCCTTGGCCTCGGTCTCGCCGATTTCGCGGGCGCCCTGGCGGAGGTGCCGCTCGATGATCGCCTCGACCTTCCGCCGGTTGACGGGGAAGAGCTTGACGACGCGTTTCGGGCGGTTCTTCCAGCGGACGTACTCGGCCATCGCCTTGAGGGTGCGGACGGCGGCCTCGGGGCTCATGTAGACAGGGATGTCGCTCGAGCGGAGGAGGCGGACACCCTCGGCCACCTTCTCGGCCCCCATGAAGCACGCCAGGATCGGCTTCTCCTTCTTTCGCTGCGCGATGCGCACGAGCGCCTCGGCCGTCGGACCGGCCTCGGTCATGGCCTGAGGCGTCAGGATCACCAGGCACGCCTGGACGTTGGGGTCGTCGAGGACGACGTCGACGGCGAACTCGTACCGGTCGGCCAGCGCGTCGCCGAGGACATCGAAGGGGTTGGCGAAGCTGGCCGCCGTCGGCAACTTCTCCTTCAGCCGCGCCACCGTGTCGTCGGTCGGGCGGGCGAAGTCGAGCTCCTCGCGTTCGATGGCGTCGGCGGCCATGATGCCGGCGCCGCCGGCGTTGGTGACGACGGCGACCGCCTTGCCCTTCGGCAGGGGCTGGTAGGCGAAGGCGGCGGCGTAGTCGAACTGTTCTTCGATGGAGTGGCAGCGGACGACGCCGGCCCGCGCGAACATGGCCTCGTAGGCCCGTTCGGAACCGGCCAGGCTGCCGGTGTGGCTGGAGGCGGCCTGGGCACCGGCCTCTGTGCCGCCAGACTTCATCAGGAGGATGGGCTTGTCTTGGCTGATGCGCTCGGCCTCGCGGACGAACGCGTTGCCGTCGGTGATGGACTCGAGGTACCCGGCGATGACACGGGTCTCGGCATCGTCGCCGAGGGCCTTGACGACGTCGAGTTCGTCGACGTCGGCCTTGTTGCCGATGGAAACGAGCTTGGAGAAGCCGATGCCGGCGGCGTTGGCCATGTCCAGGATAGCCGAGAGGAGCGCCCCGGACTGGCTGACGTAGGCGATGTCGCCGGAGGCGGGCATGTCGCCGCCAAATGAGGCGTTCAGTTTCGAGCCGGTGCTGATGACGCCGAGGCAATTCGGGCCGATGACGCGGATACCGGCCCGGTTGGCGATGCGGAGGACGTCGCGCTCCAGTTCGCGGCCCTTCTCGCCGGTCTCCTTGAAGCCGGCGGTAATAATAATGACACTGCGGGCACCGACCTTGGCGCACTGCTCCATGATGTCCGGGACGACCTTGGCCGGGACGATGACGATGACCAGGTCGGGCACCTCGCCGATGGAGGGGATGTCCGGGTAGGCCTTGAGGCCCTGGACCTCGTCTTCCTTGTGGTTGACGGGCCAGACGGTGCCTTCGTAGCCACCGTCGCGGAGGCTGCGGAGGATCTCGTAGCCGACTTTGCCCTCGGTGTTGGAGGCGCCGACGACGGCGACGGACTCCGGGGTGAAGAAGCCTTCAAGGCTCATAGCAGCGTGCGTCCTTTCCGCATCCGCCCCAAAAGGAAACGGAACATCTTAGGCCGCGCGGGAGGCGAATGCAACGCCTTTCCCCGGCGACCCCGGCCCGCAGTGCCTTCCACGGGGGCTCCCAACGCGGGACTCATCGTACCGCGACGCTCGGGCGGCCGCCAGAGCGTAGGGGGTTCGGACGAAGCCGGGGCGTCAGGGGGTCGTACGGAAGGCCAGGTACTCCAAGCATCCGCTGATGTCGACGTGCGTTACGGTAATGCCGTCGATCGGAACCATGCCGAGGGAGGCGAAGTTCAGGATACCGGAGATGCCCGCTTGGTGCAGCCGCGATGCCACGGCCTCGGCGGCGCCCGGTGGGACCGTGAGCACCGCCAGGGAGATGCCGTGGTGCTGGACCACCTCCTCGAGCCGGTCCATCCCCAGCACCGGCACGCCGCGCACTCGCCGTCCGACCTTCTCCGGGTCGCTGTCGAACCCCGCGACGAACTCGAAGCCGCGCGGCGCGAACTCGGGGTACCGAAGAAGAGCGCGGCCGAGGTCGCCGACGCCGACAATGATGACCTTGCGGGTGACGTCCGTGCCGAGGATGCGGCGAAGGGCGCCCATGAGTTGGCGCACGTCGTAGCCGCGCCCCGGGCGGCCGAACTGGCCAAACATGGAGAGGTCGCGGCGGACCATGTCGGGGCCGGCCTTGACGAACTCGGCCAACTCGCGACTGGAGACGCGGTCGATGCCCCGGGCAGCCAGGTCCTCCAGCTTACGCATATACGCGCTCAGCCGATGGACGGTGGGGTCGGGCACGTCGCGCGCGGACGGGGCCGCGGGACGCTCCGCGCTGCCGGGTTGCCGCAAGGTTCGGTCCATGCGCCCTCGGTCGGCCGCGCGCTGCACGGGCCGCGGCGCCGGCCGGTTCGCCGACCCGGGCGGGGTGAAACCGCCCGGGCAGGCGTCATGCGTGGCTTGTGGGGAACCGCCGTCAGCCGATGTACTTGCCGCGCGCCGTGTAGCCGGTGTGCAGCAGCTTGTGGCTCTTGTGGCCGCACGGGCCTTCGGTGAGGAAGCGCTCGTAGACGCCGACGACGGCGGGGTTCTCGTGCGACTTGCGGGCGAGGCCCTTCTCGCCGTAGGCCTCGTCCTCGGCATAGATGGCCTTGGCGCGGGCGGCGCGGATTTCGGGCGTGGTCGGGATCGGCTGCCCGCCGCCGCCCAGGCACCCGCCCGGACAGGCCATGAACTCGATGAAGTGGCACTCGCTGAACTTGCCGCCCGCCCGGATGTCTTCCATGACCTTCTTGGCGTTGGCGGTGCCGTGGGCGACGCCGACCTTGAGCGTGGCGCCCTTGATCCAGTCCCAGTTCGGGACGAGGTGCGCGATGAGGTCCGGCACGGGGCCGACCTCCTCGGGAATGGTGATCTCGGCATACCGGACGCCCTCGAAGCCGCGCACCGGCACGATGTTGGCGTGATCGAAGAAGTCCTCGACCTTCTTGCCGGTGACGAGCTCGATGACGGTCCGCAGGGCGGCCTCCATGACGCCGCCCGTCGCCCCGAAGATGACGCCGGACCCGGAGGCGGTGCCGAAGGGGTCGTCGAAGTCGCTCTCGGGCAGGTCGGGCAGGTGGATACCGGCCTCGCGGATCATCTGGGCCATCTCGCGGGTCGTCAGGCCGAAGTCGACGTCCTTGTGGCCGGAGTCGGCCATCTCGGGCCGATTGCACTCGAACTTCTTCGCCGAGCACGGCATCAGGGCGACCGAGACGATGTCGGCCGGGTCGAGGTCGTTGATCTCGGCGTACCACGTCTTGATGAGGGCCCCGAACATCTGCTGCGGGCTCTTGGCGGTCGAGACGTGGGGCAGGTACTCGGGGTAGAAGTGCTCGATGTACTTGACCCACCCGGGCGAGCAGCTGGTGAACTGGGGCACGGGCTGGGAGTCGTCGCCCTCGACCAAGTTCTTGTAGAGCCGGAGAATCAGCTCGGTGCCTTCCTCAATGATGGTGAGGTCGGCGGTGAAGTTGGTGTCGAAGACCTTGTCGAAGCCGCAACGGCGGAGGGCCGTGTTGAGCTTCCACGTCATCGGGACGCCGGGCTCCAAGCCGAACTCCTCGCCGATGCCGGCGCGGGGGCTCGGGGCGGTCTGGATGACCACGTGCTTGGTGGGATCGTCGATGGCCTCCCAGACGGCGTCGGTCGGGTCGTTGGCCCGCAGCGCGCCGGTCGGGCAGCGGTTGATGCACTGGCCGCAGTTGATGCAGACGACGTCGCCGAGGGGCTTGTCAAGGTAAGTGGCAATCTTGGTCTCGGCGCCGCGGCCGACGGCCTCCAGCACGCCGACTTCCTGGAGGTCGATGCAGGTGCGGACGCACCGGCGGCAGAGGACGCACTTGTTCATGTCGCGGACGACGGAGTAGCTGGACCGGTCGATCTCGTGCTTCGGCTTGTCAGGATGGCCGAAGCGGAAGAAATCGACGCCGTACTCCTTCGCCAAATCCTGCAGCTCGCAGTTGTTGTTGCGGAAGCAGGCATAGCACTCGCCGTAGTGCTCCGACAGGAGCAGGTCGACGATGTGCCGCCGCGCCTGCCGCACTTTCGTCGAATGCGTCTTGACGGTGATGGGCTGGGTAATCGGGAAGGCGCAGGACGCCTGGAGTTGGCGCATCCCCTCGACCTCGACGACGCAGATGCGGCAGACGCCGGCGATGCAGAGATCCTCGTGATAGCAGAGGGTCGGGATGTGGATGCCGAGCTGGCGGGCGGCCTGGAGGATCGTGGTGCCCAAGGGCACCTTGATCGTCTCGCCATCTATGGTGACGCTGACCTGGGCGCCGATGGCGCCCGGGGACGCGTCGTTCTCGATGACTTGGGCCCGCTGGCTCGTGGGGCTCCGGCTGGTGCCGTTTCCGACGGGACTGTGCTCCGCCATGAAAGCCTCCTTCGGTTAACTGGCAGGGACGGCCTCGCGGGCGCGTCCCATGATTTCGCTCTTGAAGTGCTCGACGATCGACAGAAACGCGTTCGGGCTCGACTGGCCCAAGCCGCACTTCGACGCGACCTGCATCGACTGGCCGAGCTTGACCAGCTCGTTCAGGTACCGCATCGAGCACGCCCCGGTCTTGAGCATCCGAACGCCCTCGAGGAGCTTGACGTTGCCGACGCGGCACGGGGTGCATTGGCCGCACGACTCGTCCACGAAGAACTCGAGGAAGTTCTCGGCCACGTCGAGCATGTCGCGGGCCGGGCCGAAGACGATGACGGACCCGCCGGTGGGGACGTCCTCGTAGGCGATGGTCCGGGAGAACTCGCTCGCCGGAACGCAGTGGCCGCTGGCGCCGCCGATCTGGGCGGCCTTGGCCCCCTCGCCGCCAACGTCCTTCAGAAGGTCCGCGACGGTGATGCCGAGGGGGAACTCGTAGACGCCCGGCCGCTCGACGTCGCCGGAGACGCTGAAGAGCTTCAGCCCGGTCGACTTCTCGGTGCCGATGGCCTTGAACCAGTCGGCGCCCTTGCCGAGGATGGCCGCCGCCCACGCGAACGTCTCGACGTTGTTCACGGTGGTGGGGCAGCCCAGGAGGCCGGTGTTGACGGGGTACGGGGGCCGGTTGCGCGGCTCGCCGCGCTGGCCCTCCAGAGATTCGATCAGGGCGGTCTCCTCGCCGCAGATGTAGGCCCCGGAGCCCATGTGGATGTGGATGTCGAAGGTGAAGCCGTCCTTGCCGCCGGCGTTCTCGCCGAGCAGGCCTTCGCTGCGGCGACGCTCCAGGACCTCTTCGAGGCCCTTGCGGAGGTAGCTGTATTCGCCGCGCAGGTACACCGTGCCCTCGTGGGCGCCGAGGGCGTAACCGGCAATGGTCATGCCATCGAAGACGAGGTCGGGCCAGCGGGTGAGTATGACGCGGTCCTTGAAGGTGCCGGGCTCGCCCTCGTCGGCGTTGCAGATGACGTACTTGCAGTCGCCCTTGGCGCTGGCGGCCAAGTTCCACTTGACGCCGGTCGGGAACCCCGCCCCGCCGCGCCCCTTCATGCCGGAGTCGCTGACGGTGGCGATGACGTCGGCGCGGCCCATGCCGAGGGCGGCCTGGAGTCCGGCACCGGGGTCGATGGTATCAAAGGTCAGAGTGCCGGTGGTCATAGGATGTGCTCCTCCTCCGTCTGGACGCTCGTCGGGCCGAACGCCCGCTCGCAGGCCGCCAGGATGTCCTGCACCTTCTCGGGGGTCACGTGCGTGAAGACTTGGTCATTGACGAGCAAGGCCGGGCCCTGGTCGCACATGCCGATGCAGTTGGCCCATTCGAGAGTGAAGCGGCCGTCGGGTGTCGACTCGCCGAACGAAACGCCCAAGTCGTTCTCCAACTGCCGCGCCACCGCCTCTTTGCCGGCCATGTCGCAGGAGATGGTGCGGCAGAGGCGGATGACGAAACGGCCCTGATACTCCGGCTTCAGGAACGCGTAGAAGGTGACCACCGAGTAGACCTCGACGGGATGGATGTCGAGGAGGTCGGCGACGACCTGCATGGCGAAGTCCGAGACGTGGTGGTACTTGGCCTGGATCTCCTGGAGGATCGGGATCAGCGCCCCGCGGCCGCGCCCGTGCTTCTCCACGATGGGTTTCAGTTCACCGAACAGCTTGTCGCGGTCGGTCAGTAGCATCGGGGACCTCCTTACTGGCCCAGCAGGGCGTTGATCTTCTCGACGAGGACGGCCGGGTCGACGGGTTTCTCGACGTAGTCGTCGACGGGGATCAACTCGCTGTCCTTGCCGTAGTCCATGCCCGTAACCTTGCCGACGGCCGAGAGCATCAGGATGGGCTTCTTGCATCCCTGGCGTCGCAAGGCCTGGGCCATCGCGATGCCGTCGTCCGGCTGCTCCATCATCACGTCCAGGATAAGCAGGTCAGGGGCCTTCTCCTGGACAGCCGTCATGCCGTCGCTCCGGTTGTCGGCGGAGACGACCTCGTGTCCCTGCCCTTCGAGGACGACGGTCGTGGCCTCCACGATGTCCGGATCGTCGTCCACGACGAGAATCCTGGCCATTGCGTACTCCTTCCCGTGGGTTCGGGGCCGACCGCTCACGCGGCCGCGCCCGGCGATTCTCGCGGGCCGGCCGGGCCTTGGGAAGGCGGTCCCCAGGACGCGGGGCCACCGGCTCGGACAGACACCCTCAGACGTCCCGGGCATCTTGCGCCTGAAGCGGACGGAAGGCAAGGGCAAATTGTGACTTTTTTCACGTCGGCTTGCCGAACAGAAGCCCAGCCCGAAACGGCCTTGTGTGTAAGCCTTTATTTCGCAGTATTTTAGGCGCCAAGAGCGGGCAAGGCAAGTCCGTGAATCCAGATGGCATTTTGCGGCAGCCGGGACGGCAACGGGTGCCGGTTGACAGCGCAGCACGTGCCCGCGCATACTCGTTCGATCCTGAACGGAGCCGCGCCATGCCGCAGAAACGCTTCGTGCTTTCCCTGGCCACCCTCTTCGCCCTACCGCTGGCCGCTGGCTGCGGCACGCCCGGGGGCACGAATGCCACGTCCGGCGCCTCGCCGAAGGGCGACCCCGTCGCTTGGGCCACGACGCCGGCGCCGCACGACTTCATCTGGTTCCAGGCCCACCACGAGCGGAACCTGGCCCGCGCCCGCAAGGGCGACATCGACGTCCTGTTCCTCGGCGACTCGATCACCGACGGCTGGCGGTCCACCGGCCGCGAGGTCTGGCAGCGGGAGTTCGCCCCCCTCGGGGCCGCCAACTTCGGCGTCAGCGCCGACCAGACCCAGCACATCCTGTGGCGGCTTGCGAACGGCGAACTCGAGGGCTACACGCCGAAGGTCGTCGTCCTGATGGCCGGGACGAACAACCTGAAGAGCGGCCCGGTGCGCATGCCGCCCAAGGCCGCGGCCGCCGGGGTCGAGGCGATCGTCGCCCTGCTCCGCGACCGATTCCCGGACGTGCAGATTCTCCTTCAGGGCATCCTGCCGCGCCAGCCGAAGTATCCATGGATCGCCGAAGCCATCCGCGACACCAACGCGCGGCTCGCCGCCTTCGCCGAGGCCACCCCGCGTGTCCGGTACGTCGACTTCGGCGACCGCTTCCTCGGCCACGACGGCGAGGTGAACCCCGATCTGATGCCGGACCGGCTGCACCCCAGCAAGGCCGGATACGAGGTCTGGGCGGACACCATCCGCGACGACGTCCGCGCGCTGCTGGCCGAGGCGGAAGCCGACGCCGGCGGGGCCGCCGACTGAGGCGCGCCGCACGCGGCCGTCCGCCTGGCGTCACAAGGAGGAGGCCGACGTGCGCCGCCTGAACGCCGTCACCATCGTGGGCCTGATCACCGTCTGCGTCGCGACAACCCACATCGCGGTACGGCTGGCCCAATCGTCCGAGCACTGGTGGACGCCCACCGAGCTGACAGTGCCTTTCCCCAACAGCCGTGACCGTGTCGTCGTCCTTCTCAACGACCAGCGGCTGGGCGAGCACCTGGACGCGGGGACACTGCGCGTCGCGGGTCCGGACGGCGACATGCGGCCGGTCACGGCCGAGGACGTACGGTTCCGGTTCAACAACTGGGACCGGGTCCGCGCGCAACGGAACGCGCACCTGGCCCTCTCGGCGGCCCTGCTGGCCGCCGGGGTGATGATGGCGCTCGGGGGCCTGGTCCTGGTTCCGAAACTGCCGTCCGCGCCGGCCGAGGCGTCCTGACCCGTTGCGGCTCTACTCCGCCTCCATGTACGGGTACCTGTAGTCGGTCGGGGGCAGGAAGGTCTCCTTGATGGTCCGCGGGGTGACCCAGCGTTCCAGGTTGATCCAGGAGCCGGCCTTGTCATTGGTGCCGGAGGCCCGGGAGCCGCCGAACGGCTGCTGCCCGACGACCGCCCCGGTGGGCTTGTCGTTGATGTAGAAGTTCCCCGCCGCGTGCCGAAGCTTCCGCGATGCCGTCACGATGGGGCCGCGCTCGGTGGCAAAGATCGCCCCGGTCAGGGCGTAGGGCGAGGTCCCGTCACAGAGCGCCAGCGCGGCCTCGTACTCGGCGTCCGGGTAGACGTAGACCGTGAGGACCGGGCCGAAGATCTCCTCGGCCATCAGCTTGCTCTTCGGGTCCTGGGACAGGACGATGGTGGGCTCGATGAAATAGCCCTCGCTGTCGTCGCACCCGCCACCGCAGATGATCTCCATGTCCGAGGCACTGCGGGCGAAGTCGATGTAGCCGCGGATCGACTCGAAGGCCTTGGCGTCGATGACGCCGCCCATGAACGTCCGGAAGTCGGCCACGTCGCCCATCCGCAGCTCGCCGGCCATCGCGACAAGCCGCTCCTTGAGGTCCGGCCACAGACTCTCGGGGATGTAGGCGCGGCTGGCGGCGGAGCACTTCTGGCCCTGGTACTCGAAGGCGCCGCGGATGAGGGCCGTCGCCAAGGCCGCCGGGGCGGCGCTCGCGTGGGCGAAGATGAAGTCCTTGCCACCCGTCTCGCCGACGATGCGCGGGTAGCAGATGTACTTGCGGATGTCCGATCCGACCGCCAGCCAGATCGTCGAAAACACGTACGTCGACCCCGTGAAGTGTACGCCCCCGAGGTCCACGTGGTCGAGCGCCGGCGGCGCAATCACCGGGCCCGGCCCGGGCACCATGTTGATGACGCCGGGCGGCATGCCGGCCTCCTCGAGGATTTTCATGATGTAGTACGCCGGGAGGACAGCGCTCGAAGCCGGTTTCCAGACGACGGTGTTGCCCATCAGGGCCGGGGCCGTCGGCAGGTTGCCCGCGATGCTCGCGAAGTTGAACGGCGTCAGGGCCAGCACGAACCCGTCCAGCGGCCGGTGGTCCATGTAGTTCAGCACGCCATGCGTCGAGACCGGCTGGTCCCGGTAGATGGTCTGCATGAAGTACGGGTTGAACCGCCAGAAGTCGATCAGTTCGCAGGCCGAGTCGATCTCGGCCTGGTGCGGCGTCTTGCTCATGTTGAGCATCGTGGCCGCGTTCAGCGTCTGCCGGTACTTGCCGGCGAGGAGCTCGGCGGCCTTCAGGAGGACGGTCGCCCGCGACTCCCACGTCATGCCGCCCCACTCAGCCTTGGCGGCGTTGGCGGCCTGGATGGCCTTCTCGACCCACGAAGCGTCGCCCTGGTGGACCTGGCCGAGGGGCGTCCGATGGTCGTGCGGGCAAAGGATCGGGGCCGTGCGACCGTCGCGGACCTCCCGGCCGCCGATGATCATCGGGACCTCGGTCTCGGCCGACCGCATCTCCTTGAGGACGGCCTTCAAGGCCGGCCGCTCGGGCGTCCCGGGCGCGTAGCTCTTGATGGGCTCGTTGGCGGGCTTCGGGATGTTGAAGATACCGTTGAACATGTCCGGCTCTCCTAATAGACCGTGGCGGCGCACGAAGAGGCCGTAGTGTGGCCTGCCGCCGGCGGGGCGTCAAGCGAAGAAACGGCCGCTCAGCCCACGGGGTGTGACTACGGATTTTGGCACTAGGCGGCCGCCTGGCGTTGGCTCATCCA
>CAYNLG010000100.1:0-11419 GCA_964397995.1 uncultured Anaerolineales bacterium
CCCTTGCGGAGCGCCTCGATCCGTGTCTCCAGCGCCGCCTCCGACAGGTCTGGCTCGGCGGCGTCCCCGGCGGGGGGCGCCCCGGCGGCCCACCCGGCGGCCGCCAGGCCCGAGACCATCAGTCCAACCACGAGGTCGTGCGCCACCGTGTCCATGCCGTCTCCTGCCTTGGGGGTCTCGTCCTTTCTTCAAACCGGGGCCGGCCGAAAGGTTGCGGGAATCACCGCAACGCCTTTTCGCGTTGCTCGCGCCGCCGCCCGGTCTTCCGTTGCACCCGCCCGCCTCGCCTGCTAGCATCCCCGGGCGCCGCATGGGCACACCGCACGACGACCCCGCCTCACGGGGAGAGGAGGCGACGCATGCACCCCTACGGAACGTTTCTGGCGAAGCTCGGCAGCCGGTTCAGCCTCTTCCTCGACCCGGCCAACCGCCGCGTCCGCCACTCCGCCCTCGGCCGCTTCTTCGACGAGGACGTCGACGCCGAGCTCGTCCTCGGCATCCGCGCCGGGCGCACCCGCTACAGCGTCCCGCTGACGCGGCGGGTCGAGCCGTTCCGCTTCGTGGAGCAGCACCTCGCGATGACCTCGGTCACCTACGTCGGCACCGCGCCGGACCTGGGCCTCCGCGTGACGGCCGAGCTCCGCTCGCCCTTCTACCCCCGGGACGAGCGCCTGAGCCTCGCGCCGCTCTTCTACGTGACGCTCCGCGCCGAACCCATCGAGTGGTTCCACTGGACGTTCCCGAAGAAGCGGTTGCCGAAGCGGGCCGAACTCGTCCTTGAGTTCCGCCGCCCCAAGGCCACGCTCGCCGAGAATCCCGGCCGCGCCGTCCGCTTCACCTACGAGGTGCCGCAGCTGAAGCCGCGGGCCTTCGGGGAGGGCCCGAGCGAGCGGGCCATCCCGAAGCGTGCCGCGCCGTTCGCCGTCGAGGAGACGATCGTCCCGCTCGACCGCAAGGTGAAGGTCGACGGCTGGGCCCTGAGGCGCGCCTTCGATCTGCCGCTCGAGGGGCCCGTCGAACTGGCCGCGCTCTGGGCGGCCTATGTCGACGACCCGGCCGTCCTCACCGTCGAGGGCGAGACCGGGCCGTTCAAGTACACCGACCACTTCGCGAGCTTGAACCAGGTGGTCGCGTACGGCAAGCGCGAGCGCCAGGCCATCCTCGAGCGCTGCGACTTCTTCGACGCCCTGTTCACCGAGAGCAGTCTGACGAAGAGCCAGCGCGACCTCATCGCCTTCAGCTTCCAGAGCTACCTGTCGAACACGTGGTGGGTCCACGCCGGCGGCACGCGCGACTGGTTCAGCGTCTGGGAAGGCGTCTGCCGCTACCACTCCACCATCGACGTCGAGTACAACCTCGGTCTCCTCTACTTCGCCCTGTGGCCGAAGCTGCTGGAGATGACCCTCCAGGAGTGGCGGCCGTATGAGAAGGACGCCGGCGACGGCGCCGGCTGGATGAGCCACGACGTGGGCGGCGACCTCTTCGTCGGCCGCCAGATCTACGACCACGAGATGGAGATCGAGGAGAACACGAACTTTATCCTCCTCGCCCACGCCCTCTGGCGCTGGACCGGCAAGAAGGGCCTTCTGACCCGCCACTACAAGCAGGTCCTCCGCCTTTGCCGCTTCATCGAGCGGGCCGATAGCACCGGCAACGGCCTCCCCGACCAGGGCACCGCCAACACCATCGACGACGCCTCCCCGGCCGTCCAATACGCCCGCCAGCAGACTTACCTCGGCGTCAAGAGCCTCGCGGCCCTCCAGATGGCCGCCGAGATGGCCCACGCCATGGGCGACGACCGCGAGGCCCTGGCCCTGATGCGCCGCGTCCGCAAAATCCGCCGCACCCTCGACCGCGACGCCTGGCTCGGCGACCACTACGCCGTCTGCCTCGAACGCACGACCGAGGGCCTCATCGACGCCCGCACCGGCAAGCCGCTCGCCCCCGCCGAACTCGCCGGCTGGGACGCCTACTCCATCTACACCGCCAGCGGCCTCGTTTATCCGTCGCTCGTGGGCCGCAACCTCGACCTGAACCCCGACCGCGTCCGCCAGGACGTCCTCGCCGCCGCCCGCGAGGCCCGCATCCCCTTCGGCTGCACCCACTCCTCGGCCGACCGCTCCAACGTCTGGGTCAGCCAGAACCTCTGGCGCGACATCGCGGCCGCCTACCTCGGTATCGACCTCCTGGACGAGGCCGACCGCTACTGGGCCTTCCAGCTCTGGGACAACGCCTCCCCCCACGCCCCGGGCTTCATCGACACCTACGGCGGGAACAACCTGAGCTGGTACCCGCGCGGCATCACGAGCATGGGCCTGGTGATGGCGTCGCTGGGGTTCTTCCTCGACCGGGTCGACGGCGTGGCCGGCCTGAGCCCCGTCCGCGCCCCGCAGCGGATGCCCCTCCTGCCCCTGGCGAACTGGAAGCGCATGACCTGCCCGTGGTGCGAAGTGACCCTCGACGACGGTGGCATCGCCGTGGACATCGAGGGCGACCTGCCGAAAGGGCTCAAGGTGGCGATGGTAGAGTAGGGGGGGCTCAGGGCCCGGCGGCATGGTGCGGCAGGTTCACGCATGCGGCCGGTCGCCGCGGCGGAAGCGCGTCCGGTAACGACGTGACGCAGTAACGTAGGAACGCAGAATCGGCTTTCCGGCCCCGAGGGTCAGCGCCCGCTCCCCGCCGCCGGGCTACCTGATACGCAGCGCCATGGCCCGGTCGTCTTTCCCGGCTCGCGCCTGGCCCCAGCCTTCCTTCACCTGCCGGACTTCTCTTCGTTACTCCGTTACTTTGTCACTCGCCGAACCCCGCGCGGCCGCCTGCCCCTCCGCCGCCCGCCTGAAACGCACGTTATCGAAGAAGTAAACCGCGGGCGGCCAATACGCGTACAGTTTCACCCGCACGAACTCCACCGGCGCCTGCGTGTCCGTCGGCACCTCGATCAGACGCACGTTGTGCTCCCACCGCGCGCCCTGCGTGTGGCACCGCAGCGCCAGCTGCGCGTCGTAGACCACCCGCGTCTCGCCCGCCACCTCGCCGTACCCGCGGACGAACAGTTTCGGGAAGAACTCGATGGCCCCGCCCAGCTTGCTCTTGCCCTTGAAGTCGACCTCCAGTTTGTAGGTCGCCCCCGGCTCGACCGGGATGGGGGCGCTGTCGAAAGCCACCCCGTAGATGCCCGCCACCGTGTCGTACTTCGGGCCGGAGGTCGGCCGCTTCGCCGGGGCCTCCGAGGGCGCGGCCCCGGCCTTCCACCGGGCCCGCCACGCCATCCACTGGTTGTGATACACGTCCGTGTCCATCTTCAGGCACCGCCCGTCCGGGCTCGTCCCGCGGTCCAGAAACGTCGTGAGGCCGTCGATCCGGTCCCAGCCCTCGGGATGCACCGCCCCTGCCTCGAACCCGCCGTTCGCGACGAGGTTCGGCCCCCGCGTCGGCACCTTCGCGTCCGCCTCGGGCGTGGCCCGCGGCACCGGGCGCTTCCGCAGGCCCGTCAGCGCCTCCAGCATCCGGTCCTGGATCGGGTTGACGGCCTGCGGCGAATCCGCCGTCGCCGTCTCCCCCACCGGCCGCACGTCGCCCCCGCGGAGGTCCACGCCCCGGGCGTCGATGACCAGGCCGCCGCCCTGGCGCCGCACCCGCCCCCAGAGGCCGAGGTCCGCCCCGAACGTCTCCTCTAGGAGCGCCGCCGCCTCGACCGGCGACGTCTCGGGCCCCGGCATCGGCCGCCCCGCCATCACGTCGCGGATGCTCATCCGGTCGACGATCACCAGGCCCAGCCGCTTGGCCCGCAGGCGGAAGCGGTCGGCGAGTTTCCTGCCGAGGTCGCCCCCGTCGCCCTCGGAGGCGAACGGGAAGACCACCAGGACGCCCGGCGGCGCGTCGGCCTTCGGCGCGGCCCCGGCGGCGCCCTTTGCCTCGAGGGCCGCCCCGTCGCCTTTGACCTCGACCGTGGCCGCGCGCACCCCGGGCGCCGCGGCAACGAGCGTTAGAAGCAAGAGAAGCGGCAGGCGGGGCAGGGCGGGCGCGGCGGCCGGACGCCTAATCGTCATCCTCGTCCTCATCGTCGTCATCGCGCTCGGCCGCCCGCGCCGTCCGCAGCGCCGACGCCCGGGCCCGGAGCCGCTCGATCATCCGCGCCTTCGGGAACGCCTTGCCCTCGAAAAGGACCGCCTCGACCTCCGCCCAACTGTCCACGACATGCACCGCGTCCGACGTGTCCCCGAGTTTCCGTGCCAGGTCCTCGAAATGCTCCGGGTCGTCGTCCGACCAGGTCACCGGCAGAATCAGGATCGACTGGATACCGTTGTCGACGTACGCCTCGGCGTCGGAGAACTTGTCACCGATCCCCACCTTCACGTTCGGGTGCGACTGGCGCAGCGACTGGATGCGCTCCGTCTTGAAGCTGCCGCTCCCCTCCAGCAGGCCCGTCAGGCTGCTGGTCAGTAGCGGCCCCTCGACGAACTTGTGCTCCTGGAGCCAGCCCTTGCTCAGCGGGCCCAGGAAGTCCGGCCGGTGCGTCAGGTACACGATCGTGTGCGTCTTCTTCAGGCGCCGGAGCACGTCCTGCGACCCGCGCATCGGCTTCGCCCCCCCCGTCAGCACCCGAAAGAAACTGCTCGCGACGACCGTCTTGTCCAGGTCCACGATAGCGAGCGGCTCGTCCTTCGGCCGCACCGCCACCAGCAGCGTCGCGTCCTTCGCCTGCTTGCCCTCGTCGGGCTGGTCGTCCGGGTGGAGCGAGACGGTGAAGGCGACGTCCGCCCGCGCCTTCGGGGCGGTCCAGGCGACCGTCGCGTTGCCGTCGCCGTCGGTGCGGACCTCGGCCAGCCGCTCCTGGCCGCGGGTGAAGCGCAGCCGCTTGCCCTCCATGCCCTCCAGGCGCAGGCCGGACCGCAGACTGGCCTTGAGGGTGACCTCTTCGCCGGGGGCCGCCAGAACGTCGTACGTGAGAATCTCCGGCCCGAGCCGCCGCTTGGCCGCGTCCAGGATGCTCCCGACGTCGAAGGCCTTGGCGCACCCCGGAACCAGGGCCAGCGCCGCCGCGGCCAGGGCCACGCCGACCGGCATTCGCGCGCATCGCATCATGCCCTAAGAGTACCCGGCAGGCGGCGGGCAGGTCAAGCGCCCTGCGATGCCCCCGCCCTGGCCGAGCGTGCCGCGAGGCGCCCGCGCCGGGCGAGTGTCGGGCGTTGCGAGTGGCGATGGGCTCGCGGCGGTCTTCACGTCCGGCGCAGCCGGGCCCTGGAGTGCGGTAACATCAGCTACTTCTCTTGTTGTCGTTACTGTATGTTTGTGCTCCATGCCTCCCCTGCTTAGCCGGCCGTAACGCGCCCCGGGGTGGACCGGGGCGGCGCGGGCACCGCTGCCCGCGGGTTGTGCTCCGCCGCGTCTCCCCGTGCTCTCGACGTCGTCCCGATGCGGAGCCCGAGGGGCGGCCTCGTGAGTGGCGCCGACGCGTAAACGGCTTCTCTCTTTGCGTCAAACGCCCGCCGGCCCCTTGATTTTCGAACGCCTGTCGGGAAGGCGGAAAGGGATTCACGCATTGCGGCTGGACGTGAGGGGGGCCGCAGAGGCCGCGAGAAAAAAAAACAAAACGGACACAAAAAAAGGCAAAAGGCGGCAAAAAAGATGCGCAAACGGCCACAAAAAATGCACAGAAAAAGCAAATCAATGGTCAAAAAAAGGAAAAAACAGGCACAAAAACGAAAGAAAATGCGCGCGTTGCGACGCCGGCGGAGCCCGATCCTGATCCCCGAAAGGTCCCCGACACGGCCGGTTGAGGCCCTTCGCGCGCCGATGCGTTGAGGCGATGCACGCCAGCCCCGCAAGGCCGCCTTCCATCGGCCGGCGCCGATGCGTGAAGCCCCGTCCGGGCGCCGCCGGGCGCGCGGCCGCCGGGGCGGGGCAGGGGGGAGTTGCCGCGCGGCGGGAGGGTTGCAAAGCCGCCGCAACCCGCTAGAATGCCCCCCTGAGGCCCGCGGGGACGGGTTCTGAGGGTGGTGCCGATGCCGGCGAATCTGACGCCCGATTACCGCAACGCCGAGGCCGCCTATCGGGCGGCCAAGAGCGTCCCCGAGAAGATGGCGGCCCTGGAGCAGATGTTCGCCACCATCCCCAAGCACAAGGGGACCGAGAAGATGCAGGCGGACATCAAGCGCCGTCTGGCCAAACTGCGGCAGACGGCCTCGGAGAGCCGCGCCAAGGGCGGCATCGACTTATTTCATGTCGAGAAACACGGGGCCGGCCAAGTGGCCCTCGTCGGTGCCGCGAACGCCGGCAAGAGCGCCCTGGTGGGGGCCGTCACGAAGGCCCGCGTCACGGTCGCCCCGTACCCGTTAGCCACCCACGGGCCCGTCCCCGGCATGCTCGACTTCGAGGACGTGCAAATCCAACTCGTGGATTTGCCGCCGGTTAGGGATGACGGGTTCCCCACGGGCATGATCAACACCGTCCGAAACGCCGATGTGATCGTGGTCTGCCTGGACCTCGCGGCCCGGGACCTTCTCTCGCAGGCGGAGCTCTGCCAGGGGCTGCTGGACGCGCGCGGCGTCGTGGACGCGGTGGCCGAGGTGCCCGAGGGTGGGCTGGCCGTGCGGCGCGTCTATGTCGGGACGAAGCTGGATGCCCCGGACGCGGTCGATAACCTCAGTGCCCTCAAGGAGTTACGTCCCGACCTGGAGGGCCTGCTGCCGGTCTCGGCGGAGCGCGGCGACGGTCTAGAGGCCCTGGGGCCGCGCCTCTTCGAGGCTCTGAACGTGATCCGGGTCTACTCGAAGGAGCCGGGCAAGGCGGCCGACATGGAGGCCCCGTTCGTGCTGCCGGCCGGGAGCACGGTGCTGGACCTCGCGCGGGAGATCCACCGCGAGATCGCCGAGGGGCTGAGGCGGGCCCGCATATGGGGCTCGGAGAAATACGACGGCCAGCCGGTGCAGCGGGACCACGTGCTGGCGGACAAGGACGTGATTGAGCTACATGTGTGATCGGGGGTGGGAACCGGGCCCGCGGGGGCCGTCCTGGGGGGGCTGGCGGCCGAAAGGCGGAAGGGCCGGGGAATCGGCTTGACGGGCCGCATACCGGCCCGTAGAGTACCGTTTGAGAGCGTTCACACCGACGGGTGCGGGTGCGTCTGGGGGCGGGCGTCCCGCGGCAGCCGGGGGCGGGTGCCCCGGCGGTTCTCCCCCTTGAGCGGTGAAAGGAACGGCACGTCATAACTGAGGGACCTACCTATGCCAGGGTCACGTAAGCGACTGGGCGAAATCCTCCGGGAATGGGGCCTCGTCTCCGAGCAGCAGGTCAAGGAGGCGGTCCAGCGCCAGGGGCGGAGCGGGCGGCGGATCGGCGAGTGCCTGGTCGAGATGAACGCCTGCACGGCCGCCGACATCACCAAGGCCCTGGCGCTGCAATTCGACATGGAATTCGTCGAATTGGACGCCGGCACGATCAACCCGCAGGTCATGGAGATGCTGCCGGAATCCATGATGCGGGAGTACCAGATCCTGCCGCTGGAGTACGAGGATGGGCGGCTGAAGGTGGCCATCACCGACCCGCTCGACCTGGAGTCGGTGGACGCGATGCGGTTCCGGCTGAACATGGATATCGACACCGTCCTGGCGGCCCGGCAGCAGGTGCTGCAGATCATCGCCGGGTACACCGAGCAGACCGAGTCGGAGTCGGTCGACTCGATGCTCCAGGAGTTCACCTCGTCCGACATCCAGTTCGAGGACCGCGGCGAGGACGAGGGCGGCGACGAGGCCGATTCGGCGCCGATCATCCGGCTGGTGCAGCTGATCATCACGGAGGCGGTGCGGATGCGCGCCAGCGACATCCACATCGAGCCGCTGTCCGAGAAGCTCCGCGTGCGGTACCGCGTCGACGGCGTGTGCGTGGAGCGCGATCCGCCGCCGAAACGCCTCCAGAACGCCATTACGACCCGTCTGAAGCTGATGGCGGGGATGCAGATCGAAGAGAAACGCCTGCCCCAGGACGGCCGCATCCGCATGCGCCTCGACGGCGAGGACCTCGACTTCCGCGTCTCGACGCTGCCAGCGTACCACGGCGAAAGCGTGGTGCTGCGTATCCTCCGCCAGGAATCGATCAACCTGGGCCTGGAGTCGCTCGGGTTCCTGTCGGACGATTTCGAGCTGTTCACGCGGCTGATCGAGCGGCCCAACGGGATCTTCCTGGTGACGGGGCCGACCGGGTCGGGCAAGACGACGTCGCTCTACGCGGCGCTCAATAAACTGAACACGCCGGACCGGAAGATCATCACGGCCGAGGACCCGGTCGAGTACCATATCAGCGGCATCAACCAGGTGCAGGTAAACGAGCAGATCGGCCTGACGTGGATGTCGATTATCCGCGCGATGATGCGTCAGGCGCCGAACATCATCCTCGTGGGCGAGATCCGCGACCTGCCAACGGCCGAAATGGCCATCCAGGCCTCGCTGACCGGACATTTGGTCTTCTCCACGCTCCACACCAACGACGCCCCGTCGGCCCTGACGCGCCTCGTGGACATGGGCGTGAAGCCGTTCCTGGTGGCCAGTTCCATCCAGGCGATCATGGCCCAGCGGCTGGTGCGCGTCCTGTGCACGGAGTGCCGCGAGCCCGACACGGACGTCGATCTGAACCTGATGAGGCGTCTGGGCGTTACGGACGAGCAGCTCGAGAAGGCGACGTTCTACCGGCCCGTGGGGTGCGGCAAGTGCCACGGATTGGGCTACAGGGGCCGTTTGGGCATCTTCGAGCTCATGGTGATGAACTCGGAGATGAAGGAACTGGCCTTCCAGCAGAAGCCGCTGAACGAAATCCGCCGCGCCGCTCGCGACATGGGCATGCGCCCGCTGCTGCAGGACGGGCTGATCAAGGTGATGCGCGGCGTGACGACGATGGACGAGATCCTGGCCCGGGCCGCGCGGGAAATCAACCTGGTCGGCTAGGCCCCGCCGCGGGGCCCCGGCGGCATTGTCGGCCACGGGGGCCGGTGCTAGAATAAGATCGTATGGCAAAAGGGGTTACGTGCGAAGACGATGATCCAGATCGAGAAGCTGCTCCAGTTCGTGGTGTCGAAGAACGCGAGCGACCTGCACCTGCACGTGGGCCGCCCCCCGATGGTCCGGCTGCACGGGCGGCTGAAGAAGCTGGAGACCGAGACCCTCGGGCCGGACGACACCGCCGCCCTCATGCGGGCCATCACCCCGGAACGGTACCAGGAGGAGCTTCAGGAGCGGGGCTCCTGCGATTTCGGCTTCTCGTTCGAGGACCGGGCCCGGTTCCGCGTGGCGGTGTTCATGCAGCGGGGGAACTACTCGCTGGCGTTGCGGCTGATTCCGTCGCGGCTGATGGGGCTGACGGAGATCGGCCTGCCGCCTTTCGTCGAGACGCTCCTGACGCGCACGCGGGGCCTGTTCCTGGTGACGGGGCCGACCGGCTCCGGCAAGACCACGACGCTGGCGTCGATGGTCGATTACGTGAACGAGAACTTCGACCGGCACATCATCACGGTGGAAGAGCCGATCGAGTACTACCACGAGCACAAGAAGTCGATCGTCAACCAGCGGGAACTGCACACCGACGTGCCGAGCTACGACGAGGCCGTCCGCCGCGCCCTCCGGGCCGACCCGGACGTCATCCTGGTGGGCGAAATGCGGGATACGGACACGATGGCGGCCGCCATCCGGGCCGCCGAGACCGGCCACCTCGTCTTCTCGACGCTGCATACGACTGGGGCGCCGGGCACGGTCAACCGGATCGTGGACGCGTTCCCGGTGGCCCAGAAGGAGATGATCCGGATCCAGCTGGCCGGGTCGCTCATGGCCGTCGTCAGCCAGACCCTGGTGCCGCGCATCGACATGCCGGGGCGGATCGCGGCCTTCGAGTTCCTGTGGGTGACGCCGGCGGCCCAGAACCTGATCCGCAAGAACGAGACGTTCCGGCTGGAATCGGTGATCCAGACGGGGCGGAAGTGGGGGATGCAGCTCCTGGACGACTCGCTCTGGGACCTCTATGCGCGGGGCGTCATCGCGGCCGCCGAGATGCTTGAACGGGCCGTCAACCGCGAGGAACTGGAACGGAAGCTGTCCGAGACGCCCAAGGGGCGCGACGAACTGAAAGCCATCGGCGGCGCCCTCGACGAGGCCGCCCACGGCGGCTAGCCAGCCGAACCGGAGCCTGAAACCACCCATGCGGGGAGAGAGGCGCGACGTGACACGGATGTCGAATACCACCGGAGCCGCCGGCCAGGACTACCGCGGCAAGCCCCTCGGCCAGATCCTGGTCGATATCGGGCGGATTACCGAGGAGCAGCTGAAACAGGCCCTGGCGATGAAGTCCGAGCGGGGCGGCGCCACCGGCGCCATCCTGGTCGACCTCGGGTTCTGCGAGGAGGCCGACGTCTCGGCCGCCATCGCCCTCCAGGCCGGCATGCGCCGCGTCGAGCTCGACGAGCTCGAAATCCCCTCGAACATCATCGAGAAGATGGACGCGGTCACGGCCCGCAGCTACGCCGTCGTGCCCATCGAGGTGGACGGGCGGCGGCTGACGGTCGCCATGGCCGACCCGAACAATTTCCAGGCCCTTGACGAGTTGCATATGCTGCTCGATTACGAGGTGGAAGGGGCCCTGGCCGACCCCCAGGCCGTGGGCCGCGCCCTCGACAAGTACTACGCCCAGGCCGAGTCCGTCGAGGCCGTCATCGGCGAGCTCGACGAGGCGGCCCAGTGGCTGGGCGAGGGCGACGGCGACTCCATCGACCTGGAAGACATCCGGGCGATGAGCGAGAGCCAGCCCGTCAAGAAGTTGCTGAACCTGGTACTGCTCCAGGCCATCCGGGACAAGGCCTCGGACATCCATTTCGAGCCGTTCGAGGACGAGTTCAAGATGCGGTACCGCATCGACGGCGTCCTCTACGAGATGGTCCCCCCGCCGCGCCACATCGCCATCGCCGTCGCCAGCCGCATCAAGGTCATGGCGAACCTGGACATCGCCGAGCGGCGGCTGCCCCAGGACGGCCGCATCGAGCTCACCGTCGGCGGCAAGCCGATCGACCTCCGCGTTTCGGTCCTCCCGACGATGTTCGGCGAGAGCGTTGTGCTGCGTGTCCTGGACCGGGCCCAGGTCGAACTGGACATTACGAAAGTGGGGCTCCGCGACGACGAACAGCGGACTATGGGCGAACTGATCCGCCTGCCGAACGGCATCGTCATCGTGACCGGCCCGACGGGCTCCGGAAAGACAACCACGCTGTATTCGGCCCTTTCGGCCATCAACAGCATCGAAACAAAGATCATCACGACCGAGGACCCGGTCGAATACGACATTGAGGGCCTGATCCAGGTCCAGATCAACGCGGACATCGAGTTGACCTTTGCCCGGTGCCTGCGAAGTATTCTACGGCAGGACCCGGACGTGATCCTCGTGG
>CAYNLG010000101.1:0-11122 GCA_964397995.1 uncultured Anaerolineales bacterium
ATGTCGGCGTGCGGATGCGTTATGTGGCAATGAAGGAAGGCCCGGTGGCCGTGGCCGCGTTTGGGCTGCGATAGCACAAGCTACCGCCTTCGTGGTCGGCAGCGCGCGCTGTCGATCGGAGACGGCCGGGAGCGTCGCTCCCGAATGGCAGAGCGGTGGGACGCCACCTGCCTGCTGCAGGCAGGCCGCAGTCCAAGCGCGGCCACGGCGAATCAACATGGGTGCCGCAGACGAAGGCACAGGCGCGAGCGCGGGCGGCCGGCAACGGCGAGAACGGCAAAACAAGACCAAAACTCACGGGCAGGATGCCCGTGCCACGAAACGGCAAACGACACGCGCGGCGGCACGCGCCGCGGCGAAGAGGGCAAGCCAACAGTCACGGGCATGCCGGAAAACAGCAGAACAAAACTCACGGGCAGGATGCCCGTGCTACGCAAAACGGCAAACGACAAGCGCCGCGGCGTGCCGCGCGGATTGGGCTTGGGCTTGCCGATGCCCCCCTCGGGGCCCTATGATGGGTGTCTCGGCCGGGGATGCGCCCCGGGCGTGTCGGGGCCGGGGGCCCATCATGCAACGCCAGCACAAACTCATCGCCATCGTCATTGCCGTCGGGTTCGGCTTCTGGATCGTCGGGCGGGTGACGGGGCTTCTCGCCGATTACCTCTGGTTCGAGGCCCTCGGCTACGCCTCCGTCTTCACGAGGATTCTCTGGACGGAGCTGGCCATCGGGGGCGGCGTGTTCGTCGTCGTGGCGGGGTGGCTGGCGGGGAACGCGATGCTGGCGGCGCGGCTGGCGCCGGGGCGGCGGCTGGGGCTGACGGAGGTGCACCCGTGGCTGACGCCGGCGCACCTGCGTCAGATGCTGCGCGTCGTGGGGGGCCTGATGGTGCTGGCGATCGCCCTGGCGATGGCCCAGGGCTACTCGACGCGGGGCCTCGGGACGCAGCCGAAGTGGTACACGCTGCTCCAGTTCCTGCACGGGCAGCCTTTCGTGGCGACCGACCCCATCCTTGGCCGCAACGTCGGTTTCTACGTCTACGCCCTGCCGGTGCTGGAGGAGATCCAAAGCCTGGTGCTGTGGCTTACGCTGCTGGGGCTGGCGGCCGCGGGGATCGCGTACTTCGTCCACGGGGCGATCGGGACGCAGTACATCCGGCTGACGAAGGCGGCGACGCGGCACATGGCGTTGCTCGGGGCGTTGTTCTTCCTGACGGTCGGGTTCGGGTACTGGCTGACGCGGTTCGAGTTGCTCCTGCGCCCGGCGGGGGTGGTGTTCGGGGCCGGGTGGACGGACGTGCACGTGCGGCTGCCGGGGACCTGGGTGCTGGTGGCGGCGAGCGCGGCGGCGGCGGGGCTGATGGTGTATGCGGGGTTTGCGCAGAAGAAGCGGCCGGCGATGGCGGCGCCGCTGGTGGTGGCGGCGGCGCACGTGCTGGTGCTCTTCATCGCGCCGGGGCTGGTGCAGCGGCTGAAGGTCCAGCCGAACGAGCTCGCCCTGGAGCGCGAGTACCTTGCCCACAACATCCGGGCCACGCGCGAGGCGTTCGGCCTCGGGGCGGTCACCGTCCGCGAGTACCCCGGGGAGCGGGGCCTGACGGCGGAGGACATGGCGGTGGCCGAGGGGACGATCCGGAACATCCGGCTCTGGGATTACCGGGTGCTGCGGGACGTCTACCAGGAGCTCCAGGGGCTCCGGACCTATTATCTCTTCAACACGCCGGACGTCGACCGGTACAGGATTCCCGGCGACTACCGGCAGGTGAGCGTGGCGGTGCGGGAGCTGGAGCAGGGGCGGCTGGACCGGCAGAGCCGGACGTGGGTGAACGAGCGGCTGATCTACACGCACGGGTACGGGCTGGTGATGAGCCCCGTCAACGAGGTGAGCCCGAACGGCACGCCGCACTTCTGGATCGAGAACATCCCGCCGCGCTCCGCCGAGAGCGTGGGCATTCCGCTGGAGCGGGCGGGGGTCTATTTCGGGGAGCGGACGGACGCGCCGGTCTTCGTCGGGACGACGACGAAGGAGTTCCATTACCCGATGGGCGACTCGAACGTGGAGACGCGGTACGACGGGAAGGCGGGGATTCCGATCACGTCGCTGGCGCGGCGGCTGCTCTTTGCGTACGTGCTGGGCGACGTGAACGTGCTGGTGACGACGACGTTCACGAGCGAGACGCGGCTGCTGTGGCGGCGGGACGTGATGGGGCGTGTGGGACGGATCGCCCCGTTCCTCCAGTACGACCGGGACCCGTACCCGGTGGTGCACGACGGGCGGATTGTGTGGATTCTGGACGCGTACACGTTTACGGACCGGTACCCGTACTCCGCGCGGGTCCAGGCGGGGGGCCTGCGACGGGGGCCGAACTACATCCGCAACGCCGTCAAAGCGGTCGTGGACGCCTACGACGGGACGGTGCGGTTCTACGTGGCGGACCCGTCGGACCCGCTGGTGCGGACGGCGGCGGCGGTGTTCCCGAGCCTGTTCGAGCCGATGGAGGCGATGCCGGCGGGGCTGCGGCGGCACCTGCGGTACCCGGTCGACCTCTTCGAGACGCAGGCGGCGGTGTACATGCGATATCACATGACCGACCCGACGGTCTTCTACAACAAGGAGGACCTGTGGGAGCGGCCGATGGAGTTCAACTGGAGCAGCCGGCAGGGGCAGAACGCGCCGACGCCGGTCGTCAGCTATTACGTGATCATGACGCTGCCGGGGGAGACCGAGCCCGAGTACCTGCTGATGCTGCCCTTCTCGCCGCGCGCCAAGAACAACATGGTCGGGTGGATGGCGGGGCGGTGCGACGGCGAGCAGTACGGGAAGCTGCTGGTCTTCCAGTTCCCGAAGGACCGGCTGATCCAGGGGCCGAGCCAGGTGGAGGCGCGGATCGACAAGACGGACGCGATCAGCCAGCAGCTCACGCTGTGGGACCAGATGGGCAGCCGCGTCGGCCGCGGGAACCTGCTGGTGATTCCGGTGGCGGGGTCGGTGCTGTACGTCGAGCCGCTGTACCTGGACAGCGAGCAGACGCCGTTCCCGGAGCTGAAGCGGGTGATCGTGGCGACGAAGGACGCGATTGCGATGCGTCCGACGCTGGCGGAGGCGTTGGCGGCGGTGTTCGGGCAAGCGGCGCCATCGCCGCCGACGGAGGTCCCGCCGGGGACGACGTACCAGCCGCCGGCCGAGGGGACGCCGCAGGCCGTCGGGACGCTGATCCAGCGGGCGTCGCAACTGTTTGAGGAGGCGCTGCGGGCGCAGCGGGCGGGCGACTGGGCCACCTATGGCCGCGCGATGGACGAGCTGGGGACGGTGATCCGCCAGATCGAGGGGGCGGCCTCGCCGGACGGGGCGGCGCCGGACGGGGCGGCGCCGGAGACGCCCGAGCCCCAGGAGTTCGGGGGACAGGATTCATAGCGCCGCCGAAGCGCAGTACGTCGCCGCGGGGGCGGGGGGAGGCGTCGCGTATCCCGACTCCCGAACTGCCGGCCCCGGCGCGGGAAAGGGCTTGCCTTGCCGCCGGGCGCGCCTATGATGGCCCCTCCTTACGACCACCCCCGCAGAGGACGGACCCGATGGACCTCGACGCGTTGCCGCAATCGGTGAAGGACGAGGCGAGCCGCCAGCTCGACGTACTGCGGCGCGGGGCGGTCGGCATCTACACCGAGGCGGCGCTGCAGGCGAAGCTGGCCCGGTCGGTCGCCGAGGGGCGGCCGCTGCGCATCAAGCTCGGGATGGACCCGACGGCACCGGACCTGCACCTCGGGCACACGGTGGTGATGGGGAAGATGCGGCAGTTCCAGGACCTCGGGCACACGGCGGTGCTGATCATCGGGGACTACACGGCGCGGATCGGGGACCCGTCGGGGCAGGACCACACGCGGCCGGTGCTGTCGGACGCGGCCATCGACGCCAACGCCGAGACGTACTTCGCGCAGGCGGGGCGGATTCTGGACACGCGCCCCGCGCGGTGCGAGATCCGGCGCAACGGCGAGTGGCTCGCCCGGATGACCTTCGCGGACACGCTGCGGCTGGCGTCGCAGATGACCGTGGCCCAGATGCTGGAGCGGGACTCGTTCGCGAAGCGGCATGCGGCGGGGGACCCGATCGGGGTCCACGAGCTGCTGTACCCGCTGATGCAGGCGTACGACTCGGTGGTCGTCGAGGCGGACGTGGAGCTGGGCGGGACGGACCAGACGTTCAACTGCCTGGCGGGGCGGGAGCTGATGCGCGGGGCGGACGCCGAGCCGCAGGTCGTCATGACGATGCCCCTGCTGGTGGGCCTGGACGGCCGGGAGAAGATGTCGAAGAGCAAGGGGAACTACGTCGGGGTGACGGAGGCGGCCGGGGAGATGTTCGGCAAGCTGATGAGCCTGCCGGACGAGTTGATGGAGAACTACTGGACGCTGCTGACGCGGGTGCCGCTGGCGGAGGTGCGTGAGACGCTGCGCGCGACGCATCCGCGAAAGGCCAAGGAGCAGCTCGCGCGGACGATCACGGCGCGGTACCACGACGAGGCGGCCGCCGACGCCGCCGCCCACGAGTTCCGCCGCGTCTTCGCCGAGAAGGAGAAGCCGAGCGAGATTCCGGCGATGGAGGTCCCCGCGTCGGAGCGGGAGGCCGACGGGCGGATGGGCTTGGCGCGGCTGATCGTGGCGGCGGGGTTCGCCTCGTCGAACGGCGAGGCGATGCGCCTGGTGAAGCAGGGCGGCGTGCGGCTGGACGACGAGGTGATGACCGACCCGAAGGCGTTCGTCGCGCTGGAGGGGGAACGGCTGCTCCAGGTGGGCAAGCGCCGCTGGGCGCGGGTGCGGCCGGAGGCCTGAGGGCCCGAGCCCGGCACCCGGCGCCCCCTGCCCCGCCCCAAGCCTCCGCACCGGAACCGAGACCCCAAGGAGAGACGCGATGCTGAAGTCGGCCCTGGTCGGATGCGGCAACATCGGGCGCGGCCACGCCAAGGCGTACCAGGAGACGCGGGAGATCGAGATGGCGGCCGTGGTGGACGTGGTGGAGGCCCGCGCGAAGGCGCTCGGCGAGGCCCACGACGTCCCCTGGTTCACGTCCGTGGACGAGGTGCTCGGGCGCGACGACATCGACGTCATCGACGTGGGCGTCCCGAGCGGGCTGCACGGCGAGGTCGCCCTCGCCGCCGCCGCCGCCGGCAAGCACTGCATCTGCGAGAAACCGCTCGACGTGACGCCGCAGCGGTGCGACGAGATCGTCGCGGCGTTCGACCAGGCGGGGACGGTCCTGGGCGGCATCTACCAGCACCGGTACGCCGACGACGTCCGCAGGCTCAAGGACGCCATCGACGCCGGCCGCCTCGGCAGGCTCTCCCTGCTCAACTGCCTGACGCCGTGGTGGCGGACGCAGGAGTACTACGACTCCGGCGACTGGCGCGGGACGTGGGAGTTGGACGGCGGCGGGGCGCTGATGAACCAGAGCATCCACGCCATCGACCTGATGCTGTGGTTCGGCGGCCCGTTGAAGCGCCTCCAGGCCTACGCCACGCTCCTGACGCACGAGCGCATCGAGGTCGAGGACGTCTCGGTGGCCGTCTGCGAGTTCGAATGCGGCGCCTTCGGCGTCATCCAGGGCACCACCGCCGCCTATCCCGGCTCCGGCGTCGAGCACCAGGTCATGGGCAACGCCGGCATGGTCTACCTGACGGGCGACAAGATCGACCTCTGGAAGCTGAAGGACGAGGAAGGCGGCGAGGCGAAAGAGGACGCGGACCGCGGCGAGGACGTGGGCGCGGCCGCCGACCCGACGGTGATGCACGGCAACCTGTTCGCGCGGAACCTGGACGACATCGCCCGGGCGGCGCGGACGGGGGGCGAGCCCCTGGTGACGGGCCGCGAGCACAAGCGGGCCGTCGAGGTCATCTGCGCGATCTACGAGTCGGCCCGCTCGGGCCGCGAGGTCACGCTGCCGCTCAAGGAATTTACGCCGAAGTGAGGCGGCGGGGCGCCGCCGCGCCCCCGGACTCCCAGCCATGGCCCTTCCCGTCGTCGCCATCGTGGGCCGACCCAACGTCGGCAAGTCCAGCCTGCTGAACTGCCTGGCCCGCCACCGCATCGCCATCGTCGAGCCGACCGCCGGCGTGACGCGCGACCGCGTCTCGACGCTCGTGGAGGCGAACGGCCGGTGGATGGAGCTGGTCGACACCGGCGGCATGGAGTTCGAGACGACGGCCGAACTGGCCGCCGACGTCACCCGCCAGATCGACACGGCCCTGGCCGAGGCGTCGCTGGTGCTCTTCGTCGTGGACGTCCAGGCGGGACGCCTGCCGCTGGACGAGGAGGTCGCGACCCGGCTGCGCGCGGTCGAATGCCCGATCATCGTGGCGGCGAACAAGGCCGACAACGACAAGCTGGCGACGGCGGGGGTGGCGGAGTTCTTCGCCCTGGGCTACGACCCGGTCCTGCCCGTCAGCGCCAAGCACGGGCGCGGGCGGCACGAGCTGATGGACGCCGTGACGGCGGCCCTGGCGGAGGCGGCCGACGAGCGGCCGGCCGACGTGGCGATGCGCGTGGCCGTCGTCGGCAAACGCAACGCCGGCAAGAGCACCTTCATCAACGCCCTGGCGGGGTCGGAGCGGGTCATCGTCTCGGAAATCCCCGGGACGACGCGCGACGCCATCGACATCCGCTTCGAGAAGGACGGCCTGACGTACATGGCCATCGACACCGCCGGCGTCCGCAAGAAGAAGTCCCTCCAGGACGACATCGAGTTCTACAGCCTGACCCGCGCGATGAGCTCCATTCGCCGCGCCGACGTCGTGCTCCTCCTGATCGACGCGACCACCCCCCTCAGCCGCGTCGACAAGAAACTGGCCGCCGAGGTCGAGGGCGGCCACACGCCGGTGGTCTTCGTGGTCAACAAGTGGGACCTGGCGAAGGGGCAGGCGACGACGGGCGAGTACGCGGACTACCTGACGGCGTCGCTGCCGGGCCTGGCGTACGCGCCGGTGGCGTTCACGACGGCGAAGGACGGGCGGAACGTGCAGCGGACGGTCGACCTGGCCCGGTCACTGTTCAAGCAGGCCCGGACCCGGGTGCCGACGGCGGAGCTGAACGAGGTGGTCGAGGCGACGCTGCGCCGCAAGCGGCCGCCCTCCCCGCGGACCCGGTTGCCGCGCGTCTACTTCGCCACCCAGGTGGCCGTCCAGCCGCCGACGATCGTGCTCTCGGTCAACGACCCGGACCTGTTCAGCCAGAGCTACCGGCGGTACGTGGTGAACCGGTTCCGGGACGAGCTGCCGTTCCCGGAGGTGCCGATCCGGGTGGTGTACCGGGCGCACCGGGAGAAGGCGAAGAAGGCGGGGAAGCCGCGGGGGCGGGGGCAAAGGCGGCGCCGAGGGCGAGGTTAGCCGCGTCGCGCGGCCGAGTAACGCCGTGGCGCAGTAACGGAGTAACGGCAAACAACCGGCGGTCGGCGAGGTCCTCGTCGTTCGTCGTTCGCCGTTCGCTGTTGGCCTTTCATTACGTCACTTCGTCACTGACTCACTGCCTCACCGCAGCTCCCCCATCGGCTTCAGGTTCTCGAGGCCCTTGCCCCACACGCGCTTCGCTTCGCGGACGTAGTGGACGTAGTTCGCCAGGGGCACGTCGGGCGGGACGCGGTGGTCGCAGTGCGGGATGAAGGCCCCTTCCTCCACCAGGTCGGCCAGCCGCTCCACCTCGGCGGTGATCGCCTCCGGCGTCGTCGCGAGGATCCGCTTGCTGAAGCCCCCGCGCATCAGCAGCTCTTTGCCGAACGTGCGGCGCAGCTCGTACGGGTCGTGCCAGTCGCCGATCTCGACCGGGAACATGCAGTTGACGCCGCACGCGAGCCACACGGGAAGGAGGGCGTCGATCTTCCCGTCGCAGTCGAGCATCACGACCTCGGTGCCGTGGGCGCGGGCCAGGTCGGTGATGCGGCGGTAGTGCGGCCCGCAGATTTCGCGGAACATCGTCGGCCCGATGAGCGGCCCGCGGTTGAAGGCGATGTCCTCCCACATGCGGACGTAGTCGAACGTCACCCCGGCCGCGTCGGCCGCCTCGAACCGGGCCGTCAGACCCGCCACCGCGCAGTCGCCGAGGCGCTCGACCATCTCCTCGACCAGCGCCCGGTCGTCGTAGAGCAGCAGGCTCAGCCGCTCGATGCCGATCCAGTCGCGGAGCCAGCCGTACAGGCTGCCCGCCCCGATGGCCAGCGGCCAGGTCCGCCCGGCATCGGCGTGCGGGGCCAGCTGCTCGGCCAGGTCGTCGGGCACGCGGCAAGGGTCGGCGGGCCGGAGCCGGTCGCGGTACAGGGGCCAGGTGTCGCGGCCCGTGAGGAGGTGCTCGACCGGGTCCGGGATGGTGACCGAGTGCTTGTGCTGTTTCTCGACGACGCCGTCGCTTCGCCGCACGTACCGGTACCGGGCGTCCTCGCGGACGACCTCGGAGGGGAACCCGGGGCAGAGGCCGGCCCCGCCGTCGAGGCCGGTGTCGAAGGCGTCCATGCCGAAGAAGTCGGCGGCCTTGCGGTGGGTGTCCACCTCGGCGGGGAGGCCCTCGCCGTGCCAGCGGTCGAGGGTCTGGGCCCAGAAACCGAAGTCCCACATGGGGCATCGGTCGCGGGGCTGGTACCGCATGGTGGCGAGGAACCGCTCGCGGTCGTTCATGCCGGACCTTCCATATTTCGGGTCGGGACGAGTGTAGGGCCGGACGGGGCGGGCGTCAATCGCTTCGGCGACGCCGCTGGCGGGGTCGTGAGGGCCGATGTGGCAAATGGACAGGTGGGATTCAGTACACTTTCGGGCCTTTCAGCCCGTATACGGGGGCCTGCGCGGGCGTTTGCCCCCGCGGCACGCCGTTTCGGGGCGCCAACCGGGCCGCGAACGCCGCCGGACGGGCCGTATGGCGCCGCCGGCGCGCCGAACGGCCGCCGAACCGTTGCTGGCCGCCCCCTCCGCGGCTATAATGCCGACGGACGGACACGAAGCGCGCCCTGGCGGCGCAAGGAGCCGACCTGATGAAAGGCCTGAGACGGCAACGCCGTGGCGGTTTCACGCTGACCGAGATCCTGATGGCCATCGGCATCCTCGGCGTCGGGATGACCATGGTGGCGTCGGTCTTTCCCGTGGCCATCAGCGAGAGCCGCCGCAGCGACGAGATGACCCGAGCCAGCCTCTGTGCCCGGTCGGTGGCGGCCATGCTGCGGGCCCGCCGCCGCGCGGTCATCCGCTGGGCCCTCCGCGAGGCCAACCGGGTGACGCAGCGGATGCCGGACTCGGCCCTGCCCCAGTCGCTGGCCGTCTACAGCCCCGGCGAGTTCCTGTACCAGGAAGACCGCACGTACCCGGAAGCGGACTACGCCTGGGACGCCGGCCACTTCACGGCCATGGTGTACATGACGCCGCTCTCGGAGACCGGCCCCTGGCGGACGACCATCCTGGTGATGCGGGCCCAGGGGGCGCGGCCGCTGGAGGGCCGCGACTACGGCCAGTGGGAGGACGAGGACCTTGTGACCCGGGCCGGGCCGGGCGGCTACATCCAGGACACGCGAATGGGGCGCGGCGAGGCGTACCTGGTCGACGAGGTCGAAGGCACCAGCGCCAGCCTCACGAGCCGCGACATCTATGTGGCCCCGCGCAAGCTGTGGACCGACTCCGGCAGCGGCGACGGCGAGGCCCAGACCACGTGGACCAGCCATGCCCGCGCCGTGGCCGCCTACCACACGATCATTGGGGAGTGAGCCGATGCATCGCACGTTGCACCACACGCGGACCCGGCGACGCCGGGCGGGGTTCACCCTGGTCGAGCTGGTGACGGCGGCGGCGCTGATGACCATCATGATGGCCGGCGTCGTCGAGGTCTTCGGCATCATCACCACCACCGCCGGCGAGGCCGAGGCCATCAGCTACGCCCACCAGCAACTCCGGGCGGTCCTGGACCACCTGAACCGCGACCTGCGGGGCCTGTCGCGCCAAAACTACCTCCGCATCAGCCCCGACACCCACACCAGCAGCGGCGCCGAGTACCACCGCGACGCCCTCGCCTTCGTCAGCGTCGGCGAGTGGACCGGCCTCCAGGGCTCCCGTTCCACCGGCGCCGAGGTCCTCTACACCAACTACGTCACCACCCCCGACGCCTTCCTCCAGGTGGACGGCGAGTCGGTGGACCCGCGGCGGGGCGTGCTGGGGCGAGGCGTGTGGGTGCTCTCGGGGCGGCAGGGCACCGTGGCCGACTTCGAGGAGGCCTCCGGCGCCCGCGTCCCGGGCGAACTGGCCGCCGCCCCAAGCCTCAGCCGGCCCGTCCGCGCCGGCGACCAGATGGTCGTCTACCCGTGGAGCGACGGGCGCGGCGTAACGGGGCCGGAGTCGGTCACCCTTCGGCGCGTCATGGCCACCTGCGCCAGCGAGTTCTTCGTCGAGTACTGGAAGGACTGGGTCACCGACGAGGGCTGGGACGAGACGTCGCCGGGCGGCGGCCAGTGGGTGTCGACGGAGCGGGACGACCTGCCCCTGGCGGAGATCGAGGAGCTCTTCGACACCGAGGAGACCGGCGTCTGGCCGAAGGCCATCCGCGTCACCATCGCCGTCCACGATCCCAAGGACCTCAGCCCCGCCGAGTCGGGCGAACGCTTCCGCGGGTACGTGCTGCAGGAGGTCTTCTACCTCGGCGACCCGTGAGCCGGGCCGCCGCACCTTTCCGGAGGATAACCCATGAGACGTTGCGGCTCCGTGCTGGTGGTCGTGCTCGGGCTGCTCGCGATCCTGGCCGTCATCGGCGTGACGTTCATCACGATGAGCGGCGTGGACCGGAGCACCGCCCGGAGCTTCGCCATCCAGACCCAGTTCACCCTGTCAGCCGACGCGGCCGTCGACTACGTCTGCCACGACCTCGTCACCGACGTCTGGGCCGACGTGGACATCGGCGGGGGCGGGGGGGGGGCCGGGGGCGACCCGGCGGCCCGCCGGGCGGCAGCGCTGCCGTCAAGATGCTCTTGCGCTACGAGAGCGGCCAGTGGGCCGAGCCCTTCGACTGCGTCGAGCAGACCCGCTACGAGGTCGACGTCGCCTCCCTCTACGACCAGACCCCCTTCGGCCGCATCTACGCCCGCGGCGCCCAACCACCCCCCCCCCCCCCCCCCCCCCCC
>CAYNLG010000102.1:0-10748 GCA_964397995.1 uncultured Anaerolineales bacterium
ACAGGTAGGTGATGAACGTGGCCATGGACCCGGTGCCGCCGCCCTCCTTGAAGAAGCCGCCCTCGCCGAAGCCCTCGGTGATGTTGCGGATCATGCTTCGCCGCGCGATGCGGAGCAGGAGGTCGATGCGCTCGCCGTCCACGCCGGGCTCGTCCTTGACCGCCAGCAGCGCCAGCGACGCCCCGCCCACCTGCATGCCGAAGTGGTTCGACCCCGGCGGCATCGTGCCGCGCGCCAGGTCCTCCAGGTCGTAGGCGTCGCCGACGGCGTACTCGGCGATGGCCTTCGTGAACGTCTGCCGCGTGGTCTCGTCCCACCCGTCGTAGCAGAGGTCGTAGCCGACGGCGTACCAGCCGAGGGTCGGCCCGGCGCGGAGCGCGCCGCCGGGTTTCACGAAGGAGTAGCGGTCGTCGCGGTCGCGCTGGCCCTTCAGGGCCCGCTCGAAGGCGTCCTTGCCCAGCGCGGCATACATCTTGTCCCCGGTGAGCTGGTACAGCAGGCCGTAGCCCGCGACGTGGCTGAAGGTGTAGACGCCGGGCTCGTCGACGACGGTGTTGTTGTACCCGCCGCCCATGTAGGCGTGCGTCGCGTCGCTGTAGACCTTGGCCGGCCCGTCGCCGTCGGCGGCGTCCAGCAGGTAGCGGAGGCGCTTCAGGATGGCCCGGCCCTCGGGGGTCTCCGCCCGCTTGCGCAGGGCCGGCAGGTCCGACTCGCGGAAGAGCAGCCGCGGGTGCTCGCCCGGCTTCACGGGTTCGTGGTCCGGCACCGTCACGAACCACGGCTCCTTCAGCCGGTCGCGGTAGACGACCTCGCTGACGCCCTCGCGCCACACCCCGTCGCAGGAGGTCTTGAGGACCACGTCGTCGTGGCCGGACCGCTCGACCGTGACAGTGCCGGCGCCGACCGCCAGGCCGCCCTGGAAGTGGCCCTTCATCTCGACCACGTACGTGCACGGCTCCAGGTCGAGCGTCTCGGTCGGGATGCGGACCGTCCCGGCGAACCCGTCCTCGCTCACCTCGAACGTCTGGCCCTCGACCGCCAGTTCCCGCTGGGCGTAGACCTCGCGCTTCAGGCTCATCACGCCGTGGCTGGCCTTGACCAGCTTGCCCTCCTTGAAGCCCAGGTAGAGGACCAGGCACCGTTCCTTGAAGTCGGGCTTGCTGCCGTAGAGCATCCCCTGGAGGTTGAGCTGCAGGGTCAGCTCGTCCGGCAGCGCGAGGGCCTCCTGCGGCTTGGTGAAGCTGGTCAGCTTGCCGCCCTTGAAGTTCATGTTGTCCAGCGTCGGCTCGTCGACGTCCGGGCGCTTGGACGTCCACGTGCCCTCGACGATGCCCTCGTCGGTCAGCCTGGCGTCGACCTCGAAGACGATCTTGAACGAGCGGTGGTTCGTCGGCACCCACAGGTCCGGCGTCATCCAGACGGTGATCGGCCCCTTCATGCGGCCATCGACGATCGGGACCTCGGACATGTCCACGTACTGCCAGCTGGTGTTGTAGGCCCGCTTGCCCTGTCCGCCGGCGCTCCTGTCGAGCGACGAGCCGACGGCGGCGAGCCACCGGCCCTCGACCGACCGGGCGTAGATCGTGAAGGGCACGTCGCCGTAGAAACCGTGCAGCTTGATGTCCCAGCCGTCTTCCATGGCGGTCGCCTCGGCCTCGCCGGCCGCCGCGGGGGCCACGCCGGCCGCCAGGGCCAGGGCCCCGAGGACAAGGGCAAGGGCGGAAACGAGGGTACGTGGCGGGTGCATGCGCATGGCAGTCCTTTCCGGTTCGTGGGCCGTGCCCTTTATACGCGGAATCGGCCCGGGAGGAACGGTTCTTTTGTCGCGCGTCGCGCGCGGCCCATGCCCTGGCCGGTCCGAGGGGACGGCCGGCGGCCCCCCCCCCCGATCGCCGCATGGTCGGTCGGCCTCACTTCGTCCCGACGCACCAGAGCGTGTCCTTGGCCCGGATGTAGAGCCGGTCGCCCTGGGGCCAGGGGGTGGTCTGCAGAAGCGCCCAGTCCGACGCGTGGGGCAGCCAGGGCAGCTCGCGGATCGCCCGGACCGCGTCCTCGCCGGGCATCTCCAGGAGTTGAATCTGCCGGTGGTACCCGCTGCCGACGTGGTTGACGGCCAGGACCTTGGACGGGTCCGCCAAGTCGTGGACCCGGACGACCGTGCCGTTGCAGGCGGTGACCAGGACGTCGCCCGCACGGACCAGGTGGCCCCGGCCCTCTTTGCCGTCCAGCCGCCTGTCGCGCCCCGTGGGTTGGGAGAGGACCTCGCCGGTGGCGGCGTCGACGATGTCCCGGGGGTCGGCGCCGTAGAGGATGCGGCCGTCGTGCCAGAGGCCCCCGACGTTCGTGGCCGGGGCCGACTTGTACGGGAACGCCGTCAGCGGCGCCTCGGGGAAATGCTCCGAGGCGTACGTGAACCACGCCACCGACTTGTGCTTGTCGGGCAGGTGGCCCCAGGCGACTTTGGCGGCCAGGTCGTTCCCCTCGCCGGTCAGGACGACCTTCATGCGGGCGCCGCCGCCCGACGCCTCGCCGGCCCCGCAGGTGATGTAGACCTCGTTGTCGTGGACCAGGGGCGGCGCGATCGGCGCCGGCAGGTGCTCGAGGAGCGGCTTGCCGTCGGCGGTCCGGAGGATGGCGCCGGCGCCGGTGGCGATCGCGTCGATGCCGCCGTGCTTCACCCGGACGACCTGGGGGAAGCTGTGGCTGGACGCGACGAACGGCTGCTTGCGGGACCAGAGGACCTCGCCCGTCGCCTTGTCCAGGGCGCGGATGCGGGTCCAGCTGTCCGCCTTGTTCTCCCGTCCGCCGAACAGGACGATCAGCTTGTCATCGGCGAGGATCGGCGACGCCGAGTAGTTCTGGTCCAGCCGCGCCGTGACCGCGTCCTCCGTGAAGACGCGCAGCCACTTGCGGTTGCCCTCCAGGTCGTAGCAGGCGACCTGGCACTGGCTGAACATGACGTAGACGTGCTCGCCGTCGGAGGCGGGCGTCGGGAACGACACGCTCATCCACCCGTTCCAGAAGTCGGTGAAGAGGCCGTGCGGCGTCAGGGTCTTCAGGGCCTCGTTGATCGTCTTCTTGTAGGCCCCCTCCTTCTTGCTCCCGCGCTCGTACGGGCACAGCCGCGGGACGTAGGCGCTGACGTTCGGCCCCCACTGGTGGGCCTCGCGCTTCATCTGGAGGGCGGCCAAGCGGGTCCGCATCGCCGCCACCTCCGCCTCCGGGATCGCCGCCGCCTTCGCCAGGACGGCCTTTTGGTCCGCCTCGCTCAGGTGGTCGCCCGGGATGCTTCCGCCGCCCCTGCGGACGCGGCCGGCGTGGCCGTACGTGCCCTCCGGCCAGGCGGCGCCGGACGTGGCGGCCTCGATGACGTCCAGCTTCCACGTCAGGTACGCGATCTCCCAACAGCACTGCCAGGCTTCCAGCCAGTCGCCCGTGACCTTCTCGAACAGGGCCCGCAGCGCGGGGGCCTTGTCGCCGCCCACCAGGTCGTACGTCTCATTGGTCCGCACCCAGGCGACCTTCCCGGTCCGCGCGTCGACGCACACCAGCTTGTTCCAGTCGCAGGTGACGAAGACCTTGTCGCCGACCACGATGGGCGAGCTGTAGCCCCACCCGGGCAACCGGCATTCCCAGACGATGTTTTCCCCCGTGCGGAAGTCCCACGTCCGCGGGGGCGTCGCCGCGGGGAAGTGGCCGGTTCCGTCGCCCCGGAGCTCGGCCGGCCGCTCGGCCGTCGGGTAGAAATCCGCGTGCCCGTAGGGCACGGCCTCGCCCGCGAAGGCCGATGCCGGGGCAAGCAGGAGGCAGGCGGCGCACAGGGCCGAAAAGCGTGTCATCATGGTCTTCTCCTCGGGGCCGGCCGACCGCCGGGGCGGCTCCGCCGGAGGGCACCGCCGGCCACTTGAGGAACCCCGCGGGCCTCACGTCGGTTACGGGCAAAGCGGGGCGACCCGCGTCGGCGCAGCAGAACGCCCCGCGGACGACGCCCGCGGGGCGCGGTTCGGTTCGGGGACCCCGGTGCGCTCAGGCCGCCCGGCGACGCAGCAGCGCCACTCCGCCCAGCGCCAGCAGCCCCACCGTCGTCGGCTCGGGCACCACCTGACCGGGATTCGCGTACAGGTAAGCGACCTGCGCGGCCGTCAGGGCCTCGTTGTAGACCTGGAACTCATCCATCAGGCCGCTGTAGTACCGCCCGTCCAGGGGGTTGCCGCCGAGCACAATCTGGTTGATATACGACATGTCGTCATTGCCGCTGTCGATGAGGACTTCGCGTTTCCCGTCGATGTAGACGGCCGTGAAACCGTCCGCGGGGTCGGCCTCGCGGGCCACGACGAGGTGCACCCAAACGCCGGTATTGATGTTGGAGGTGGAGTGGTACAGCCCTCCGTCCGTCCAGCCGGCCAGCTGCGACCCCGTCAGGGCCATCGGGATGGTGTCCCCTTCCGGGCCGGGGGTGCCACCGGGGTAGTCCGACCAGACGAGGCCCGCACCGTCGTGGGCGGGCGCGCCGTTGGAGCCGTAGACCTGCGTGGTCTTCACCCACAGCGAGAAGGTGAAATCGGCCGCGACGATATTGGCCACCGGGTCCGCGCCGCCGGACCAGGAGTAGGTGTCGCCATAGACGTGGGAGCTGCTGCCGCCGCTGACGCCGCCCGCGTCGTACGTGGGCGAGCCGGAAATCGCCGCGTCATGGGGGTGGCCGGACGAATCCTCGCCAAGATTGCCGGCGTCATCGAACGTCAGGCGGCAGACCAGGTCGGCCTGGGCCGGCGTCAGGGGAAGCAGAACAGCCGCGAACAACGCCACAACGGAAATCCGGACAGCGGTGCTGGCACGCATGACACCCCTCCCTATTGAACATGCTCAGGTCAACGCCGGCGGCGGATCGGCCCCAAGCCCCCGGCGACGGCAAGCCCATCGTCACAGCCAGTCCAGCCACACCATGGCGCGTGCCCGCGCCGCAGACCCCCCGACCAGGCCGGCGCTCACCGCGTCGCCATGGCCGCTGGTATCCGGAAGAACGCCTCCCAGGCGCCCCCTGCCGGCCGGCCGCAGCGCCAGCCGAGCCTTCATCGGCGTCGCGGCGTCGTCCATGCCGGGGCGGCAACGGCGATGCCGGGCCCAAGGGCACGCACTGTCCCCGAGGCCCTGTCCATGGGCCCCCCTCGTCTACGAAGTTGCACAATGACGTACGAAGAATACCTCATTATCCGGCTTCTGTCAAATCGGATGTCGCGATCCGCCCCGGCCGCCTCGCTCAGGCCCGCGCCACGGCCGGAAACGTGAGAATCAGCGTCGAGCCCTGGCGCGGCCGGCTGTGGAGCCGGATGGTCCCGCCCATCGTCCGCACCAGGTCCGCACACGCCGCCAGGTCCAGCCCCCCGCCGCACGTCTCGCACGGCGTGAACGCGCACGCCGCGTGCTCGCGGTCCAGGCCGGCCCCGTTGTCGGCGAGTTCGAGGACGACGCGGCCGTTCTCGCGGTGGAGGCGGATGCGGAGGCGGCCGTCGCGCGTGCGGGCGGTCGCGTCGCGCGCCGCCGCCGCCGCGTGCATCACCGCGCACGCCAGTCCCACCGGGTGCACCGCCGCCGGCAGGCTCGCCTCGCCCGCTTCCAGCTCCACCGAGAGCCCCGCGAACGCCTCGTCGGCCTCCAGTTGATGCACCGTCGCCTCGACGACCGCCACGGCGTCGGCCACCGAGCCGGCGGGGGCGTCGAAGTCGGCCCAGGCGGAGGCGCGGCTGACGGTTTCGAGGAGGGCCCGGACCTCGCCGCGGCAGGTGTCGGCGGCCCGTGCGCAGGGGGGCTCGCTCTCCACGACCGCCAACGCCTGCATCAGCCGGTGGGCCGGCCTGTGCAGCCCGAGCGCCAGGTGGGCCATCACCGCGGCCGCCTCCGCCCGCGCCTTCGCCTCCAGGGCCGACCGGTCGAGCGCCGTCAGCAGCAGGCTCCCGTCGCCGTTGCCCGTGCCCATCGGCTGAAAGCAGCAGAGCATGGGGCGCGGCGAGCCGTCGGCGGCCGCGAAGACGAGCTCGTCCCAGACCGCCTGGCCCGTCTCGCACCGGGCCAGTACCCGTGCCAGGTGCCGCCGCTGGTCCGGCGCCACCAGCGCCGCCAGCGCCGCCCCGACCACCTCGGTCGCCGGCCGGTCCAGCACCTCGGGGTGCCCCGCGTCCACTTCGCGCACGGTGCCGTCTCCGTCGAGCGAAAGGAGCAGGTGCGACCCCCGCGACAGGAACCGGCACTGCGTCGGCGAACAGCCCATGGCAATCAATCCCCGCGTGGCCGAAATGGGGGGGACCCGCGTGTCCCCGTCGCTCGAATTCTAGGCGCGGCCGTCGATGGGGGTCAATACGCGAAGCTGGCGCCGCACCGGCTTCACGCTCGCGTCACACCGTGGGCGGGGCCGCCGCTACTCGGCCAGGGCCTTGTCGAGCGCCGCCGCCAGCGTCTCGTAATCGCGCAGACCGACGAACCGTTCCGCCACCTCGCCGTCCTTGAAAACGATCAGCGTCGGGATGCCCTGGACGCCGAACTGCTCGGGCGTCTTCGGGTTGGCCTCGACGTCCAGCTTCGCCACGGTCGCCTTGCCGGCGTAGGCCCCGGCCAGTTCCTCGACGATCGGCCCCTGCCGCCGGCACGGCGGGCACCACGAGGCCCAGAAATCGACCAGCGTGACGCCCTCGGCCACCGTCGCGTCGAAGGCCGCGTCCGTCAGTGTCACGGCGGCATGGCCGGCCTCGCCGCCGGCGTCTTCCGCGGGCGGGGCGTCGGGCGCGTCGGCGTCGGGGGCGGAGGGCGTGTGCGGCTGGCTCTCGCTCGGGCACCCGGCGGCCAGGCCCAGGGCCGCCACGAGGCTCAGCATCCCGATGAGGCCGCGCCAGGTGCGGCGGTCGGTCCGGTCGGTCACGGCGGTCTCCTTTCGCGTCGGGGTCACCGTATTATCGGCTCCGCCCCGCGTGCGGACAACCCCGGGGCGACGTTGTGACGCGGCTGCTTTCACGTTCTGAGCAGCCGTTCGAGCAACGCGGCCTCCGCCTCGCGCGTCCAGCGCCCGTCGGCGGTCAGGTCCTCGATCGGCGTCAGCGGCAGGTCGATCTGCGGGTAGATCACGATCCGCCCCGGATACGTCCCCCCGTGCGTGTGATGGATCGCCTCCTGGACCGCGTCGATGCCCCCCACGCACGCCACCGCGTTGTTCGGGTCGATTCGCCCCGCCGCCGCCTCCTCCAGCGCCCGCGCCAGCGCCTCGATCGGCGACCCGCTCGTCGCCAGCAGCGTCCACCCCCCGTAGTGCATGTCGTTCAGGTTCAGCCGCATCCACGCCTTCTCCCGGTCCGGGAACCCCGCGAACATGTTCAGGTACCCGTCCTGGGCCAGGTATCCGACGGCCTCCTCGGCCGCCTTCGCCACCGGGCACAGCACCAGGATGTCGTCGGCGCCCTTCGGCTCCAGCACCTCGCTGATGGGCGTCTCGGCGAGGTCCACGAGGTCCAGGCGGCAGCCCTTGGCTTCGGCCAGCGGCGCGAGGCTCGAGCGGACCTTCGCCAGCCGCTCCGGCTTCATCTCGCTGACGATGACGCGCGCCGCCCCGTCCTGGAGGCCCTTCTCGATGTGCATCAGCCCGAGCGGCCCGGCCCCGACGTACCACGCCGTCCCCCCCGGCAGCACGCTCCGCGTCCCTCGGTGGTGGTGGTAGGCGTGGTACACGCACGCCCACGGCTCGGCCAGCGCCGCCTGGGCGTACCCCAGGCCCGGGTCGATCGGCAGCAGGTACCCGCCCTCGTGCAGGAGGGGCGGCAGGACCTGGTACTGCTGGTCGGCCCCGCGCAGCTTGTACCCGTAGGCCATCCCCTCGCCGCCCACGTAGATGTCGGCCTGGACGGCGTACCGCTCGCCGACGCGGTACCGGCCTTCGAGGGCGCGGCCGACGCCGACGACGGTGAGGCTGACCTCGTGGCCGGGCGTCGTCGGATGCGTGCCGAGGTCAACCCCCTTCATGCGGGAGTGGCCCTCGCCCTGGGCGATCATCTTCCAGTCGCTCGCGCAGACGCCCACGGCGTCGATCCGGGCGAGCAACTCGTCGTCCCCCGGCGTCGGCAGGGGCATCGCCTCCAGCTTCAGGTGCTCCAGGCCGGCGGCATAGAGGTTCCACGCGCGGCTCTCGGCGGGCAGGGGGCCCTCGGCGGCGCGGTAGGCGTCCAGACGGCTCATCGCGGCGTCCTCCGGGTCATGGGGTCCTCGGTCGGGTGCGGCGGGGCTAAGGTACCACCCGCGGCCGCCAATGTCCACAAGGGGCGCGGCACGTTGCCCGAGGCACGCCGGCGCCAATCGGCTGGCAAACGATACCCGCGGCGCAAGCGCCGCGGCTAACATGGCACGCCAGGGCGAATCGTCAAGGATCGCCGCCGCGCGGCGACGGTGCCCTACAGCTCCCCGCCCACGTCGCGGAAGAACTCGCTCCACGCCGCCTCGTCCACGTCCCGCTCCGTCCCCAGCCGCGCCGCCACCAGCGCCCATTCCGGCACGACGAAGCACACGCAGTTGTGCAGCCCCACCGCCGCGAACGTCCCCGCCGGGGCGCCCGGCCACCGCCGCGCCCCGTCCCGCCGCACCCCGTTCGTCCACCAGTTCAGCCCGTAGCACCCGCCGCCGTCGAACCGGTCGAACGCCAGCGGCACGTCGCGGGCGACCTGTGGCCGCGTCGCCTCGCGGACCCACGTCCGCGGCAGGACCTGGCGGCCGGCCCACGTCCCGCCCGAGAGGAACAGGTGCCCCAGCCGCGCCAGCGCCGCCGCCGACGTCCGCACGTGCTTGCCGTGGTTGCCGGCGCCGCCGTGGACGAGGCACCCCTCGACCGGGCCCCAGTCGCCCCACGTCCAGGCCTCCGGGGCGATGCCGATCGGCCCCAGTACCCGCCGCGCCACGAGGGCCGCGAGCGGCTCCCCCGCCAGGCGCGTCAGGACGTGGGCCATCTCGTTCATCGCCGAGTCCCAGTACGCGAAGGCCGACCCCGGCGGGGCGAAGAGCGGCCGCGGCGACGGAGCGAAGGGCGTCTCGCTCGGTCCGTGGGCGTAGGCCCCCTTCGGCGCGTCGCCCTCGGCCCGGTACCCGCTCGTCATCGTCGCGAGGTGGCGGAGCGTCACGTCCGGGTACGCCTCGGCCAACGCGGGAACCGCCTCGGCCGCCCGCGTCTCGAGCGTGCACGCCCCGTCGGCGACGAGCAGCCCCAGGGCCGTGCTCGTCACACTCTTGGTGACCGACCAGATGCCCTGGACCTTGTCGGCCCGCGGGCCGCGCCACACCGCCCGCCCGCGCCGCGCGACGAGCATCCGCTCGGTGCCCGGGCGGCCGAGGCGCCGGCCCAGCCTCCGCACGGCCGCCTCCAGCCGCGGCGCGTCCAATCCCTCGGCCTCCGGCGCGGCGTCCGCCCAGTCGGCGTCCGGGAAGGTCACGTCTTCGGCGGGCACGGTCATCGGGGTTCCATCCCTTCGAGGCGCGCGGGCGCCACCCGTATCCTGTGGGACATGCGGGGCGTCGGGGCGCGGCATCCGGGACCTATCGGACGAAGACCTGGCCGGCGTCGCAGACCAGGACCTGGCCGGTGATGACGCGGGCGGCGTCGCTGGCCAGGAAGACGACGGTCCCCGCGACGTCGTCGGGGTCGATCTCGAGGCCCAGCGACGTCAGGCCGACGTAGTACGGGATGACCTGGTCCGGCTCCAGGCCGCGCTTCGCCGCCGCCGCCTTGATGTACGCCGCGTTCCAGATCTTCGAGCCCTTGAAGACGTTGCCGGGGGCGACGGCGTTGACGCGGATGCCGTGCGGCCCCAGTTCCTGGGCCCAGCCGCGCACCAGGTGGATCTCGCCGGCCTTGGTGGCGTTGTAGGCGGAGTTGTTCTTGGAGGCCGAGAGGCCGCTCTTGGAGGAGACGAGCACGAGGCTCCCGCGCCGCCCGCCGCCGACCATCCGCCGCGCCGCCTCCCGGGCCGCCAGGAAGTACCCCGTCAAATTGATCTCCAGAGCCTTGCGCCAGGCGTCGACGGGGAAGTCCACCAGCGGATGGGCCGGGGCGATGCCCGCCGCCGGCACGCACACGTCCACCGGCCCGAGGGCCTCTTCGACCCGGTCGAAGGCGGCGGCGACCTGGGTCTCGTCGGTGACGTCGCAGCGGGCGGGGCAGGAGGCCGAAGCGTCGCCGCCGCCCGCGCCGCTTGGGCCGGCCTTGGCGATGAGGGCGGCGGTCTCTTCGGCGGCCGGGAGGTCGATGTCCGCGAGGCCCACCGCCGCCCCCGCCCGCGCCAGGCCCAGCGCGATGCCGCGCCCCAGGCCGCTGCCCGCGCCGGTGACGAAGGCGACGCGGCCGTCGAGCAGGCCGCGGCTCCAGGCGAGGTCGGCCTCGGGCGCCGGGGGGGGCGAAGCGGGCTCAGCCATTGGGTCTCCTCGGGGTGACGGGCCGCCCGTCGCCGCGCGGGGCGGGGCGGCCGCTCAGAGTGCGTTGTCCTGGCCCTCGGCGTCGGCCTGGATGTCGGAATCGTAGACGGCCCAGCGGAGCTTGGGGCGACCCTTGGGGTCGGTCTCGTCCGGCCCGCCGCCGGTGTCGTCCTTGAACTCGTGGACGCGGGGCTCGCCGGAGCGCGGGGGGCCCCGCCGGGACGGCCTCCCGCCGCCGGAACCGGAGCGGGCCCGGGCGGCACGGCCGTCGCCGCCGGGGGTGCCGCGCCCGCCCCCGCTGCCCCCGCTGC
>CAYNLG010000103.1:0-10484 GCA_964397995.1 uncultured Anaerolineales bacterium
CGTCATCTCATTGCCGCGCTCCCCGCACCCGATGTAGACGATGATCTCGGCGTCAGACCACTTGGCCAGCTGGTGCTGGGTGATCGTCTTGCCGGTGCCGAAGCCGCCCGGAATGGCCGCCGTCCCGCCCTTGCCGAGGGGGAAGAAGGTGTCGATGATCCGCTGGCCGGTGACGAGGGGCTCGTCGGCGCGCCGGCGCTGCCGGATGGGGCGCGGCAAGCGCACGGGCCACCGCTGGACCATGGTCAACTCGCGTTTGCCTTCAGGGGTCTCCAGGACCAGGACTGTATCCCGGATCGAGTACTCGCCGGACTCGGCGACCCAGGATACGGTGCCCGAGATGTCCGGCGGCACCAGAAGGCGATGCGTCGCCAAGGCCGTCTCGGCCACCTCGGCATAGCAGGCCCCCGCCTGGAGGGCGTCGCCTGTCGTGACGCGCGACGTGAACGGCCAGCGGCGGTCGGCATCGAGGGCCGGCACCCGCTCGCCGCGTTGAATCCAGGCTCCGCTGTGCTCCTGAATGCCCCGCAGGGGCCGCTGGATGCCGTCGTAGATGTTCCCCAGGAGGCCCGGCCCCAGGTCCACCGAGAGCGGCGCCCCCGTCCGCTCGACGGGGGCCCCCGGCTTCAGCAGGGACGTGTCCTCGTAGACCTGGATCGTGGCCCGGTCGCCTGTGACGCGGACGACCTCGCCGATCAGGCCCAGGTCGCCGACCCGGACCACCTCGTACATGCCTACGTCCCGGAGGCCGGTGGCCGTCACAATCGGCCCGCTGACGCGGTTGACGGTCGCGGCCGGGAGCGTGCGGGTGCCCGTCATACTCACGACTCCTTCTCCGCCTCTGCGGCAGGTTCCCTGCGCAGGAACCGCCCCGCCACGTGCCGCCTGAGGGCCGGCCACATTCGGTCCAGCCGGGCCGCAAGGCGGTTGTCCCACACCTGGCGTCCGTCGGGATCGCGGACGACCACCCCGTCGCCGGGGGTCCCCGGGCGCTCGACCACGCTCACCTGGAGGCCTTCGCGGCCGGCCCGGCGGACGACATCCTCGGCCAAGCCGTCACCGAAGCGCGGCACGTCCTCGGCCGCCAGCTCCAGCACCACGGCGTCGCCCGCGATGCATCCGGCCGCCTCGGCCGCCAGGGCCGCGACCCTCTCCCGATCGGCCCCGGCCTCGGCCAATCGCTGCCTGGCCCGCCCCCGGACGGCCTCCAGTGCGTCTTCCAGACGTTGGGCCCGCATGCGGCCGACTTCGACGGGCACGCGCGCCAGCACCAGGTCCCGTGTGCGTTCGGCTTGGCGGCGGGCCTCGTCCAAGCGGGCCTCGCGGTCCTCCTTGGCCTCCTTGTCGGCCTCCTTCAGGATATCGCGGGCGTCGCGTTCGGCACGGCGACGGAGGCGCTCGGCCTGGCGCTGGGCATCGTCCAGGATCTCGTCCCGGAGCACCTGCATCGGGCTCGCATCGGCGGACGTCACGGCGCGGCCTCCTTCTCGTCTTCTTCCTGGCCGATGGTGATGCCCACGGCCTCTTGGACCAGTTCACGGAGCGTCTTGCGGCCGGCGAGCGGCCCGTCCGGGCCCGGCACCTCGGTCACCAGCGGCTCAGAGCGGGTGGTCCGGATCTCGTCGACGAGGTCGCGGCAGTCGGCGGCCACCTCGTGCGTGAGGATCAGGATTCCCAGGTCCGGCCGCCCGAGCGCCCGCTCGATGGCCTCGTGGGCCTCGCGCTCGCCCGCGACGGCCTCGCCCTGGACGCCCGCGAGGCGGAAGCCGCGGACCGTATCCTCGTCGGCGATACAGAAGAACCGCATGCCGGGCGCCCCGCTAGAACTTCGCCAGCAGCAGGATCGCGACGATGAAGCCGATGACCGCCAAGCCTTCGGCCAGGCCCACGAGCGGCAGGCTCCGCAGCAGCAGTTCCGGCTTCTCGGCCGCGGCCCCGAGGGCCGCCGAACCGATCTTGCCGACCGCCATGGCCGAGCCGACGATGCTCACGGCCGTCACGAACGCCACCGCCGCCGCCAGCACCATCGCCACATTGTCGCTGGTCTTGGGGGCTTCGGTCTCCTCTTCGTGTTCGGCGGGGGCCGCCATCGCCGCCGCCCCCAGGGCCGCCACCAAGCCGAGCCCCAGGAGCAGCACGGCCACCCAACGGAATGCGTTCATCGCGCGTACCTCCTCTAGCCCTTGAGCGGGCGTTCCTCCTCGCGGGTGCCCAGCTCGAACGGCTGGAACGCCCGCCCGGTTCCCGTGAAGAACTTGCTGAAAAACTCGTAATACGTCAGCCGGATCGCCTGGACGGTGGCGATCAGGGCCTCGAGCAGGATGGTCAGGATGTTGCCGACCACGATGATGAGGATGCCGACGGTGCTGCCCAGCCCCCCGCCGCCGATCATGCCGGAGACCTCGCGGGCCATCAGGAAGGTCGCGAGCAGGATGGCGGCGTGGCTCATCGCGTAGGCCGCCAGACGCACGAAGCTGATCGTGTTGGCCCCGTACGCGAGGACCGCCTCGAAGACCTCGATGACGGACTCGAAGGCGGCCATCAGCAGGTTCCCGGCGTGGTGCTTCTTGCCGGCCCGGGCCGCCAGGGCAAAGGCGATGGGCTCCTTGAGGGCCAGACCGAGCAGCGGCAGGACGACCAGAACGACAATCTCCAGCCAGTGCAGGTCCTTTTGCTCGTAGACGAAGAACTTGACAGCCAGGGCCAGGACGCCCCAGTAGAAGACCGCTCCGGCGACGCCAAACTTGTCCAGGAACCCGCCCAGGACGTCGCCCTTTCGGAAGCGGTTGATGATGTTGAGCACCAGGCCAGTGCTGATGACCACAATGCCGACGACGATGGCGTCGATGAGCAGTTCCAGGGCCTCGCCTTCCAGCGGGTTATGCCAGAGGCCCCAGCCGTGGGCGCCGAAGTACTCGCCGTAGATGAAGCCGAAGATGCTACTGCTCGCCCCCGCGAAGAGCAGGAGCAGGCCGATGTCGCGGATCCGCTCCTTACGGCTGGTCCAGACCATGGCCAGGCCCGCCACCGCCAGGACACTGCCGTGGCCGACATCGCCGAACATCATGCCGAACATCAACAGGAACGCCGCCGCGACGAACAGCGTCGGCTCCAGTTCGCGGTATCCCGGGAGGCCGTAGCCGACCACGAGCATCTGGAACGGCCGCAGCCACCAGGCGTTCCGTAGAAGGACGGGGATTTCCTCGTCCGGGACGTCGTCGGGCTCCTCGGCCTCAACAACGCACCGGCCGCCGATCTTGTCCTGGAGCCGCCTGCGGAGCTTGATGATGTCCTCGGCGGGCACCCAGCCGGTGATGAGTACGGTCTGGTCGGTGCGGGGGAAGTTCTCCTCGGCCTCGAGCAGCTTCCGCTCAACGCGGACGACGGCTTCCAGCATGGCGAGGACGGGCGCCTGGTCGCGGACCAGGGCCTCCAGGGCCTCCCGGGGCCTCTGGAGTTCCTCGGAGAGCTGGTCCTTCTCTTCGCGGGCTTGGCGGATGACCTCGTCCATCGTGGCGGCCTGGGCCTGCTCGATCTGCTCGCGGTGGAATCCGGCCTCTTCGAGGGCGGTTTCGAGGGAGAACCGGCCTTTTCGGCTCGTCACGGCCACAATCCGCCGCCGCCCCTCCTGGTCGCTCATCGGAAGCAGCACGACGTTCGGCCCGACCGACTTCTCGACCTCCGGCAGGTTGTCGCCCGGCAAGCTCCCGATGGCGAAGTGCAGGAACGAGAAGCGGCCGACCTGGTCGAACGAGACCTCCAGGCCCCCGTAGGCCTCGACCTGGTCGAGCAGCGCGGTGACTTGGCCCCAACGACGGAGGGTATCCTCCCGCTGGCGGAGGACTTCGTCGGCCCGGATTTCGGCCGCCCGGAGCCGCTCGTCCACCTGGTCGAGCGTCAGGGTCGGCAGCTCGGCGGGCGGCGAGGGCGGCGCGTCGATCTCCAACCGCCGCATCAGCTTCTCTATCCGCCCGAGCAGGGCGTCGCACCGGGCGAGGGCGTCGCCGCGGTCCGGCGGCTCCTGCGGGGCCGTATCGGGCCCCGCCCCGGTCCGGACCAGGTGGACGGCCCCGAGGGCCCCCATGGCGCGCAAGACCGTCCGCTCGTCCCGTTCCAGGACGACGACGCTCAGGCGGTTCATGCGGACCGAGCTAAACACGGACAAGCTCCCCTTCGGGCCGCGGAATCAGCCGGCGGCGGATCATCGCCGGCGCCAGCCGCACCCGGATGCCTTCGGTCAGCCGGATCAGGTTCGCCAGTTCCACGCGCCGGATGGCGGCATACGCCACCACCGCCCCCAGGCCCATGTGCGCACGGCGGAACGTCCGGTTCGCCAGCCGCCAGTACCGATCCCAGGCCAGGGCTTCGAGCCGCGCGGCATCGATGGCGGCGTCCTCGCCGGGGGGCAGCCCGTCGATGGCGGCGCCCTCGGCCAAGCGGCCGACCTCGGCCGTCGACGCCGCCTCCAGCATCTGGCCGAACCGTTTCGCGGGGATACCGGCCCCCTTGACGTGGAACCGCCGCAGCCGCCCCGCCGGCAGATCGTAGTGCTGCCGCCCGCGGGCCGCCAACATCAGGTGGAACGTGTCGGTCTCCTGCTGGGCGATTTCGACCACGTCGCCGCGATGGGCCCGCGGCAAGGCCCGGGCCCGGGCCATGAGTTCGCTGAGATAGCCGTAATCGAGGCCCGCTTCGACGTAAAAGGGCCTCGGATGCTCCCGGTACGGCGGCATCGCCCGCTGGAGCCCCTCGCGGAGCGGTCCCTCCGGCACGACGCCGGCAAACGCATCGATCGACCCGGCCTCGGCCAGCACATCCGTAGTCACGGCCAGATCGTCGGGCAGCGGCACGAGGTGCGGTTCCAGCTCCGCCGGCCGCATGCCCGCCGCGAAGCCCCGCGCCAGCACCTTCAGGTTCTCCATCTGGTAGCGGGCGCGGAGCCAGTCGAGGTACCGGCCGCTCGCCCCGCCGATCTTCTCAGCGATCTGCGAGAGCTCGGCCGCCCGGTCCATCACCAGCACCCGTTGGAGGCCGGCGGCCGTCAGGAACGTGGTCTCGGGGTACAGCGTGCGGGCGAGTTCGGCCAGGGAGCGGATGCGGCAGAGGTCGTCGAGCCGGTCGCCTTCGGCCAGCCGGCTGCGGCGGCCGTGGATGTTGGCCGCCAGGAAGTCCAGGTCCGTTGCCGTGCGTCCGCCCATGCCGTTCGGCCCGGTGCCGCCCCCTCTGGCTACTCGGCCGGGTTGCGGACGTGCCGCACGACCGCCTCGACCGCCTCGGCTTGCGTCCCCGCGTCCATCTGGAACTCGGTTTCCAAGGCCGCGGCCGCCTCTTCCATCTGCCGCGCCTTCTTCGCCTCCGCCTCCCGGGCGGCTTCCTCGGTCAAGGCCTCGGCCTCCTGACGGGTGGCCTGCCGGACCTCCTGGAGCTTGGCCTGGGCCTGTCTGCGGGCGTCGGCGCGGACCTGGTCGGCTTCGGCTTCGGCCTCGGCCACCAGCCGCTTCGCCTCGGCCTCGGCCTCCAGCATCTTCTGGATCACGTCCCGCATGGCCGCCCCGCCTACTCCTCGGCCTCGAGGATGTCGAGGGCCTCTTCGGCCGAGCCGGCCTCGGTCAGTTTGCGATAGAAGCCCGGGGTCTGGACCAGGCGCGCGATTTCCGCCAGGGCCCGGACGTGCGGCCCCGGGTCGTTCTCGGGGGCCAGCAGCAGAAACACGACATGGACGGACTCGTCGTCGACAGCATCGAACTCGATGCCATCGGGGCTCGTGCCCAGGGCCGCCGTCAGCTTCGTGACGGCCGCCGACTTGCCGTGCGGAATGGCCACGCCCTGGCCGATGCCCGTGGTGCCTTTGGCTTCGCGGTCCAGGATTGCCTCCAGGGCCGTGTCCCGGTCGCTCAGGCGCCCGGCGCGGACCAGCAGGTCCACCAGCTCCTCGAAACACTCCTCCTTGTCGAGGCTTTCGAGGGGCACCTTGACGACCGACTCATCAAGAAGATCGCGTAATCTCATCCGTGTACTCCTGCGGTGCGCACGCCGTGTCCCTTCCTGCGCTCCCGCCCGGCAGACCGCGCGTCGGGCCGTTCACGAATCCAGGCATCCTAGGGAGCGCGGCCGCGCATTGCAAGCACGGATTCGCCGAGCGCGCCTCCAACGACCCCCAGGGAGCCGCCTGAGGCCCAATTCGTGGAAATTCCCAGGCCCGGCGGCCTTGGGCAACCGGGCCGTGCGGCGTAGAATGGGGGAGTGGTGCCCGAGGCGTGGGGGCGCCCGCAGCAGAAGGAGAGAGCGCCATGACCGCCCCGCTCGACCATACCCTCGACATCACATGCCCGGGCTGCCGGACCGAGCTGCTCGTGACGCTGGAGCGCGTCCACCGGGGCGAGACGGTCATCTGTGCGCGGTGCGGCGAACGGTTCTCGCTCCAGCCGGCGGACCTGGTCCCCTGGGCTGCCCGCGAGACGCACCAGCCGCCCGACGCCTTATGGACCGCATGACAGGCCCTCAGCCCTTGATGACGCCCAGCGGACGCAGGCGGCACACGACGGACGCCAGGCCCGCCTTCTCGACCACCTCGACGACGTTCTTGACGTCCTTGTAGGCCTCGGAGTGCTCTTCGGCTAGGCCTTTCCAGCTCTTGGCGCGGGCGACGATGCCCCTGGCCGCCAAGGCGTCGCGCACGTCCTCACCGCGCCGCCGCTTGCGGGCCTGCGACCGAGACATCCGCCGCCCCGCCCCGTGGCAGACCGAGCCGAAACTCTGCTCCATAGCCTCCGGGCGGCCCACCAGAAGATAGGAGTAGCGGCCCATATCGCCCGGAATAATGACCGGCTGGCCGACGTCGCGGTAGTCCTCGGGCACCTCCGGGTGGCCGGCCGGAAAGGCCCGCGTGGCCCCTTTCCGGTGGACGCAGAGGGTCACTTCGCGGCCGTCGAGCCGGTGGGTCTCGAGCTTGGCCATGTTGTGGGCCACGTCGTAGATCTGGCGGAGGCCCAGGGCCTCGGCGGACCGGCCGGCGACCTTGGCAACGGCCTCGCGCACGAGATGCAGTATCAGCTGGCGGTTGGCCCACGCATAGTTGGCCGCGCACCGCATGGCCCCCAGATAGTGGGCCCCCTCGTCGCTCTCGACGGGGGCGCAGCAGAGCTGGGCGTCCGGCAGGTCGATGCCGTACTTCTTGGCCGCGCCCCGCATGGTCTTGAGGTAATCGTCGCAGACCTGGTGGCCGAAACCGCGGCTGCCGCAGTGGATCATGAACGCCACCGTGCCCTCGGCCAGGCCAAAGGCCTCGGCGGCCTTCGGGTCGACGACCTGGTCCACGGCCTGGATCTCCAGGAAGTGGTTGCCCGCGCCGAGGGTGCCGACCTGATCGTTGCCGCGCTTCCGGGCGCGGTCGGAGACGGCGTCCGGGTCGGCCCCGTCCAGGCACCCGCCAGCCTCGGTGCGGTCGAGGTCCTGGTCGGTGCCGTAGCCCTGATTCACGAGAAAACGGGCCCCTTCGGCCATGATGGAGGTCATATCGCCGGGGCCAAATGTGACGTGGCCGCCCTGCCCCACGCCGCACGGCACGTCGCGGAAGAGCTGATCGATGAACGCCTTGGTGCGGGGCGCGACGTCCTCGGCGGCCAGATCCGAGCGGACCATCCGGACGCCGCAGTTGATGTCGTAGCCGACGCCGCCTGGCGAGACGACGCCGCCCTCGGCCGGGTCCGTGGCCGCCACCCCGCCGATCGGGAAGCCGTAGCCCCAGTGGATATCGGGCATGGCGAGGCTGGCGCGGCGGATGCCGGGCAGACAGGCCACGTTGGCGACCTGTTCGGCGGCGTTGTCTTCGCGGAGCATCTCAGCCAGGGCGTCGTCGGCGAAGATCACGCCGTCGACCCGCATGCCCGGCTTGTAGTCTCGCGGGATGCGCCAGCGGCACGCGCCGTCGCGCTCCAGGGGGCCCGTGTAGCGGGTGTCCGCGGCCATGGCGATGTCCTTTCAAGGGGCGACCGGCGCCGCCCGCCGGGCCGCGCCGGGGGGTCGGACGCCACTATAGGAGATCGATCAATACGGGCTTCAAAAGCCGCTTAACGAGCATCAGGGCCACGATTCCGACCATCGTGACGACCACCGTCCGCCAGTCCCACGGGCGGATCACGATGCCCAGCGCCGCCCCGGCCGCCGGCGGGTGCTCCGTGTTCGTCACCACCATCACGAAAATGGCCAGGCCCGTCGCCACGGCGCCCAGCAGCTCCGGCTCGTGGGCCGCCAGGTGCGGCAGCCGCTCCAGGGGCAGCCACCCGACCGCGAGGCTGCACAGGACCCCGCACGCCAAGCCCACGACGTAGCCGCCCACGAGCAGCCGCGCGGTCGCGTTCTCCCGGTGCGGCATGGTGAACGCGATGAAGGCGCTGGAGCCGAGGCTCGCGACGACGACCACGTTGGATACCACATCCAGGAGGAGCAGGATGACCGCCACCCCACCGGTTGCGAGCAGACACTGCAGCGCGTACCGCGAGACGTTCGTCCGGAACCGGCCGTCGATCAGTTGCATGGCGCGGCGGCGAGCCCTCCCATCCCCCGTCTGTTGATACCGCGCCGCCCTCGTCAATGCAACAGAACGGCCAGGAAACGCCGCCAGACGGCCTCAGATGTCCAGTAGAATCCGGGCCGTCCAGCGGCCGCCCTCGTGCTCCGCCACCTCCAGGCCGTGGTACGTGACGCCCTTGACTTCGGCCCCGGTGCGGTGGCGGTCAAGATCGAAGCGGCCCCAGGAAACCCGCCCCACGGCCCAATCCGGGCCGGTTTCGAGCGATTCGAGGGCCAGGGGGACGAGCCGCTCGGACTCGAACGTATAGAGAAGCTCCTGGAGCCAGGCGACCAGCAGGTCCTCGGGCCCTTCGAGCCCCTCGGGGAGGTCGACGCGGACCTCGGAGGCGGTCTCGGCGGCCTCCGGCAGGTCCTCGAGCATGACCGAAAAGGCGCCGCGCGCGGCCGTGGCGAGCAGGTCGCGGAAGCTCTCGGCCTCGACGCGGAGGCCGACGTCGGCGGTGTGGTCGGTGGTCTCGAAGGAGCCCATGAACGGCCCCGAACGGCGTCCCGGAGGGGGCTTCCGGTGGTTATCGAGGTGCGGCTATTCTTCTTCGTCGCCGAGGGTGCCGACGTCGATCTGGACCTCGTCGCGGCGTTCGATCTTGTCGACGAGGCCGTCGCGGACCCAGACGATGCGGTCGCTGACGCTGAGCATCTTCAGGTCGTGGGTGGCGGTGATGACGGTGACGCCCTGCTCGCGGTTCATGCGGCGGATGAGCTCGATGATCTGCTTGCCGGTCTTGAGGTCGAGGTTGCCTGTCGGCTCGTCGGCGAGGATGATGCTGGGGTCGTTGGCGAAGGCGCGGGCGATCGCAACCCGTTGTTGTTGGCCGCCCGAGAGTTCATAGGGCTTGTGGTCGGCGCGGTCCTTGAGGCCGACGCGGTCGAGGATGTCGAGGCCCTTTTCGCGGCACTCCTCGTTGGTCCGGCCGGCAAAGACCATTGGGAGGGTGACGTTTTCGAGGGCGGTCATGACGCCGATCAGGTTGAAGGTCTGGAAGATATAGCCCATTTTCTGGCACCGGAGCCAGGCGAGCTCACATTCGTCGAGGGTGGATATATCGACGCCATCGATCAAGACCCTGCCGCGCGTCGGCTGGTCGAGGCCGCCGACCATATTGAAGAGGGTCGATTTCCCCGAGCCCGACGGGCCCATGATGGAGACGTATTCGCCGCGCCGGACCTCCAGATCGACGCCCTTGAGGGCGCGTACGATATTGTTTTTGCCGAGAGTGTACTCTTTAACGACGCCTTCGGTGCGGACGGTCACGTCGCGTGCGGACCAGTCGATGGCCTCGCGGTCCTCGTCGGCGACCGGGGCGGTCTGGGGCTCGTCGGCCATGGTTTCGGCTCCGTGCGGCCGCCCGGGGGTCCTGGCGGCCAGTTCGCGCACGAGTCTAGCAGCCGCGCCGACGGGCGTCAAGGAGGCGTCCGCCGCGTGCCTCCCCGCGGCACGCGGGGCGCCGGGGGCAGTCGCGAGGCGCCATGGATAGACACGTCACGCAGTGGCGAAGTGGCGAAATGAGGCGCGCGATGACCGCTCGCCGAGGCACCGGGTGCCCCCCCGCACGGCAAGGAAGCCGGGGGTGCGAAACGCGCACACCATAGTGTCGGTTTGTATCTTATGGTATCGGCCGAACGCCCGGAAATTTCCGTTGTTTTGCCCTTTTTTGGCTTTTTTTCGGCCCTGAATGGCTCTTTTTTGCCCTCCATTTTGCCGTTCTGTGTCCTCTTTTTGGTCCCTTCTGTCTCCTTTTTTGCCGGTTTTTGTCTTTTTTTTCCGGCGGCCCGGGGCACAGCGCGCGGCCGCGCGCGACCCCCGGCCGCCGACCCGGCCCGCGCGGCCGGTGGCGCGGGACGCATGGCGAACCGTTCGCTGCAGATTTGCAAGGGTGGCAGGATGGATAAGG
>CAYNLG010000104.1:0-4084 GCA_964397995.1 uncultured Anaerolineales bacterium
GGCGCGGGCTTCGGCGGCGTCGAGGTTGAGGTCGAGGACGGCGACCTTGGCCCCGGCGCGGGCGAGGGCGTCGGACATGGCCCCGGCAAGGACGCCGCCGCCGCCGATGACGGCGGCCGCGCGCCCGTCGAGTCCGAACAGCTTGGTCAGGTAATCGGTATCGGCCATGGGGCCTCCTTCGGCGGGTCGGTGCGGGTGCTTGTGAAGAGGGCATGATATCGTCGGCGGCGCGGGGTGCAAGGGGTTTTGGGGCGCCGGCCCGGGCGCGGCAGGCAACGGATTTGACTTGCCGCCCGCCCCGGGCCGATATATTGTCCGGACACCTTGCCTCGGCCTAGAATAGGGGGTGCCGGGTGGCTCGGGACTTTACCTGCGAGACGCTGGACCCGCGCCATCCGAAAGGGCCGCGGGTCGAGGTGACCTTCCCCGGCGAGTACACAATCCACCTGTACAAGAACTCACCCGTAGATTTCGAGAATCTGCGGGCCGCGAAGCACGTCCTGGAGGACCCGTAGCGTATCTTCTTCGGCGTACGCGTGTTCAATCAGGGCGGCTGGTGCTACACGGGCCGGCCTGCCGAGTGTTACATCCGGGAGGCGGTCATCGTTCCGTTCCCGAAGGACCGCGTGTTCGCGGTGTACCTGAACCCGAACCTGCAGGTGTATGAGTGCCGGGCTGAATACAGCGCCGGCGATGATCCGCTGTGCCCGGTGGACTGGCAGGAGCGCTATCGAGGACTGACATGGAAAAGCATTTCCTCGCGGACATGATGGCCGGCGAAGGCCAACCCGCTTTCCGCGCAGAGCCGTGGTACAACCGCCACGGCGACTGCCTCGTCTACAAGATGGCGGATGAGGCCGTCGTGGGCGATCGGATCGACGAGCTCCTCACCGTGTACCGGTCGGCCGTCGACAACCGCCCCATCGGGTTCCAGATCAAGGGCGTGGCCGCCATGATCCGGAAGCTCGGGCTCGACGGTCTGGCGGTCGAGTCGGAGGCCGACGCCGAGGGCGTCCGGCGCATTTCCGTGACGGCCCTGCTGCTGGCGGCCTACGAAGAGGGCGAACCGACACTGGCCCGGCGTCGCGCGTACGCGTCGGCGATGGAATGCCCGGCCCTGAACCGGACCATCCCAGCCGACGATCTGCAGCCGGCCTGAAACGCCCCAGCCGTGGTGCCTACTCGCCCGTGAGCAGCTTCACCGCCGCCGGGAGGGTCTCGAAGCCCTTCGTGGTGACCAGGCGCTCCGCGGTCTGGATCGCGTCGTCGCCGCCGTACCGGCCGCCCGCCTTGCCGAAGCTCCAGACCGACTGGCTGCTGGCGGCGAACTTCTTGCCTTTGAAGACCGCGTGGCCGCGCCCCAGCCGCAGGCTGTCGAAGCCGACGGCAAGCACCGTCGCCCCGCGCTCCCACTGCCGCATGGTCCACGCGTGGCGGGCCTGGTCGCGGGCGGCCTGCTCGTCGATCCAGGCGGGCTGGTCCGCCTGGCGGGCCGCGGCCTTCTCCGGCCACACGCCCCCCGGCAGGACAAGCAGGGCGTCCTTCGCAAGGCCCTCGACCTTGCCGTAGACCGCCCCGACAGACATCGCGCGGCCGTTCAGGCTCTCGAGGTCGCCGGTCTCGTGGCCGACGACGACCACCTTTCTGCCCTGACTGACGAGCCACGCCTTCATCGCGGCCGCGACCTTCGCGTCGAAACCCCGCCGCAGGCAGAGCGCCGCCGTGTACAGGCCGGCCTCCGGCACGGGGGCGCCGGCGCCCGCGGCGAACGCCTTGAGGCCCTCGCCGAGGTCCGGCTGCTTCGCCAGGATGACGGTCACGCCCTCCGCAACCTCGACGGACGTGCCCTTCATGCCGAGCTCCGTGGCGTCGACGTGCCGCGGCAGGCCCTCGGCGCCGAGCACCCAGCCGGCCTTCGGGCCGACCGTGAGGACGCGCTGCCCGTGCATCGCCAGGAACGCCTCGGCGGCGGCCGCGGCGGCCCCGTCGAAGCCCTCCTTCAGCACCAGGGCGGCCGTGAAGGCCGGCGCCGGCTCGGGCGGCACAGTGAAGGTCTCGGCGGCCCGGGCCGCGGCGGCGTAGAGCGCCGGGAGCGCGTCCTGCGGCGAGCCCGTCGCCGGCATCAGGGCCGACGCCGGGACCCCCGCGGCACTCGTCACGCGGCGCGCGTCCCCGACGGGCACCACGACGCCGCCCGCCTTCGCGACCCCCGCCAGCAGGTCCTTGACGGCCTGGCTCTCGGCGAGCGCCTCGTAGCCTTTCGTGTCGAAGACGGCGACGACCGGGAACGCGTCGGGGCGGAAGCCCTCCTCGGCGATGAGCGCCTCGACGTCGGCGGCGCTGCCGACGAAGGCGACCGACAGGCCCAGGATGCCGGGGATCTCCGTCAGGGTCCACTTGTCGTGGCCGCCCACGCCCGGGGCGATGACGACCGTCGGGATCGGCCCGCGGAGCGGCTTCAGGCCGCCCGCCGCCTCCAGCTTCGCGAGGAGCGTGCGGCAGAAGGGCGTCAGGTCGCCGGGGTAGCGGCTGGTGACGAGAGTGCCGTCGACGACGACGGGCTCGTCGACCCAGGTTCCGTAGGCGCCGGCCTTCCAGGCGTCGGCCAGCTCGTTGGCGACGCTCGCCAGGCACGTGCAGACGCGGTCGCGGAGCAGGTCGGCCCGCATGAGCAGGCGCGGCCCGTGGCAGATGCCGGCGACGGGTTTGCCGGCCTTCATGAACGCGCGGCAGATGTCGAGGGCCTTGGGGAGCTTCTCCAGGTTGGCGGGGCTGTAGCCGCCGGGGATGACGAGGCCGGCGTAGTCGTCGGGCCGGACGTCGGCCAAGGCGAGGGTGGCGGTGGCGTCGCGTTCGCTCGGCTCCTCGTCGCCGCGCATCGGGATGCGGCCGGCGGCGGGGCCGGCGACGTCGACGCGGTAGCCGGCGGCGGTGAGGACGAGGTACGGCGTCCAGAACTCGCCGCTGTTGAACTGTTTCGCCAGGACGACCAGGACGCGGTCGTTGGCGGCGGCCGGGAGCGCGGCCGCACCGGCCAAGACCAGCGGGAGGACGAGCGTGAGGGCCTTCGAGCGGGGTGCCATGCGGGTCTCCTGTTCGTGTCGAGCCGGCAGCCGCGCGGGCCGTCGCCCTGCCGTTCCCGTAACCCCCCGTCACCGCGGACCACTTCGCCCGTTCCGGTCGGACGCCGAAGGGGCGGCTACGCCCCCCTTGTCAGCCGCACCGGCATCCCGGCCGGGGCCAGGAAGCGGACGGTCCGGCCGTCGACCTCGACCTCGGGGCCGGGGACGGGGCCGCCGGGGCGGAGGGTCTCGGCCCGGACGGCGGCGCCGGCCCAGCCCTCGGGCAGCGTCCATTCCTGCGGGCCGCCCTCCACACTGTACGCGAAGATGACGTCCTCACGCCAGGGGAGGAACCGATTGTCGCCGCGCGCGATCGGGATGCCCTCGTAGACGGCCTCGATACAGCGGGGGTACGACTCGCCGTAGACGCGGGTGTCGTCGGTGTAGGCGGCGCGGACGCCGTAGTACCAGTCGCCGACCTGGTAGGCGGTCATGGTCTTGCGGCTGAGGAGCTGGTAGTACATCCAGTAGAGGAAGACGTTGTCGACGATCTCCTGGTAGGAGCGGGCGTGCTCGGCGCAGACGTCGCCGAGGCCGAGGGCGACGCCTTCGGCCGCCATGCTCTGTTTGCCGCCCTTCAGCCCCGCCCGGCCGCGCCCGAGGAGGCGGCCGTGGTTCATGACGGTCTTGTAGCCGTGGCGCCAGTCGGCCTGGATCCAGACCCAGTGGAACAGGCCGCGCTTCTCGTCGTCGGTGTCCTCGGTGGTGATGTCGACGCCGTGGTCGCGGAACATCCGGAGGATGGGGACGAGGCCCTTCTGGACCTCGCACTCGGCGGAGATGTAGGTGCCGTCGGGTTCCCAGGCCTCGCCGTAGGGGCGGAAGGCGTCGAGGTGGATGGTGTCCCGGATGGGGACGAGGTCGAGGAGGCGTTCCAGGCGGTCACGGGCGAAGCCGCTCTCGAAGTCCTTGGTGTGGTTCATGGAGTAGACGTGGCGTCCGCCCCACTGGGGCTTGGAGTA
>CAYNLG010000104.1:4094-10308 GCA_964397995.1 uncultured Anaerolineales bacterium
TGGCCCTGGCCGTCGCGGCTGACGCAGTCCTCGCGCCACTCCGGGTTGAAGTCGTAGCAGGAGTCGTAGTTGGCGTGGAGGCTGACGGTGCAGTTGAGGGCCTTGGCGTCTTCGATGAGCCGGGCGAAGGCCTCGCGCCCGCCGCACTTCGGGTTCACCTTGTCGAGGGAGGGGTAGCCGGTGTCGTGGCCGTCGTACTGCCATCCGACGACGTAGCAGACCTGGGGCATGCCGCCGGTGAGGTCGTGGATGGTGCGGACGATGGGAAGGACGTCGGCGAAGGTGAGCCGCGGGAAGGGATCGCCTTCATGGGCCATGCCGAGCTTATAGACGAGGACGTCGCGGTAGGGGTTGGGGCGGCCCTGGAAGAGGCGGTCGCCTTCCCAGTTGGCGGCATCGCACCAGTCGATGGTGCCGTTGCCGTCGTAGTCGCCGAGGAGGGCGACGCGGACCTCCAGGGGCCGGGCCGGTTGGCCGCGCAGCCGGTAGGCCCACGGGCCGGCCCAGATGCTGAACCGCCCGCCGCGCCCGGGGCGGAGGCGGCCTTCGGGGCCGAGGTCCGAGACGAGGGGCTCAACCCAGATCGACGAGGCCACGGCCGCGCACACCCCCTCGTTCCAGACGCAGGCGTGGTTGGCGGCCTGGGGACCGTACTCCGGGTGCCCGCCATCGACCGTGCCGCGGTCCTCCCACTGGTCGTAGGTGGCGGTGCCGGGGCACCAGGCCTCAGCCCAGTTGCGGCGGCGGGTGACGTGGCGGAGGAACCGGTCGCCGCGCCGGGCCGCCCCGCTCACGAGCCGGTGGTTCGGCACGTAGAGCGTCTCGAGCCGCACCTCGCCGCGCTCTTCGACCTCCGGGACCGTGAATACGAGGGCCTCCGCGTCGAGGGCGAAGCGGAAGGTGATCGCAAGCCCCAAGTCGGCGGCCGTGACGACGTAATCGACGGCGTCGGCCGCGGGCCGCAGCTCGCAGGCCAGCCGGTCGGCACCGAGGCGCTCCCCGTTGACCTCAAGGGCGAAGGGAACGGCCGGGTCGCAGCCGTCGAGGACCGCGCCGCTCGCGCGGCGCGTCAGGGTCCGGGTGCGGGGCCAAGCATCGTCCAGCTCCATGCGGACGTGGTCGTTCTCCAGGACGGGCACGGCGTGCTCCTTTCGGGATCGGGTGGGTGCCTCACCGCCGATGCGGGTACGCGTCGAAGGGCGGGGCGTCGCCGAGGCGCGGGTCGGCGGTCACCTCCAGGTAACGCATCAGGTCGCGGCGCATCCGGGCGAGCGCCTCGGCGTGCTCGGGCCAGGCGGCCAGGTTCGTGAGTTGGTGCGGGTCGGCCCGCAGGTCGTACAGTTCGTCGGCGGGGCGCTTGGCGGTCGCCAGGTCATACGCCGGGCGGACCTCGGGGTCGCCGCGGTGGGCGAACATGTAGGCCTTGGTCGGCCCGCCGTCGATGTCGGCGTAGCCGCCCACGGTCTCATGGCCGTCAAAGCGGTCCGCGTCGGCGGGCGGGTCGCCGGCGGGCCAGCGGTCGGGCTCGAAGTTGCGGATGTACAGCCACTCGTCGGTCCGGAGGGCGCGGCCGGGGTATCCGAGGCACCCCGGTCGGGCTTGGCCGTGGTGCCGCTCGCGGCCGGTGACGACGCGGTCGCGGGCCGGGTCGACACGGCCGTCCTTGCCGGAGGTCAGGACCGAGAGAAGGCTGCGACCGGTCACGCCGCCGGGCGCGGCCACGCCGGCGGCTCCGAGGAACGTGGGCGCGAAGTCCGTGAAGCTGACGAAGTCCGTGACCGTCCGGCCGCCCTTGACCTCGGCGCCCCAGCGGACGGCCAGGGGCATGCGGGTGCCGGAATCGTAGAGGGTGGTCTTGGCCCGCGGGAAGGGCCAGCCGTTGTCGCTGGTCATGACGACGAGGGTGCGGTCGAGTTCGCCCATGGCCTCGAGCCGCGCGAGCATGGCCCCGAGGTCGCGGTCGAAGCGCTGGACCTCGAAGAAGTAGTCGAGGATGTCGCCCCGCACCTCCGGGGCGTCGGCCAGGTACGGCGGGACGACAACGTCCTCCGGCCGCATGCCGCTCGCCTCGCCGGAGCCGCGGTCGTAGCCGCGGTGCGGGTCGTGGCTGCCGAACCAGAAGCAGAAAGGCGCCCCCTCGGGCCGGACGTCGAGGAAGGCGTCGAAGTCCTTGTAGCCCTTGCCGGCGGGGTTCTGGGTGCGGCCGCCCGCCCGGACGTTGCCGGGACCCCAGCCCTTCTTCATGGCGCCGACGTGGTAGCCAGCGCCGGCGAGGAGGTCGGGGTAGACGGGGAACTTGGCGTCCAGGGTGCTCCAGAGGTTGGCCCCCTCCTCCAGGCGATAGTGCATCTGGCCCGTGAGGATGGCGGCCCGGGACGGCGAGCACGACGGGGCGGCACAGTAGGCGTGCGGAAAGAGCACGCCTTCCCGGGCGAGGCGGTCGAAGGTCGGCGTCCGGACCACCGGGTCGCCGAGGACCCCCGCGTGGGGGTGCGACCAGTCGTCGGCCAAGGCGAAAAGGATGTTCGGACGCCTGGCGGAAGCCCCTCCTCGGTCAGCGGCGCGCGCCAGCGCGGGGGTGGCCGCGGCGGCGGCCCCGGCGGCGTGCAGGAACGCGCGGCGGGTCAAACGGGATGGCGGCATGGCGCCTCCTCGCGCGGCGCACGACGCGGTGCGCCGGGAGACGACCCTACAGCGCCGCAGGCAGCGGAGCAAGCAAACGGCGCTACGCGGCCCCCAGAATCTCGCGGACCCGGGCGCAGTCCTTCCGGAGCTGGCGCGTCAGGGCCGGGGCATCCGGGAACGTCTCCAGCGGCCTCACGAACGCCTCGAACGCGATGGCGATCTGGCGGCCGTAGAGTTCGCCGTCGAAGTCGAGCAGGAAGGCCTCGACAATCGACGGGCCAACGGTCTGGAAGGTGGGGGCGCGGCCGACGGCGACGGCGGCCATGACGCGCTCGCCGCCCACCTCGGCCCAGCCGGCGTAGACCCCGTCGCCGGGCTTCAGGAAGTCCGGGGCGTCCAGGTTCACCGTCGGGTACCCCAGCACGTTGCCGCGATGGTGCCCCTCGATGACGGTGCCGACGTAGGTGAAGGGGCGGCCGAGGCAGCGGGCGGCCTCCTCGACGCGGCCGTCGCGGAGGGCGTTGCGGACGCGGGTGCTGGAGATGCGGCGGCCGTCCACGACGAGGTCCGAGACGGTCTCGACCTCGAGGCCCGCGCCGCCAGCGAGGCGCGCGAGGTCCGACACCGTTCCCGCCGCCCCGGCGCCGAAGCGGAAGTCCTCCCCCTCGACGACGGCCCGGGCGGCGAGCGCCTTGACGAGCACTTCGTCGAAGAAAATCTCGGGAGGCATGGCCAGCACCTCGACCATGGCCTCCGGCCAGACGACCGCGTCCATCCCCAGGCCGCGCATCACGTCGAGCTTGCGGCCGAAGGTCTGGATGAGCGGCGGGGCATGGTCCGGGTCCAGGACCGCCTGCGGGTGGGGGTGGAAGGTGAAGACCAGGGCCGGCGCGCCGAGGGCGCGGGCCTTTTCGACGGCGCGGCCGAGGACGCACTGGTGGCCGAGGTGGACGCCGTCGAAGACGCCGACCGACACGGCGCCGCCCCGGAGGCCGGCCGGAATGCGGCCCAGGTCACGGAGGAGTTTCATGAAGCCGCCCTGCTCTGCGCGCGTGTGCGGCCCCGTCGGGGCCGGGCGGACGGGAGCCCGCCCGGGGACGCTTGTACCGGGCGGACGGCCCGCGGGCAAGCCGGTTCCGCCCGGCGGGTGGCCGCGCACGGGTGGCCGCGGGTCACGCCGGCAGGAACCAGACGTAGTAGAAGGCCACGACAATCTGCACGACGGCGGCCAGGACGAGCAGCACGTTGACCGCCATGTGGGCGCGGGGCCGGGCGCGCTTCGCGCCGGGCGGCCGCTTGACCAGGGTCACGCCGAGAACGGCCCCGATGAGGGCCAGCATCACGATGGCGCCGGCCAGGGCCACGTGGAGCTCGACGATCTTCGGCGGCATGACGGGGCCCTTGAGCAGGATGCCGCCCATGACCCAGCCGCCGACGGCGCCCAGGAGGACCATGGCGCAGGCGATGACGCCCAGGGCGACGTGCAGGCGGAACTTGAAGCGGCCCGGCAGCGGGCTGCGCCCGTCGGCCCCCTGGGTGGCCCGGAGCAGACCGACATAGGCGGCCGCGACGACGACCAGGGCCGTGGCAACCATCCAGACGTCGTGCAGGATGACGTAGGTCATGGCTTCCTCCCGCGGGTTCGTTCCCGACCCAGCGTACCGCGGGGAGGCAACGCGGGGAAAGCATGGAGTGACATTTTCAGGCGCGGCAACCGCGGGAAAAGAAGCGGTGCGCGGGACGGGGTCCCGCGCACCGCGCGTGTCACTCAGGGGGAGGCGGGGTTCAGGCCTCGTCCTCGGCCTGGACGTTGGCCTCGGCTTCGCGGGCGAAGTCGGGGACGGCGTCGTCGCCGTAGTAGCGGCGGATGTTCTCGGCGGCGATGGCCTGGACGCGGGCCACCTGGCCTTCGCCCTCGGCCGCCCGGAACAGGTGCCGGAAGCGGCCCTGGGGCTTCAGGTAGGCCTCGACGGGCTTCCACTCCTTGGGGGCCTTGTGGGGCTTCAGGTCGCCCTCGATGACCTCGTAGAGGGGGTAGCATCCGGTCTCGAAGGCCAGGCGGGTGAGTTCGGCCGACTGGGCCGGGTCGCTCCGCCAGCCCAGCGGGCAGGTGCAGTGGATTTGGAGGAACTTCGGGCCGCGGTAGCTGAGGGCCTTTTCGACGAGGCGCGGGAGCTCGCGGTAGTAGCCCATGGAGGCAACGGCCAGGTACGGCACGCGGTGGGCCGCGACGATGCCCGCCAGGTCCTTCTTGGGGCGGTTATTGCCCCAGGAGGCCTTGCCGGAGGGGCTGGTGGTGGTGGCGGCATCGAGGGGCGTGAGGCCGGAGCGCTGGATGCCGGTGTTCATGTAGGCTTCGTTGTCGTAGCAGACGTAGAGCAGATCGTCGCCGCGCTCCAGGGCGCCCGAGAGGCACTGGAGACCGATGTCGGCGGTACCGCCGTCACCGCCCATCGCGATGACGTTGACGCCGTCGAGCGTGCCCTTGTGCTTGAGGGCGTAGTAGACGCCGGAGGCGACGGCCGCCGAGTTCTCGAAGAGGCTGTGGACCCAGGGGGCCGACCAGGAGCTGGTGGGGTAGCGGGAGGTGAAGATCTCGGAGCACCCGGTGCAGTTGGTGAAGATGGTGTCGGGGCCGGCGGCCTGGGCGACGATGCGCATGGCGAGCGCTTCGCCGCACCCCAGGCACGAGGTGTACCCGGGCTTCAGGATGCGGTCGGTGTAATCGAACTGGGCGGTTGCGGTCACAGTCAGTCCTCCGTGTGTCAGGCTTGCGGCCTGGATGGTCTCCGTTTGTCCGTGCGGCACCTACGCCCCCGGCACGAGGTCGGGCAGCAACTCCTGTTTCAGGCGGAAGTACTCGTAGGCGGTCTGCTTCTCGCCCTGGGCGGCGCGCTCGACGATCTCGCGGATGCCGTCGGGCGGGACCTCGCGGCCGCCGAGTTGGACGCAGTAGCCGCTGACGGGGATCTGGAGGCCGGCGTCAAAGAGGGTCTCCTTGATCTCCGGGGTCATGACGCCGCCCGCGCCGAAGCTCGCGCCGCGCTCGACGACGGCGATGTGCGTGGCACCCTTGAGGGCCGCCAGCACCGCCTCGTCGGGCCACGGGCGATAGGTCTTAATCCGCACGAGGCCGACCTTCGTCCCCTCGCCGCGCATCTCGTCGACCACGTCCTTGATGGTGCCGCACAGCGACCCCTTGGCCACCAGGATGATGTCGGCGTCCTGGCTGTGGTACTCTTCGAGGAGGCCGCCGGAGTCGCGTCCGAAGGCCTCGGCGAAGGCCTTGGAGGCCTCGACGATGACGGGGAGGCTGCGGCGGCAGGCGTCATGGACCATCCAGCGGCCCTCCATGCACTTGTCGGGCTCGGTGAAGGCCCCGAAGGTGGAGGGGTCGGCCGGATCGAGCTTCAGGACGGCCTCGTAGCTGCCGAGGAAGGCATCGCACGTGGCCTGGTCGGGGATTTCGGTCGGCTCGAACACGTGCGTCAGGAGGAAGCCGTCGAGGTTGACCATGCAGGGCAGGAGCACCCGGCGGTCCTCGGCCACCTTGAAGGCGATGACGTGCTGGTCGCAGGCCTCCTGGGAA
>CAYNLG010000105.1:0-10187 GCA_964397995.1 uncultured Anaerolineales bacterium
CCGTGAACGCCGCGTACAGGCTCCACAAGATGCGCAACGTATGCACCAGACCCGGCGCCGGACGCCGCGCAAACACCTTGTGACTCTCCGCACTGTACAGGTGATGGGCCGCCCCCCCCGTGAACACCAACGCCAGGAAAAACGTCAGTATCCCCAGCCCACCCACCCACTGCATGAAACTCCACCAGAACAGCAGGCTCATCGGCACCCGCGCGAGATCCCCCAGCATCGTGATCCCCGTCGTCGTAAACCCGCTCACCGTCTCGAAATACGCGTCCAGCGGGCTCATCCCGATCCCGAAGACCAGCGGCACACACCCCACCCCCGAGAGCACAATCCACCCCAACCCGCACAACATCATCGCCCGACGACTGTCCAGCGGCTGCAACGCCGCGCGCGGCCGGCAAAGCGCCCCGAGCACCACCGACGCCGCCGCCGGCCCCCAGTAAATCCAGCGCGGCACCGTGTCGCCCTCGGGGGCAAAGAGCATCTCCACCGCGAGCGGCACCAGCAGAATCCCCGCGAACACCCAGAGCAACAGCCCCAGGTACGAGAGCATCGGCCGAAAATACGCCCACCGATTCCGCATCAGACGCCCCGCACCCCACTCCCAGCCCCTGCTATCGGCACACGGGACGCTGCGGGTGCAGTTCGAGCCCAGAGGGGCGCGGCGGATCACACCGGCCGTCTGGGCCCCCGCGCATAGGGAAGCCGCGGCGGAACCGAAGTTCCGTCGCGGCGTAGTTCCCTGCGCATCCTTCCACGCCAAAGGCGGGAAGGCCTTGGTGTGAAAAGACACGCGAATCGAGACTGGTTACACTGAAGTTCAGTATGGACACCGCCCCCGGATTTGTCAATACTATTTCCCGCGCATTCCAATCAGCCTGTGGGAAGGAGCAGCCATGCCCCCTTATACCTTGGGACTCGACCTCGGCACCAACTCCGTCGGCTGGGCCATGATCGCCCACGATGGCCAAATCTTTGACAGCGGCCGACGCCTCATGTTTGACACCCGCGCCTTTTCAGCCGGCCTTGCCATGGAAACGGACAAGGTCGGCACCCCGCGCGGCCAGGAGCGCCGCCGCACGCGCAGCCAGCGCCGCACCGTCCGCCGCCGGCGCCAGCGCGTCGCCAAGCTGCGGCGCATCCTTCAAAAGGCCGGCCTTCTCCCGGCCGACCCCGACGCCTTTCATGCCCTCATGGCACAAAACCCGTACCTTCTCCGCGCCCGGGCCGCAACCCCAGACGAAAAGCTCGAACCTTACGAGATCGGCCGCGCCCTCTACCACCTTGGCCACCGGCGCGGCTTCAAAAGCAACAAGCGTGTGCAAGCCACAAAGGACCCGGACAAGGAAACCGACCCGCAGGCCAAGAAGAAGGCCAAGGAGGACGAAAAGAACGCGGACGCCGGCAAGGAGTTGCACGAGCAACTCCGCGCCGAGGGCATCACCCTCGGCCAGTACCTGGCACGCTTCGTCCCCGAACCCGGCAACGCCGACCCGCACAATGACCCGGCGGGCGTCCACCCATGGATCCGCAACCGCAAACGCAACGAAGGGCATAACCGCGCCACCCTTCGCGCCATGTACGCCGAGGAGTTCGAGGCCATCTGGACCGCCCAGACCGCCCATCACCCCAACCTGCTCACCGACGCCCTCAAGGCCCGCGCCCGCGATGCCATCTTCACCCAGGGCCGCCTCTGGTGGCCCATGGACTCCGTCGGCACATGCCCCCTGACGGGTGAGCTCCGCTGTCCCAAAGGCCACTGGGCGGGCCAGGAGTTCCGTCTTTGGCAGGAAATCAATAACCTGCGCCTTTACAGCCCCTCCACGCGCCAGGAAACGCCCCTCTCGGACGACCAGCGCCGCCGCCTGCACGACGCCTTGGCCACGCGCAAAACCATGAAGTTTACCGCCATCCGAAAACACCTTGGGCTCCCAAAGAACCAGTCCTTTCGCGGCTTTGAGCAGGGCGCCCAGCGCGACGCTCTGGACGGCAACGCCGTCCACGCCGCTCTCACCAAGGGCCCGCTCGCCCCATGGTACAAGGGCCTTCCGGAGGACGTCCGCGCCGAAGTGCACGATGCCCTGGTCGAGCTCGAAGCCGATCCGGAGCGCAACCGCGTTTACGGGCCCGACGAGGACGGCCTTCGCCGGAAGGCCCGCACCTGGGGCCTGTCCGACGAACAGACAGAAACCCTCATCGAGGTCGAGGCGGGACTTCCCGACGGCCATTACAAGGTCTCCTTGGCCGCCATCCGTCGCCTCTTGCCCCACCTCGCGCGCGGCCTGCGCGTGGACGAGGCCGTTCCGGCCGCCGGCTTTGCGCCCCCGCCCCGGCCCGAGAACCTCGATCGCCTGCCGCCCGTCAAGGACGTTGACCCCTACCTGACAAACCCCCTCGTCTGCCGCGCCCTTACGGAGGCCCGCCAGGTCGTCAACACCCTCATTCACGAGTATGGCAAGCCCGCCGAAATCGTCGTCGAACTCGCCCGCGAAATGCGTCAGTCCCGAAGCCATCGCCGCGAAATCCAGAACCGCCAGAAGCAGAACGAAAAGCTCAACAAGGAAGCGGAGAAGGAAATCGCCGCCGTGGCCCAACAGGCGCGGTTGATGCCCCCCCGGGACGCCGTGCGCCGCTACAAGCTGTGGCTGGAACTCCGCGCCGAATCCGGAGACCCGGCCCAATGCCCCTATTGCGGCGCGTCAATCGGCTTGGCCAAAGCCCTGAGCCAAGCCGTCGAAATCGACCACATCATCCCCCGCTCGCGCCGCCCCGGCGACAACGGCTTCATGAACCTTGTGCTCTGCTGTGCCGGCTGCAACCGCGCCAAGGGCAACCGCACCCCCTACGAATGGCTCGGACCCAACCCCGACCGCTACCAGGCCATGCTTCATCGCGTCAAAAAGCTGCCCGCGCCCAAGAGGGACCGCTTCGCCCTCGAAAACGCCGAGGACCTGGAGGAAGCCATTCGCGGCCTCATCGATGCCTTTGACCCGCTCCTCAAGGCCACCCAGCACACCAGCCGGGCCGCCGTCGCCTACCTCCAGTCCCTTTACCCGCCCGACCGGCAGCGCAAGGCCGTTCGCTGCGTTCAGGGCCGCGTCACCTACGACCTGCGCCGCATGTGGGGCCTCAACGCCCGCGACCTCGGCCTCGGCCCCGCCGACACCAAGAACCGCCATGACCATCGCCACCACGCCATCGACGCCCTCGTGATTGCCCTCACCACCCACAAACACGTCCACGCCCTCGCGTCCGCCTATGCCCGCATGGAGGCCGGCGACCGCCGACCCGACATGCCGCCCCCCGACCTCTGGCAAGACCGCGACGCCTTCCGGCGCGAGGTGCGGGACGAATCCGACGAAATCGGCCAAGGCCTGAAGCGCGGCATCTCCTACCGCCCCACCCGCCCGGCCACGCGCCACAACACGCGCGGCTCCCTCCACGAAGACATGGGATTGGGGCCCGTCTGGATCAACAAAGACGCCGGCGACCGCAACCCGACACAGTACGTCAAGCGGGTTCCGATCAACAAACTGACACCCGCCCTTCTTAGCAGCGATTCGATTCGCAACCCCGAGATCCGCGATCTCCTTCGAGCCGAATGTATCCGCCGCGGCTTGGCCGAAGAGGTCCCCGAAGCGACCAAAAGCACGTGGCAACTCGACACCAAGAGCTTCCGCCTCATCCGGCGTGCCTTGAAGTACTGGCGACCCGATGGCCCGCAAAACGGCGACTGGCAACCCGACACGCGGAACTACAAAATCACCGCCCCCAAACGGACTCTGCAAAACGGCTTGGCCAGTCCCCTGCCCATCCTGCCCATGAAAGCAAGCAAAGGCGGCGCCGTCCCCATCAAGCGCGTACGCGTCCTCGTCGCCTCCACCACGGCCCGCCCCGCCCACACCGTGGACGGGCGGCCTGCCAAGTTCGTACGCCCTGGTGACACCGGCGCCAACCACCACCTGGAGATCTACGAAAAACCCGACGGCACCTGGACAGGGCGCGTCATCACCCGCCTTGACGTCTGCCGCCGCCTGGCGCGCGGCCAACCGGCCGTGTGCCGAGCCCACGAAGACGGCTACCCCTTCGTCATGAGCCTGGCCATCAACGACATGGTCTGGCTTTGTGGCCCAAAAACACAAAACGTCAAGGGTTTGTATCGCATTCAAAATACCTCAAACGGACCGGACGTTGTCTTCCGACTTCACACCGATGCCCGCACGGATGCCAATGAAAAAAAGGTCCGCCTTTCCACCTGCAGCGCGTTTCAAGAGCATCACGTGACCAAGGTTCGTGTGGATCCCATCGGCCGGGTGACCCCATACCATGATCAAACGCACCGTTGAGATATCCGGCAGCGGCAACCACCTTGCCGTTCGCCAGGGGTCCCTCCTCATCGCCCGCGACCGCGCGGAGGTCGGCCGCGTCCCCCTGGAGGACCTCGGCGTTCTCATCCTCGATTGCCACGACACCACCTACACCCACGCCGTCCTGACCCGCGTTCTCGCCGCCGGCGCCGTCATCGTCCCCTGTGCGCGCAATCACCTGCCGCGCGGCCTCTTCCTGCCCCAGGAAAACAGCCTCATGACCGAGCGCATGGCCCGCCAGGCCGACGCCACGCGGCCCCTCAAGAAGCGCCTCTGGAAGCAGATCGTCCAGGCCAAGATCCGCCACCAGGCCGCCGCCCTGCCCCCGGGCGCCGCCGCGGCACGCAAGCTCCGCGCCCTCGTTTCCACCGTCCGGAGCGGCGACCCCGCCAACGTCGAGGCCCATGCCGCCCGCGTCTACTGGCCCGCCCTGCTCGGAAAGGCCTTCCGCCGCCGCCCGGACGGCCCCCACCCGAACCCCCTGCTCAACTACGGGTACATGGCACTCCGCGCCGCCGTCGCCCGCGCCGTTTGCGCCGCCGGCCTTCACCCCGCCCTCGGCCTCCATCACCACAACCGCGGCAACGCCTTCTCCCTGGCCGACGACCTCGTGGAGCCACTCCGGCCCCTCGTGGACGTCCGCGTGCGGGGCCTCGTCCGGCGCGGCCACAAAGACATCGACCGCGAAGCCAAGGTCGAACTCCTTTCGGCCCTTTCCCAAACGGTGACCGTCGCCGGGGCCGCTGGCCCCCTCATGGCGGCCCTCAATCGCACCATGGCGTCACTGGTGCGGTGCTACGCCGGCGAGCAGAAGGAACTCGACCTGCCCACCCTATGGAACTGAGCGCCTACCGAAGCATGTGGCTCGTGGCCATGTTCGACCTGCCCGTCACCACCAGGAAGGCGCGGCGCGATTACACGCGATTCCGCAAGGCCCTCATCGATGACGGCTTTACAAAGATGCAGTATTCGGTGTATACTCGCCACTGTGCCAGCGAGGAGAACGCCGCCGTCCACGCCGGACGCGTCGTCGCGGTTCTGCCCCCCGATGGCGAGGTCCGGCTCCTCCGAATCACGGACAAACAGTATGAGCGCATGCAGGTCTTCTGGGGAAAACGGCGCAAACCGACGGAGCAGCCGCCGCGCCAACTCGAGCTTTTTTAGCCCGGATCGGCGGCAACTGCTCCGCCTGCAACGACTTACGACCGCACTAGTGTAACCAATCCCGACTCGCGGTCAATCCACAACCGCTTATCGCCAACAGCCACCATCCGGCCTTAGTGTAACCAATCCCGACTCGCGGTCAATCCACAACAGGGTATTTTACGATGCCGACTGGCGATCGAGTGTAACCAATCCCGACTCGCGGTCAATCCACAACCTTTCCACCTCTTTCACTCCCGAAACCCGAAGTGTAACCAATCCCGACTCGCGGTCAATCCACAACGCCGCCCAACCGGCCCATGCAGGGTCACGCAGTGTAACCAATCCCGACTCGCGGTCAATCCACAACCGCTTATCGCCGAGTGCGTTGACCCGGAGTAGTGTAACCAATCCCGACTCGCGGTCAATCCACAACTATGATCCTCGTCGTTCTCGGGAGGACCAGAGTGTAACCAATCCCGACTCGCGGTCAATCCACAACGTCTACCAGCGCCCGCCCCGCGAGTCAACTAGTGTAACCAATCCCGACTCGCGGTCAATCCACAACAGGGTGTTTTGCGATGCCGACTGGCGATCGTTAGTGTAACCAATCCCGACTCGCGGTCAATCCACAACAACCCGAACCCGAGGACCGGAAGGCCGTGGAGTGTAACCAATCCCGACTCGCGGTCAATCCACAACTATGATCCTCGTCGTTCTCGGGAGGACCAGAGTGTAACCAATCCCGACTCGCGGTCAATCCACAACACAGTTCGAGGTGGCGGCGATTGCTCTTGAAGTGTAACCAATCCCGACTCGCGGTCAATCCACAACGGCGCCGATGCGCTCAGCGCGGCGGCCGCGAGTGTAACCAATCCCGACTCGCGGTCAATCCACAACACAGTTCGAGGTGGCGGCGATTGCTCTTGAAGTGTAACCAATCCCGACTCGCGGTCAATCCACAACTGGTGCTTTGACGCCGAGAGCGGGCGTTATAGTGTAACCAATCCCGACTCGCGGTCAATCCACAACGCCGCGCATCCCGGGGCCACGTGGGCGGAGAGTGTAACCAATCCCGACCCGCGGTCAATCCACAACGCCGCCCGCGACGGCACAGTCCCTCGACGCGTTTCTTCTTCTCTTTTTGTCGTTGTCTGCATTCCGCATCCCGCATTCCGGCTTCCGCACTGGAACCGTTCCGGCTCCCGCATTTTCCCCAGCCTGCCCATTTTCCCCACTTCCCCAGGCCCGAGACGCCGACACCCGAAGTCGCAATTCTGCAGTCGGCCCGCCCCGCCTGGTCCCCCCGCGGCCGGCCCGCGCCGGCGCCCGCCCGGGGCCTCCCGGAAAAATCGGACAGAAATTGGCAAAAAAAAGACAAAAGAGGGCAAAAAAAAGCCACGGGAAAGCCAATCGCCCCCCAGAAAAAGGCACAAACCCTCAATAAAAAGTCAGAAAAGGGCCGAAAAAGGCCGATTCGCGCCAGGCGAGGCGCACGATAGTGTACGAATCGCCCGCTATGTTGCTCAGAGTATTGGCACCCCCGCGTATACTCAGGGCTATAAACGCCCCTCACAATATACTCAGGCACACCCCCCGCCCCCCCGAACGGCGCGGGTTCCGGGGATTCGGGGTTTGCTTTCCCCCCGCCTGCGCGTATACTTCAATTGGAGCGGGATGCCCGCTCCGGTAGCACCCGGGGACTCTGATGTACCTGTAGGGTGGCGTACGCGTCGGGGCCGACGCCGGCTTCGCTCGCGGGGGATTCGCGACCCGCAGAGGGGTAAGCAATGCGTGGAGTGACACAGGCCCTGGTGGCCTGTGCCGGCGTGTTGGCCCTTATGTTGTGGGTCAGCCCGGCCGGTGCCGCCACCTACGTGGGGGGTCCCGCCGTCGGCGACGGCGGACCCGACACCGGCCACGGCCGCCTGCCGACCAGTGCGGCGGCCCCGGCCCCGTTCGAGGATGCGCCCGGCGTGCGCCAGGCCCAGCCGACGCCCGCCGAGTGGAAATCGGCCCTTCTGGCCCTCCTGAACCCCGATTTGGGCACGCCCGAGGACCGGGCGCTGCTCCGCGCCGTCCTGGGCGTCGACCCCGAGCGGCCGGCCGCGCCGACCACGCTGCGCGGCGCGCCGTCCCTCTATCAGGACGCCGGCACGCCCGCGCATGCGCAGCCCGCCACCTACGTGTACCCGCACCTGTCCTCGCTGTCGAAGTACGGCCGCGACGAACGGGCCATCCCGTACGGCGACACCGACGTTCTGGCCCTCGGCCCGGGCGGGTACGGTCGCGTCCTCGTGGGCCAGCCCCAGCACGGCTCGCGGCCGATCGCGAACTCGGTCGAGACGGCCATGAGTTACGTCCGGCCGCACGTCAGCGTCCAGATGGCCCTGGCGATGGACCTGCCGGGGACGGCCAGCGCCGCTGGTTTCGAAGGCGGCGGGATGGACACCCGGGCCCAGCTCGTGGTCGACCACCTGACCCGGGTCCGGAGCGAGGAGATCGGCGGGACGACCGAGCAGTTCGGCCGCCGGCCGATCGCCCCCGTCGGCGACGAGTCGCAGACGGCCGTCGCGGTCGGCATGGACCTGGGGATCCTGCCCACCTTCCTGGCCCAGATGGGCATGAACCTGTCGCTGGTGGTGGCCCGCGGCGACGAGTCGGGCGACCTGACCCTCTCGGTGGTGGGCGCGACGGAGCTGCCGGTCGACTGGGCTCCGCGTGAGCGGCCGCAGAACTATCCGAGCGGCCCGGCGGTCCAGCCCCTGGCCATGACCGACGCCATCGGCTCGCCGCGCTTCGGGTCGCCCGCGATCAGCAGCAGCGACGGGCCGAGCTTCCCCCAGGAAGGCGGCGGCGAGGAAGGCGGCGGGGGCGGCGACGACCCGACGCCGATCGACCCGGTGATTCCCGAGCCGGCGACGGCGGCCCTCGTGGCGGCGGGCGCGGCCGTGCTGGCCCGGATGCGGCGCCGGGCAGCGTAGCGCGCGGCCCACGCGGTGGCCCGCGCAACGAGGCGGCCGATGGCCGCGGTGCGACGGGGCAGGCGCCGCGGACGCCGCATTGATGGATTGATTCGGGCATGGGACGGATTCGATCCCCGGCCGGGTGCGGCGCCCGGCCGGGGATTCCTTTGCGCTCCGGGCTGTCCGCGGCGCCCCGCGGCGGACAGAATAGGGTGGAGCGACCCGGCCGACGGCGCGTAAAACGGGCCCCACGCCGCATCGTCAGGGACGACCGCGTGAGGCCCTTGCGCTGGGATGGGTCTTGGGAAGACAGCGTCTCGATATACTAGCCCCGGCCCGCGGGACCGCAAGCGAAATCCGGACTTTTTTCGCAGAGCGGCGGGCGCGCTAGCCGATGCTTCCTAGGGGCGGCGCGGGCCGCCCGGGGCGGGGAAGGAGGTCCAGATGGCTAGGCTGTTCGGAAATCGGAACCTGGGCCGCGAGTTGCCGCGGCCGACGCTCGTGACGCTGCTCCTCTATGTCTTTGCCGCGCTCGCGTGGCTTATCGGCCTGGGCGGCCTGGGGTTCGCCGTCGCGGGGCTGGTGCCGGCGGCGGCGTTGCCGTCGTGGGTGCCGCTCCTGGGGGCGGGCGCCTTCGTGGCCGCGTGTCTGCTGGGCGCGGCCGCCATGGGCTTAGCCCTCGTGGTCAAGTACCAGTTCAGCACGGCCGTCAGCTCGAAGCTGACCGAGCGGACGATGCGCGACGCCCTGCAGAAGGGCGAGGGCGCGAGCCCCGGGGACGTGGGCGAATCGGCCTCGCACGAGGAGGTCGTGAGCCTCCTGGCGGAGATCATGGAGAACACGCTGCTGGACGACGAGGAGAAGGGCGCGAAGCGCCAACTGGCCAAGAAGCACCGCCAGCAGGCCCTGCGGCGCGAGATCGAGGCCCTCATCAACGCCGCCAAGTACCGCGAGGCCCAGGAGCGCCTGGAGGAGTTCCGCATCCGCTACGCCGAGGCCGAGGCCATCGCCGAACTCGAGGCACGGCTCTCGGAGGCCCTGCGGCAGCACGAGCAGACCGAAATTGTCCAGATCACCGAGCAGGTCGAACGCTACATGGGTCTCGGCCTCTGGGAACGGGCCATGGAGATGGCCCGCGGCCTGTCCGAACAGTACCCCGAGAATCCGCACGCCGCCCAGCTGCCCGAAACGGTCCGCCTGGAACAACAGGCCGACCGCCGCGAGGAGCAGCAGCGGCTCTACCGCGAGATCGAGCACCTGGCCGCGCGGCGGCACTGGCGCCAGGCGCTGCGGATCGCCGAGACGCTGCTCGAGAGCCACCCGGACAGCCCGGAAGCGCACACGCTGACGGGCCAGATGGACGAATTGAAACGCAACGCGGCCATCATGGAACGCCGCGAGTGGGAATCGCGCATCACCGAACACATCCAGACCGGCCGCCACCACGAGGCCTACAACTTGGCGGTCGAGCTCATGGAGAAATACCCCGATTCGCCCCAGGCCCGGGACATCCGGGCGCGACTCGACCAACTGAAGGCCCGGGCCGGCATCGAGGCGTAGCGCGGCCAAGGCGAACCCGGGCGGAGGCCGCGGGCGGCGCGTGGCTGGGGCGCGGGGGGCACGAGACGCGATGAGGTAGCGCACCGGTCCGTTTTCGGTTGGCCTCGGCGCGGTCGGGCATGTACACTTGGGGGCATGGTGGCCT
>CAYNLG010000106.1:0-1895 GCA_964397995.1 uncultured Anaerolineales bacterium
TGCTCGTCAGGTCGAGGTTCGGCGCCAGAACCGCGCCGTCGTCGAAGACGACCTCGGTCCCGTAGACGGCGTTATCCAGGTCGCCGCCCAGGCACGCCCCCGGCGTGATGTTCAGCGCCGGGAAGTTGCCGGCCGACTGCTCCGCCGTGACGTTGATGTACCAGACGCCGTTGTTGACCATCGAGACGCCGGCCATCGCGCCGTCGGCCGCGATCTCGACCGTGCCGCCGGTGTTCAGGTAGAGCGTCTTGCCGGCCGCCATGGCCCCGGCGATGTTCAGAACGAACGAACCGCCGTTGACCTCGACGTCGGCGTTGGCGGCCCCGACGGCGTTGGCGTTGAAGGCCCCGCCGTTCAGGGTGATGAGGCCGGCCGTGATGCCGGCGTCGGCGTTGACGTTGCCGCCCGTCACGGAGACGTCGTTCGCCCCGGCGTCGAGGCTGCCGGTGGCGTTGACGGTCAGGTTGCCGCCCTGGATGGTGACGTCGCCGCCGGCCGAGACGGCCGCCGAGGCGATCAGGTCGCCGCCGGTGACGGTAATCGGGCCGCCGGAATCGAGCTGGGCGTTGGCCGTCAGCACGCCGCCCTGGACCTGCACCTCGCTGGTGCCGGTCACGGGGGCCAGGACGAACAGGTTGCCGCCCTGGGCGATGGTCGCGCCCTGGTAGGTCAGGGCCGCGCCGCCGAGTGCCCCAAGGTTGAGGTCCCCGTCGCCGGTCTTGGTGATGCCGCCGGTGCCCGAGGCGCCGCCCTCGATCTTCAGGGTGTCGCCCAGCCCGGCGTTCATGGTCATGTCGCCGCTGAGGGTCAGCGCGCCGGCGATCGTGACCGGGCCGGTGCCCGCCACGATGTCCAGCGTGGAGCCGGCCTCGAACGTCAGGTCGTAGCCCGCCACCGTGCCGACCGCCGACTGCAGGGTGCCCGCGATGCCGGCCGTCGGGGCCGCACCGAGGTCCTGCGTCTGGCTCAGCATCACCAGAGCGCCGGCGTTGACGACCAGAGCCGACAGGTCCACGTCGGCCGCGTTCACGTTCAGCGTCGCCTGGTCCTTGACGGTCACGGTGCCGTCGCCGAGGGCGCCGGCGTGCGTGATCGCCAGGGTGCCGGCGTCGACGTCGGTCGTGCCGGTGTAGGGGTTATCGGCGGTCATGGTGACCGTCGTCCCCGAGAGGTCGTTGACGACGACGTTGCCGTCGCCGCTGATCGCGCCGGCCACGGTGAGCCCCGCGCCGGAGTCGACCTGCAGCGTCACGGTCTGGCCGGCATCGACGTCGATGCCGCTGGTGCCGCCCACGGTCACACTGCCGCTCGCGACCTCGATGGTGCCGCTCGCGTTGACGTTGATGGGCGTGTCGACGGTCGGGCTGTCGGCGGCCGTGATGACGACGTTGCCGCCGTCCAAGTCCAGGGCCGCGCCGCCCAGGGCGCTCGCGCCGGCATTGACCAGGAAGTCAAGGGCGCCGGCCTGGATGCTCCAGGTGATCTCGTCGGTGTTGGTCGTGCCGGTCAGGTCCTCCAGGTACAGGGTGCCCGCGCCGGCCTTCGCCACGACGTAGCCCGAGCCGGGGTCGCCGTCGGTGACCGCGCCGCGGACCGTCATGTCGCCGTCGGCCGTCAGCGTGGCCGCGCCGGCCAGGCCGAGGGTCGCGAACGACACGGTCTTCTGCTCAGTGGTGCCGGTGGCGAGGTCCGTCCCGGCGGCCATCGTCAGATTGCCGAGGAGGAGGTCGTCGCCGGCGTCGACGGCCGAGCCGGCCGCCGTCACCTCGACGTCGATGGAGGTGAAGTCCGCCGGACCCGCCCCGACGCCGCCCAGGTCCCCCGCGCCGCCATTGTAGACGGCCGCGACCTGGGTCGAATCCAGGGCCGCGTCGTAGAAGCGGATGTCGTCGAAC
>CAYNLG010000106.1:1995-10088 GCA_964397995.1 uncultured Anaerolineales bacterium
CAGGTTCTCGTAGGCGACGATCGGGGGCACGAGGTCGGAACTCAGCGTGCCGCCGGCCAGGACCATCTTCGTCGACCCCATCGCCTGCTCGTGGGCCAAGACGACCGTGCCGCCGGAGTTGACCGTGAGGCTGCCGGCGGTGTAGCCGGCGCCTTCGGCCCGCAGCGTGCCGCTGACCGTGCCGCTCAGCGTGGTGGGCGTCCCGAGGACGCCGATCTGGCCACCGAGAGTCAGGGTGCCGCTCCCCACGTTGAGGCTCAAGGCGTCGCTGGCGCCGCGCAGCTTCGCCTTGACGGTGTTGACCGTCGTGGCGGCGGTGCCGGTCTGGACGAGGGCGCCCGTGTTGAGCGTCTCCGACGAGGACTTGATCGCGTAGCCGCCGCCCAGCGTGGTGTTCTGCAGGGTGACGGAGCCGACCGTCTGGTCCGCGCCGAGGTTCACGTCGCCAACGCCGACATCGCCGAACGTGGCCGTGTCATCGGCCGCGTCCGGGTAGGTCGTGTCGTTGGCCGTCCAGTTGTCGGGGGTTGCCCAGGCCCCGTCTCCGACTTCGTTGTCCCACGTGTAATCCACGGCGTGGGCAACGGGCGCTGCAATGAGAACGGCCATGGCCATTGCAGCCACCAGCGTGCAAAGATTCGTCCGCAACATGGTCTTCTCCTTCTCCGAAGACAAGTGCATTACCGCCCCTTCTCCTGCTCTACCCCATGCTTTATGTGATGTGAAAGTGGCCGCGCGGCCCGGTCGCACTGTGACCGGCCGCGGCAGACACACTTGGGTTTCGTTGGCTGCTTGTTTCAGGCCAGTTGACCGAGCGCGAGACGCCCTCGTCGATCACCCTGACGCCCTGGATGGCACGGCCACAACGACCGGCAGAACGGCCTGATATGACCCGGCACCAACACAGCGACGACCCTTCCGGTACGGTCTTTTCAGCGATTTGCGTTAGGCGCGTTGACCGAGCGTGCTACGGATACGTCGATCACCCTGACGCCCTGGATGGCACGGCCACAACGACCGGCAGAACGGCCTGATATGACCCGGCACCAACACAGCGACGATTCCTCCGGTACGGTCTTTTCTGCGATTTGCGTCGGGCGGGCGGCACGTTACGAACGCCGCCCGGACGCCCCGCAGGGAACGGCCACAACGACCGGTGGAACGGCCCGAAATGACCCGGAACCCTCTCTGGGACGACCTTCCGGTACACTGGGACTATAACTCATCCCACGCAAAAAGCAAATCCTGCGTGCAAAAAAACCTTTTCCGACCTTACCCAGGATTCGCATCTTGCCCAGATTAACGGAAATGCGGGTTGCTGCCACGGTTTGCCTGCTTCTCCCCTCGTGGTCGTGCCGACGACTCGGACCGCACGGCGATGTGAGTGCCGCCCCAGCCATCGAACTCAGGATAGCAGGCCGCGGGGGGGGCGTCCAGGGATGGCGCGAAAGTTCCCACGCGCCGTCGAAAGTTTCCTGGCCGCTTGAAGGTCCGCCGCCCCCGGGGCCATAATGGCTCGCACGAGGCCCGGCATCGGCGCCGGGCCCGACGACGCGACCGCGGCCCCGGCCGCACCCACCGGAAAGGACGCACCATGGCAGCACCCAAAGTCGGCGACATATTCAAGTGCGAGCACGAGGACACCCACGCCTGCCAGACCCTGGTCGAGTTCATCCAGGCGTGCGGCGAGCAGGGCGACGTCCTCTGCTGTGGCGCCCCCATGACCGGCCTCCAGGCCCGCGCCGAGGACACCGGCGCCGAGAAGCACGTCCCGGTCGTCACGAAGGCCGACGGCGGCCTGAAGGTGGCGGTCGGCGACGTCCCCCATCCCATGGAAGAGGAGCACCACATCGTCTTCATCGAGGTCAAGACGGGGGCCGACACGATGCGGCACATGCTCCGCCCCGGGGAGGCGCCCGAGGCGATCTTCCCCATCCAGGCCGACCCGGCCGACGTCCAGGTCCGCGAGTACTGCAACAAGCACGGCCTCTGGCGCGCGCCGTAGCCCTTCGGCGGCGCCCGACCCCGCCGGCCTTGCCGTTGACACCCCGTCGCCGGGGCGGCTAAAATCCCTCCCCGGCGCCGGAGTGGCGGAATCGGCAGACGCGCGGGATTCAAAATCCCGTCATGGCAACATGGTGTGGGTTCGAGTCCCACCTCCGGCACCATCCCCCTTCCTTTCTATCTAGCGTCCGCCGCCCGCGGTGGCCGATAGGCTTCGTGTCCCTTGACCGCGCGGCCGCGGGGCCGGACAATGCCGAGCCCCCGCGCGGGAGGTTCGCGGTGAAGACCGACACGATGCGCCTGGTGGACCGGCTGGTCGGGGTGCCGCTGTGCGCGCTGCTCACGCTCGTCCGGTACGTGACCGCCCCGCTACGGCGGCGGCGCCGGGATCGGCCGCCGGAGGTCCGCACGGCGCTGGTCGTGAAGTTTGCCGAGCAGGGCGCGACGGTGCTGGCGTGGCCGGCGCTCGACCACCTGGCCCGGCGCCTCGGCCGCGAGAACCTGTACGTCGTCGTCTTCGAGCCGAACCGGTTCATCCTGGACGTGCTGGACGTCTGCCCCCGCGAAAACGTGCTGACGGTGCCGACGAAGGGCTTCTGGGGCACGCTGCGGGGGGCGTGGCGGGCGCTCGCGCGGGCCCGGCAGATCGGCGTCGACGCGGTCTTCGACTTCGAGTTCTTCGCGCGGGCGTCGGCGGCGTTCGCGTACCTCACGGGGGCGCCGGTGCGGGTGGGGCTGGACTCGAAGGCAAGCGGCGGGCCGTGGCGTGGCGACCTGATGACGCATCGACTCTGCTACACGCCCCACCAGCACGTCAGCCGCACCTTCCGGGCGATGGTCCGGGCGATCGAGGTCCCGGCCGAGCGGCTGCCGGCGTTGCCGGTCGAGCTCCCGGCCGCGCCCTGGACGCCGCCGCGTTTTCGCCCCTCCGAGGCCGCCGAAGGCCGCGCCCGGGCCATTCTCGCGGAGGCCGCCGGCGAGGCCGCCAAGGGCGGGCCGCTGGTGCTCCTGAACGCCAACGCCTCGGACCTGCTGCCGCTCAGGCGGTGGCCGGCGGGGCGCTATGCCGCGCTCGCGCGGCAGCTGCTCGCGGCGCGGCCGCGGGTGCGGATCGCCTTTACGGGCACGCCGGAGCAGGCGCCCGCGGCGGAGCGCCTGGCCGCCGCCGCCGGCTCGCCGCGGGCCTTCAGCGTGGCCGGCAAGACGACGCTCGAGGACCTGCTCACGCTCTACACGCTGGCGGACGTCCTGGTGACGAACGACAGCGGTCCGGGCCAGTTCGCGGCCCTGACGCCGGTGCGGGCGGTGGTGCTGTTCGGGCCGGAGACGCCGGGCCTCTTCGGGCCCGTCTCGCCGCGCGCGCGGGTAATCTGGAAGGGCATCGCGTGCAGCCCGTGCGTGAGCGCCTATAACAACCGTCACAGCATTTGCCGCGACAATGTGTGCATGCAGGCCATCTCCGTGGAGGAGGTGGCGGCCCTCGTGCTGGCCCTCCTGGATGAGGACGAGACGGCAGGTGACCCGGTGACCGGGTGACCCGGTAGGGAAGAAGACGGCGACGGCGGGCGGGGCCCCGGTGGCACGGCACGCATCGCGATGGGCAAGGGGCCTTTCGAGGCCGGAGAAGGCCGCGGCGGGGCCTGAAAGCTGCCCGTTTCTCCCCTTTTTTGGCCGTTTTGAGCCTTTTTTTTGGCCCCTTCTGCCTTTTTTTTGGCGTGTTCCGGCCCTCATTTTCCCTCTTCTCGGCTCTTTTTTGCCCTGTTTTGGCTTTCTTTTTCCGCGCCGCTCCCGCCGGCGGGGCCCCCGCGCGGCCGGGCCGGGCCCCGCGGCCGCCGTGCCGGGCATGCATGGCGATTCGTTCGCTGCAGATTTGCGACTACGCCTGTCGTCACGGCAGTCTGGAGAAGATGGGCAGGATGGGCAGTGCGGCTGTGGGGGCCGCCGTGCCCGCGGCGGCGCGCCCCAACGGCGCACCACGGGGCGCGCCCGGAGCGACGAAAATGTCGCTTTTCGGCCGGATTTTGTCGGCCCGGGGGGGAGCGGTTTGCGCCGTTCGCGACGGGGTGTGGAGGAAGAGGGGAGGGGCTGAAGCGCAAAGGGCGCAAAAGCGTGGATGCGAAACAAAGGGGCGGGCGGTGAGAGGGAGGGAGACAGGAAGGAGGACGCGGAGACATAAAGAGGGGTCAAAGATAAAGGGGTGCCGCGAGAAGGTCGAGCGGGGGGGGGGCAGAGGGCGCGGCAGCCGGGACCCCGGAGGCGCAGCGGAGAATTCTTATTTGACAGGTGGGGATTTCTGGGGTAGAGTGGTGTCGCTGAGGGAGTGACACGCACTCGGGGCCGAGGCCGCCTTCCGCAGGCGGCCCCGGCCCCGTTTGTCTTTGGGGATAGCGGCCCGCCCAACGGAGGGGCCACGCGACAGGTGCCGGGCCGCGGCTGCGCGCCAGGGGGCACGCGGCCAGGCGGGGCGTCAGGGGAGAGACCCGGCCCCGCGTGGCCGGGGACAGGGAGGGATGGCATGATGCGTTGCACTATCTTCTCTGGGGCTGTGTGGCTGATCACGTGCATGCTTGGGTTGCAGGTCTGCGCCGGGGCCCTCGCCACCGGCAACCTCATCACACACCCGGGCTTCGAGCTGCCCGCGACTGTGTCCACACGACCGGACACATTCGGCTCGTGGGGAGGGGACCCGACAGAGATCACGGGCAGGCAGAATGGGATCGATCCGAGCCAAGGGGACCGGATGCTGCATTTCCTTTATGCCAGCGGGTACGGTGCGACAAGCCAGTACGAAGCCTCAGAGCTTGCGCAGTTGGTTGATTTATCCTTTTTTGCAGATGACGTCACCTCCGGCAATGTGGTGGCGGTGGCCGAAGCCCAGGTCAACCGGGTTGCGGGGGACGCCCAGACGGACACCGCCTTCGGCATCCTACTGCTCGCGTTTTCGGGGTCGCCTGAGGATTACCAGCCCGGTAGCGAATTCGAGCTTGCGCGCTCCGACCGAGCCTATTATCTATCGGATGCCGACGTGGCGACATGGGAATCAACATCAATGGCCCTTCGGCTCCCGAGCGGTACGGATTACCTCTGCGTGATCGTTTATGCGGCGGAGGACGTTTACAACGATGCAAGCGGATCGGAGTTTGATGGTCACTACGCGGATGCTGTTTCGCTTGTGCTTGTGCCCGAGCCGGCGACGGTGGCGCTGGTGGTGCTGGGCGGGGTGGCGTTGCTGGCGCGGCGGCGGGGGTGAGGCGGGTTCCCTGGGCGTTGCGTTGGGCTGTTGACTCCGGGCCCTTCAGGCCCGGCACAGTGAAGGGGCGACGGTTAGAAGAAAACGTCAGACGACAGCCATGGCGGCGTCAAGGCCGCCGCAGTCCATAGAAGACGGCAACGGCGAAACGGCAAAGCATAACTCACGGGCAGGATGCCCGTGCTACGGGAGACGGCCACGGCAAGACGGCGAGCCGGAAGACGGCAGCGACTCCGTCGCCCAGGCAGGGCGGCGATTCGGATCGCCGCACTCCAGGACCCGGCGGCGCCGGGTAAGAAAGAGGCAAAAACGGCAAGACGGCCAGGCAACAGCAGCCATAGCGGCGTCACAAGGCCGCCGCAGTCCATAGAGAACAGCAGAACGGCAACGGCAAAGACGACAACACAGCGAAAACTCACGGGCAGGATGCCCGTGCGACGTAGGACGGCGAACGACACGCGCGGCCCGTTTTCGGTTGGCCTCGGCGCGGTCGGGCATGTACATTTGGGGGCATGGTGGCGCGAGCCCGAACCCGGTGGCCGGCCCACGACGACGCGGACCTTTTCGCGTGCCAGGATGCGAGCTATAACGTGACGGCCCTGGTGCGCGGCCACGCGGATGACGCGATGGTCGGCCAGGTGGCCGAGCGCTACGTCTACGAGCCCTACGGGGCGGTGACCGTCTATAACGGCGGCGGCGACATGTACTTTCAGGAACGGACCGATGGGTCCCTCGACTCGGACAACACGAGCGACTGGGCGAACACGGTCCTCACCTGCGGGTACCGCTTCGACCCGGAGACGGGCCTGTATCACGTGCGGCACCGGGTGCTGCATCCGACGCTCGGGCGGTGGATGAGCCGGGATCCGATCGGGTATGGGGATGGGATGAGCCTGTATGAGTACTGCGCCGGCGGACCCACGAGCACATCAGATTCAGCTGGCCTTTCCGTGATCACCGACGAGGTCGCTGTGTCTGGTGGACAGGCTGTCGAGCCGTTCGGCATCGGGGGCACCCCCACGGACTTGGACTTACCGAGGCCCAAGTATTGCAGTGTATTTTACGTTCGCGTGTCGATGTACGCGAGCCCCCCAATGGGCCACAGTTGGGTTGAGACTCCCAGAGGCAACTACGGCTGGGGCGGCGGTTACGACACCAACATGACGAGTTGGGGCGGCAACGAGCCGGACGTCCGAGAGGCCGCTTGGCTGATGGAGTGGGGCATCATGGAATTCGGCCCGGCGAAGGGGTCTGAGTGCTGCGAAGTCTCGTGTGATGAAGCTGTCGCCTGTTTGCCCAGCGCGGCAGCGGACTTCGTGGCAAGAGACCCCACGTGGCGGCCACCAGACCCCGCGAAGGACGGATACCTGAACACTATTGTAGGCTGGTTGAGCAACCCCGACGAACCCCCTGGGGGCAGGACCTGCATTACCTTTGCGGACTATATTTTGGAGAAGTGTTGTTTCTCGCGACATAAGCCGCCGACCTTGCCGACCGTGGGGTGGCATGCGCCATGAACAATGTGCGACAGAATGCTGAGAGCCGGCCCGTGGCCTGTGCGTGGCTGCGCTGCCGGCTCCACGTAGCTGTCGTTGCTGCGGCCTGCGGATTCCTGGTCCTCCCCTCGCTGTATGCCCTCGGTCTGCTGGTGCGTCCGGCGCTGATGCTCCGGCGCCGCGGCTCTTGGCGCGGCTGGGGGCTCCTGTTGGCCGTTGCGGGTCTTGCGTTCGTGACACCGCTGCCGATGATCGGATTCGGCGTTCAGGGGGTTCGGGCGCGGTGTCGGCATACGCAACTGCGGTGGGCTGCCGGCGGGCTTTCGAAGCACCTGCATATCTTTTTCAAAAGGGAGGGGCGAGTGCCTCGGGCGCTAACCGAACTCCGCCAGTGGGCGGCGCCGCACGCGTACGACATTCGGTCCGGCAAGGAATGGACCGAACCGCGCTACAGGACCTTGAGTAGCGTGCCCGAGGGTGTGCCGGTCGTCATTGCCGTCGTGGGCGATAGCGAGGCCCTCGATGACGATGCGCTCGTGGCCTATATCGTCCTGGGGGACTTCCCCACGGCGCACTTTGTGGCCAAGAAGGACCTGTGGCCCGTGTTGCGCGCGGACAATGCCATCCGGCGGCTCCTCGGTGAAAAGGCGTTGTGGGACGATGCCGACTGGCCCGCGTACGTGAAGTAGCATTGGGTCGACTGAGTGGAACCCCGGAGGGTAAAGCTTCCGCGATCATGCATCGCCCGATCGAAGCGCCGCCGCTCATGGCGGAGCTGTAGATACGTACATTGGGCATGAACTGGCCGAAGACTCCTTCCATGAGGTGACCGTGGACTTTGAGGTAGCCGTGACGGCGTGCAGGACGGCCTCACAGGGCGTGGCATTCCAAGTGCACGGAGAAGAAACGAACCAAGGCGAGTACTTTTGGCAATCGGCTTGGTCGTCTGAAGAAGATGCCAGTCCGGTCGCCATTGTGTGGGAATAGACGCCATGAGTCGTCCCCAAGCTCTGAAAGCGGCGCTTCGCATCGTGGGCTTCGCGCTGGCCGGATACGTCAAACTTCGCCTGAAGGTCCCCGAGGCGTTCGGATCAGCTTTTCTTCTCGGTCTCATGGCCGTGGTCCCGCTGGCTATTGCTGTGGGGGGCAAGCTGCTAAAAGCCCGGTATTTTCGCGTAGACCTGATTCTGGCAGGAAGCCTGCTCGTGGGCGCCGTTCTTGCGTTTGCGGTTGCCGTATACTGTCCCGTCCGGACCGCAACTTGGGTAGCGGGTCTCATAGGCTCGGTTGGAGCTTTCGTGCTGGCCATGGTCCTCTTCCGGTCTGGCCTGCAGTGCGAAGGC
>CAYNLG010000107.1:0-9169 GCA_964397995.1 uncultured Anaerolineales bacterium
CTTGCCGCTGATGAAGGGCGTCCCGTAGGCGAGGGCCACGTCGTAGCACGCCTTGGCCGCCAACACGAGCGACCCGAGGCGGTCGGGCTTGTCGCAGTTGCCCCAGCAGAAGTTGTCGAGCAGGGCGATCCGGTCCGGTCGCGCCCCCACCGCCACGCAGTTGCGGACGGCTTCGTCGATGCCGGCGGCGGCCAGGGCGTAGGGGTCGACGTCGCCGTACTTCGGGTTCATGCCGCACGCCACCGCCAGACCCTTCGTCGAGCCCAGCAGGGGCGTGATGACGCAGGCGTCGCCGGGGCCGTCTTCGCGCGGCCCGACGAACGGCTTGACGACCGTCTGGCCCTGGACCTCGTGGTCGTACTGGCGGACGACCCACTCCTTGGAGCAGACGTTCCACGCCCCCAGGATCGCGAGCAGGTCTTCGGTCCAGTCCGCGCGGGCGGGCAGGTCCAGCGGCCGGTTGCCCTTCGGGGGCGGTGCCCAGACGGCCTCTCGCTCGACGCGCGGCGGACCGGCGTAGAGGAACTCGAGGTCCAGGTCGCCGACCAGGTGGCCCTCGTAGTGGAGCCGCAGGCGGCCGGAATCGGTGAAGTCGCCGATGACGGTGGCCTCGACATCTTCGGAGGCGAACAGAGCGAGCAGCGCGTCGACCTTGTCGGGCTCGGCCGCCAGGACCATGCGTTCCTGGGCCTCGCTGATCCAGATTTCGGTGTAGGTAAGGCCCTGGTACTTGAGGGGGACGCGGTCGAGATGGACCTCGGCGCCGAGGTCCTCGGCGAGTTCGCCGACGGCGCTCGAGAGGCCCCCGGCCCCGCAGTCCTGGATGGCGGTGTAGAGGCCGCGGTCGCGGGCTTCGATCAGGGTATCGACCATCTTCTTCTCGACGATCGGGTTGCCGATCTGGACGGCGTGGCCGAATTCCTCGCCGGTGGCGTGGGTGAGCTCGGCGCTGGAAAAGGTGGCGCCGTGGATGCCGTCGCGCCCGGTGCGGCCGCCCACCAGCACGATGGCGTGGCCGGGCTTCTGGTGCTTGAAGGCGGCCGCACGCGGGATGAGGCCCACGTTGCCGCAGTAGACCAGCGGGTTGCCGAGGTAACGGGGGTCGAAGTAGAGGGCGCCGTTGGCGGTGGGGATGCCCATGCGGTTGCCGTAGTCGCGGACGCCGGCGACGACGCCGCGCATCACCCGCCGCGGGTGGAGGACATCGGGCGCGCCCCGAGGCCTGTGCCCAGCGGGTCGCGGATGACGCCGCCGATGCCGGTGGCGGCCCCACCGTAGGGCTCCAGGGCGGACGGGTGGTTGTGCGTCTCGACCTTGAAGCAGACGCACCAGTCGCCGTCGAACTCGACGACGCCGGAGCCGTCGGCGAAGACCGAGACGCACCACGGCCGGTCCAGGTCGCGCGTCACCCGGAAGACCGTGGACTTCAGCAGGTTGTCGATCCGCTCCTCGCCGAAGCGGATGCGGCCGCGCAGCGTCTTGTGGACGCAGTGCTCGGACCAGGTCTGGGCGAAGGTCTCGAGTTCCAGGTCGGTCGGGTCGCGGCCCAGGGCGGTGAAGTGGTCCTGGACGGCCCGCATCTCGGCAAGCGAGAGGAAGAGGCCGCCCTGGCGGCTCAAGCGCTCCAGGTCCGCGTCGGCGGCGTCGCGGAGGTCTACCGTGACGCGGTGGAAGGGCGGCGCCGGGGCCTCCGGGAAGACCTCGCCGGCGGCGCGGCTGAAGGCGACGTCCTCGACGCAGTCGTTGGCCAGCACCGCGGCCGCGATGGTCTCCAGGTCGGCCCGCGACGGGTCGCCCTCGAAGACGTACTCGCGGGCCGTGGCCACCCGCCGGGCCGTCAGGCCCATGTCCGCGATCGCCCCGCGCGTGCTCTCGGCCACCGGGTCCATGACGCCGGGCTTGCGGCGGACGACAACGGCACGGCCCTCGGCGCCGCCGGGCGGCGGGTCGATGCGGTAGGTCTCGACCACCGGGTCGGCGAGCAGCTCGCGGGCGATTCGCTCGACCTCGGCGTCCGGTTCGTCGGTCTCGAGGTGGAACAGGCGGGCCGTGCGCACGCCGGTGACGGACGCGATGCCGAGGTCCGCAACCTGGGCCAGAACGTCGGCGGCATGGGAGTCGCGCGTGCCGGGGCGGGGGGCGACTTCGATGGTTCGGATCATGACGGGGCGGGAGCCTCCGGGTCGGGGGCGGGCGGCGCGTCGGCCAGGCGGCGGTCGCGGCGGGTCTTGGCGTCGGCCAGCAGGCGCTCGACGCGGTCGGCGTCGCCGGCCTCCAGAGCCTCGCGGAAGGTCGCGAGCAGGAACTCGGCCCGTTTCAGGGCCATGGCCACCTCGTCGGCGTTGTCGCCCAGGATGTCGCGCCACAGGCCCGGGTCGCCGCTGGCGACGCGGGTCGTGTCGGTCCAGCCGGGGCCGGCCAGCGGCTCGGCTTCCTCCGAGAGGGCTAGGACGAGGACGGCGGCGGCGACGTGCGGCAAGTGGCTGACCTCGGCCAGCAGGCGGTCGTGTTCGCCGGGGTCGAGGCGGCGGACGGTCATGCCGACGCCCTCCCACAGGTCGGCGATGCGGCGCACGGCGTCCGCTGGCGCGTCCGGGCCGGGCGTGACGATGCAGAGGCGGCCCTGGAAGAGGCCCGGCCGGGCGGCCGCCACGCCCCGCTGTTCGCTCCCCGCGATCGGATGGCTCCCGATGAACGTGACGCCGTCGGGGAGCAGGGCGGGGAGATCGCGGCAGACGTTGGCCTTGGTGCTGCCGACGTCGGTGACGAGGGCGCCGCCGCCGAGGGCCTGGGCGGCGCGGCCGAGAAGGGGCCGGAAGAGGCTGACGGGGGTCGCGAGCACCACGAGGTCGCTGCCCGTGACGCCCTCGACGACGTCGCGGGTGGCGTGGTCGCAGGCGCCGCAGTCGAGGGCGGCGTCGAGGCTGGCCTTGCGGTGGCCGACACCGACGACGCGCCCGGCCAGGCCGCGCGCCTTCAGCTCCAGCCCGAGGCTGCCGCCGATCAGGCCGACGCCGACGATGGTCGCTTGTCGCCAGGTGGGCATGCGTGGTTGCCGAGGCCGGGGGTTCGCGGGTGCGTGGCCGACGAAGGGCACTATAGGGCCGCGGGCCAGAGGGGGCAACGGTTTTTGCTGGCAGGGGGCCGCACGCGGTGCTAAACTCCCTCTCTTGCCGCGCCGGGGACGCGGCCACGCATGGGGGCCAAGGGACGAGAGAGCGGGGGCGGGCGCCCCCGACGGGCCGACGCCGGCGTGCCGGCGTGCCGAAGCCAATCATGCCGGAAACCATCAACGGATTTCAGGTTCTCCGTAAGGTCGCGGAGAGCAATACGGCGGAGATCTTCCACGTGTTGCGGCTGGTGGGGCGCGGCCGGGGGGGCGAGTACGCGCTCAAGGTGCTGCGCGAGGAGTACGCCGACGACCACGTCGAGCGCAGCCACCTGCAGACCGAGTTCGACTCGTGCCAGGGCCTCAAGCACCCGAACCTGGTCACGGTCCACGACCTGCAGCTCGACACCGACCGGCCGTACCTCGTCATGGAGTACATCAACGGGTGGAGCCTGCGGGACTACCTCGCCCACGGCCACCCCACGGGGCGGACCACCGTCAAGTGGCTGGCCCAGGTGGCCGACGGCCTGGAGTACTTCCACAACCACGGATACGTCCACCGCGACGTGAAGCCCCAGAACATCTGCATCGGCCGCGACCAGGTGGTCCGGGTCATCGACTTCGCCCTGGCGCTGAGCATCCGGCCGGGGTTCGGGCGGCGGCTGCTGCGGAAACTGGTGGACCGGCGCCGGCCCGGGACGCGGTCGTACATGGCCCCGGAGCAGATTCTCAGCAAACGCATCACCGGCCAGGCCGACGTCTACAGCCTCGGCGTGACCATCTTCGAGACGATGACCGGCCGCCTGCCGTACTCCGCCGAGACGCCCCAGGGCCTGATGAAGCAGCACCTGCGGGCGCCGATCCCGTCGATGCGGCCGCTGCGGGGCGACACCCCGGCCGTCCTCGACGACCTGGTCCAGGGCATGCTGGAGAAGGACCCCCTTGACCGGCCGCGCGGCATGGAGTATGTCAGCATGAAGTTGCGGGAGGCGGCCAAGGCCTTTCCGCGGGGGCAGTAGGCCCCGGGGGCCGGGGAGAGGGCGTATGGCGCGTGTCTGCCTGGAGTTCGAGAAGCCGTTCGCGCGGCTCGAGGAGCAAATCCACGACCTTGAGGCGGAGCAGACGGCGCGCGGCGTGGACCTGAGCGCCGAGATCCGCGACATCCGCAAGACCCTCGTCGCCATGATCCGCAAGAAGTACGACGCCCTGACCCCCTGGGAGGTGGTCCAGGTCGCCCGCCACCCCGACCGGCCGCAGACCACCGACTACCTCCAGGCCTTCGTCCAGGACTTCCGGGAACTGCACGGCGACCGGCACTTCCGCGACGACCGGGCCGTGGTGTGCGGGTTCGGGCGGGTGGGCGGCGAGCGGGTCATGATCCTCGGCCACCGCAAGGGCCGCGACACCCGCGAGAAGGTCGCCTGCTTCTTCGGCTGCGCCCACCCCGAGGGCTACCGCAAGGCCTTTCGGTGCATGAAGCTGGCCGAGAAGTTCCGGCTGCCCATCGTCGCGTTCATCGATACCCAGGGGGCGTACCCGGGGATCGGGGCGGAGGAGCGCGGCATCGCGGAGTCGATCGCCGTGAACCTGCGCGAGATGGCCCGGCTCCGCGTCCCCATCGTCGGGACCATCATCGGCGAGGGCGCGAGCGGCGGCTACCTGGGCATCGGCGTGGCCGACCGGCTGCTCATGCTCCAGTACGCGTACTGTTCGGTGATCACGCCGGAGGGGTGCGCGGCCATTCTGTGGCGGACGGCGGAGAAGGCGGAGCAGGCGGCGGCGGCGCTGAAGCTGACGGCGCCGGACCTGAGGGAGTTGGGCGTCATCGACGACGTCGTGCCGGAGCCCCTGGGGGCCGCCCACCGGAACCCCCGCGAGATGATGATCGCCCTGGAACGCCGCATCGGCCGCCACCTCCGCGACCTGAAGCGGCTGAGCCTCGACGACCTCCTGGCCGCCCGGTATGAGAAGCTGCGAGGGATCGGGCAGGTGGTCGAGGCGAGCGCCGGGGTGCCGACGGCCGGGCCCGCAGCCGCCGGGACGTGAGACCCCTCTTTGGGATGTGATTTGCCATGCCGCAGCGCGTGCCGGTTCGTGTGATGCTTGGGGCCGCCCTTGCCGCGGCGGGAGTCGTGACCTGCATGGTCGTGCCCGCGGCCCGCGCCGCCGACGCGACGGCCGAGGCCCCCGCGCCGGAGCGCCTGGACTGGCGCCCGTCGATTGACGCGGCCATGGCCGAGGCGAAGGAGAGCGGTCGGCTGCCGCTTGTCTACTTCCATGCCGACTGGTGCCAGCCGTGCCGCTGGATGCGCGGAGGGGCGTTCGGGCTCCCGAAGATGGTCGCGTACCTGGAGCGGTACTTCGCCCCGGTCAAGATCGACGACACGAAGGGCGCGTCGGCGGTCAGCCAAGCGTACGGGGTGCGGCTGTATCCGACGGTGGTGGTGCTGGATGTCGCGGGCAAGGTGCTGCACGTCATGGCCGGGCCGCGCACCCCGCCCGCGTTTCATGCCGAACTGGAGCGGGTGCGGGCGCTGCCGGCGCTGAAGGCGGCGGCGCGGCTCGCACCGGATGACGTGGAAGCGAACTTCCAGGTGGCGGCGGCGCTGGCGGACCTGAAGCACCTGGAGGCGGCGGCGCCGTACCTGGAGAAGGTCGTCGCGCTCGACCCGAAAGGCAGGAAGGGCCGCCTGGAACAGGCGACGCTGCTCCTGGCGGTCGTGCCGCTGGAGGGCGGCGACGCCGACGCGGCCCTCGAGAAGCTGGACGCGTGGCTTGCGCGGTTCGCCGAGTCGGCGTACGTGCCCAAGGCGATGTACCTGCAGGGAACGGTGCTCTTTCGGGACCTGCGGCTGAAGGCGGCGCGGGAGGTCTTCGACGCCCTGCGCGAGCGGTTCCCGACGCACGAGAAGGCCTACGAGGCCGACAAGGCCATCGAGGCGATCGACGAGCGGCTCCGCGTCGGGGGCCAGGCGTGGGACAAGGCCAAGGATGGGCTCCCGCCGGCGCCGAAGGAGCCGGCGCCCGAGCCGACGCCGCAGCCCAAGGGGTGAACGTGCGAGGAGGCGGGCATGTGGCAAGAGCATATAGCACTTGATGCGATGGTGCTGGCCGGCAAGCCGATTGTCAAGGGCACGCGCCTCTCGGTCGAGTTCGTGACCGATCTGCTGGCGAAGGGCTGGACCGAGGCGCAGGTGGTCGAGGCGTACCCGCAGCTGACGCCCGAGGCTATCCGGGCGTGCTTGGCGTACGCCCATGAGGCGCTTCAGGATCAGAAGGTGTACCCGGTCGGGTCCTGATCATGCTCATCCTCGCCGACGAGCGTCAGGTGCGCATCGTGCCGTTGCCGCGGCCTTGAGCCCCTCACGCCCCCTCCAGATACGGACGCAGATATCGCCCCGTGTGGCTGGCCTCCGTTCGGGCGATGGTCTCGGGCGCGCCGGCGGCCACGACGGTGCCCCCTGCCTCGCCGCCCTCCGGCCCCAGGTCCAGGACGTAGTCGGCGGTCTTGATGACCTCGAAGTTGTGCTCGATGACCAGGACCGTGTTGCCCATGTCGACCAGGCGGTTGAGGACGTCGAGCAGGCGCTGGATGTCGGCGAAGTGGAGGCCGGTGGTCGGCTCGTCGAGGACGTGCAGGGTGCGGCCCGTGGAGCGTTTGCCGAGTTCGGCGGCCAGCTTGACGCGCTGGGCCTCGCCGCCCGACAGGGTTGTCGAGTTCTGGCCGAGGGCGATGTAGCCGAGGCCGACGGCCACGAGCGTGTCGAGCTGTTCGACGATGCGCGGGAGGTTCTCGAAGAAGTCGCGGGCCTCCTCGACGTGCATCTCGAGGACGTCGGCGATGGTCCTGCCGCGGTAGGTGATTTCGAGGGTCTCGCGGCCGTAGCGCGTCCCGCCGCATTCGCCGCACGGCACGTACACGTCGGGCAGGAAGTTCATCTCGAGCTTGAGCACGCCCTGGCCCTGGCAGGCCTCGCACCGGCCGCCCGGCACGTTGAAGCTGAACCGGCTCGCCTCGTAACCGCGCACCTTCGCCTCGCGGGTCCGGGCGAAGACGCGGCGGATGCGGTCAAAGACCTTGGTGTAGGTGGCGGCATTGGATCGCGGGGTGCGGCCGATGGGGCTCTGGCTGATCTCGACGACGCGGTCGATCCGGTCATGGCCGGCGAGGCGCCGGTGCGGGCCGGGCCTGTCGCGGCTGCCGTAGAGCTTCCGCCGCAGCGCCGGCACCAGCGTCTGGGCGACCAGGGAACTCTTCCCGGACCCGCTCACGCCCGTGACGCAGATCAGGCACCCCAGGGGGAAGGCGGCCGAGACGTCCTTCAGGTTGTTGGCCCGGGCCCCGGTCAGGCGGATGGCCTTGCGGAGCGAGACGGGGCGCCGCCCCTTCGGCACGGGGATCGCCTCGTGGCCGGCCAGGTAGCGGCCCGTCAGCGACTCGGGGTGGGCGGCGATGGCCTCGGGGTCGCCCTCGGCGATGATCTCCCCGCCGCGCTCCCCCGCGCCGGGCCCCATGTCGAGGACGTGGTCGCTGCGGCGGATGGTGGCTTCGTCGTGCTCGACCACGAGGACGGTGTTGCCGAGGTCGCGGAGGCGCAGCAGCGTGTCGAGCAGGCGGTGGTTGTCGCGGGCGTGGAGGCCGATGGTCGGCTCGTCCAGGACGTAGCAGACGCCCGTCAGGCCGCTGCCGACCTGGGTGGCCAGGCGGATGCGCTGGGCCTCGCCGCCCGAGAGGCTGTCGGCCGTCCGGTCGAGCGTCAGGTAGCTGATGCCGACGTCCTGGAGGAACGCGAGGCGCGCCCGCAGTTCGGTGAGGAGTTGGCGGGCGATGGCGGCCCGCTCGCCTTTGAGGGCCAGGCCGTCGAAGAACGCCGCCGCCGCGTCCACGCTCATGGCGGTGATCTCGTGAAGCGGTCGGCCGGCGACGAGGACGGCCCGGGCCTCCGGCCGCAGGCGCGCCCCCTGGCAGGCGGGGCACGTCTGCGGGCTCTGGAACCCTTGGAGCCACCGCTTGACCGCGTGGCCGCGCGCCTTCTCCAGGAGCCGCTGGAGGCTGGGGATGACGCCCTCCCATGGCTCATCGGACTCGGCTTTCCTGGGCGGCTTGCCACCGTGGAGGAGGGCGGTCCGCTGGCGTTTCGTGAGCTTCTTGAAGGGCCGCTCGGGGTCGACGCCGAAGTCGCGGACGAACCGCTCGATGGCCGCTTGGTAGAAATCGCGGTAGCGGCGCGGCCCGGACTCCCAGACGGCCAGGGCGCCGTCGGCCAGCGACTTCGCCGGCTCCGGGACGATCAGGTCGTCGTCGAACGCCGAGACGGTACCGATGCCGTGGCAGGTGGGGCACGCCCCGTACGGGCTGTTGAAGCTGAAGAGGCGCGGCGTAAGCTCTTCGAGGCTGACGTTGCACCGGGTGCAGGCGTAGCGCTCGCTGTAGAGGGTCGACGTCCAGTCGCCGTCGTCCTCGTGGAGGACGAGGGCCAGGTTGTCGCCCAGGCGGAGGGCCGTCTCGACCGACTCGGCCAGTCGGCCGGCGGCCGCGGGCTTGACGACCAGGCGGTCGACGACGGCTTCGATGGTGTGCCGCTTGCCCTTGGCGAGCTCGGGCACGTCGCGGACCTCGTACATCTCGCCGTCGACGCGGACACGGACGAACCCGTCGGCGATGATGCCGCGGAGGACGTCGCGGTGCTCGCCGCGCGACCCGCGGACCATGGGCGCGAGGACCAGGACGCGGGTGCCCTGGGGCAGGGCCATGACGCGGTCGACGATCTGCTCGGGCCGCTGCTGTTCGATCTCGCGGCCGCACTTCGGGCAGTGGGCCGTGCCGGCCCGGGCGTACAGGAGGCGGAGGTAGTCGTGGATCTCGGTGGCGGTGGCGACGGTCGAGCGGGGGCTGAAGGCGGCCCGGCGCTGCTGGATGGCGATGGTCGGGGGCAGGCCCTCGATGGCGTCGACGTCCGGCCGGTCCATCTGCTGGAGGAACTGGCGGGCGTAGGCCGAGAGGGACTCGACGTAGCGGCGCTGGCCCTCGGCGTAGATCGTGTCGAAGGCGAGGCTCGA
>CAYNLG010000108.1:0-9164 GCA_964397995.1 uncultured Anaerolineales bacterium
TGGATGAGCCAACGCCAGGCGGCCGCCTAGTGCCAAAATCCGTAGTCACACCCGCAGGGCGGCACGGAGGGGTTTTGCGTTGACTCCGGTGCGAGGCGGGGGCATAATACAGGTGGAACGTGGTCCTGTGCCTGTCTGACGGTGTTGTTCGGGCGGGCCGAAACGCAGCGAAAGGAGGTTTGCCCCGAAGCGAACGCCGGCAGCACCCATGCAGAAGAACGCAGTGAAGGTATCGTACTCTCATACGTTTATCCCGAGGGCGTGCCCCTCTAAGGGCGCGTCCGCCAGAGCGAAGGAGTGTCCGATGAGGCACCGCAACGGCTTTACGCTCATCGAACTCCTGGTCGTGGTCACGATCATCGGCATCCTCATGGGGGTGCTGATCCCGTCGGTGTTCAACGCGCTGAAGCAGGCGGAGAAGGCGCAGTGTGCCGCCAACCTGAAGCAGATTGGCACCGGCTGTGCGACGTGGGCGTCGTCTCACCGGCAGAAGTGGCCGGACGCGTTCACGTCGGACTCGACGGAGTGGGACCTGGTCGGCGAGACGCGGACCGACTACTACGAGTTCAACAGTGACCCGCAATCAGGACAAGACAACGAAGGGGCGTCGAGTAACGACGAACCGATCAACTCGAACACGGCCAGCCTGTGGTTGCTGGTCGCGAATCAGGGTGTGGACCCGCAGGTGTTCGTGTGTCCGAGCCAGGCGACGCACCAGGCGGACTTGACGGTGGTGGACTATCGCCGGTGCAAGGACTTCCGGAACGTCACGTACATCAGCTACTCGTACCAGAACGTCTTCGGCGGGTACCGCCTGAGCCAGACCGCGGGCCGCAGTGCCAGTCTGGCCGTGGCCGCCGACGCCAACCCGATGCGGAAAGACTTCTACAGCGGGTCGGGCGGCGGTGAAGGCGGCGGCGAAGGCGACGTGATGCTGGTGACGGACCGCGAGCTGGAGAAGGAGAACTACTTCCGCACGGACGACGAGACGACAGAGTGGAACCAGCAGATGAGCGATCCGATCCAGGACCCGTGGGAACTGAACAGCCCGAATCACGACTTCGAGGGCCAGAACGTCCTCTACCTGGACAACCACGTGGAGTTCAAGGCCCACCCGTACTGCGGGCCGCTGTACGACAACATCTGGGTCCGGCGCGACACCAGCAGCGGCATCGATTCGCCCGATCCGCTGGACATCGAGACCCTGCGGGCGTACAACGACGAGGACTCGTACGAGGCGACCGACGAGGGCATCACCCCCGGCGTCTCGGACGATTCGTGGCTCGTCCCGTAGCGCGGTAAGGCGGCACAGGCGCGTTCCATGCGGCCCCGGCCCGAGCGGTCGGGGCCGCTTCCTTTTGCTTTGCGCGGCGTGAGCCCCCGTCTATAATGGCCGCCCGTTTGCCCCCGGATTCGTGAGACCCGCACGGTATGACGGACCGCCGGCCACAACCCGCTCTCCTGGGCATCGACGTCGGCACAAGCAGCGTGAAGCTGATGCTGCTGCCGGTGCCCGGGCCGGCCGCCCCCGCCCCCACGCCGCGCACCGTCCGCGTGCCCGTGCGCCGGGCGCGCGGCGACGGGCGGACCGAGGAGGCTGACCCGCGGGCGTGGTGGCGGGCGGTGGGGCGCGCGGCCCGGGCGCTGGACACGGGGGGCCTGCGCGTCGCGGGCATCGGCCTGAGCACGCTGTACCCGGCGCTGGTGGCGGTGGACGGGCGGGGCCGCCCGCTCCGGCCGGCCATCCTGTACAACGACCGGCGGAGCGGCCCGGAGGTGGCGGACCACGAGGCGAGTCCCTGGGGGCACCCGGGGCTGGCGCTGCTGTTGACGGGCAACCGGGTGCGGCCGGGGACGATCAGCCTCTCGAGCCTGCTCTGGCTCCGCGAGCACGAGCCGCATACCTTCAGCGCCGCGGCCGCCTTCGGCCACGCCGGCAGCTACCTGGGGCTGAAGCTGACCGGCCGCTTCGCCATGGACACGACCAACGCGAGCCTGACGGGCCTGTACGCGACGGCCTCCGGCGAGGCGTGGCTGAAGGGCCTGGTGCGGGCCGGGGGGGCGCGCCCGGACGACGTGCCGGCGCGGCTGGGTCAGATGACGTACGCGGCGTACATTGACCTTCTAACGCGGCGACGGCCGGGGCTGAAGGAGCGGATTCTGCAGGATCTGCCGCCCGGCGTCGACCGCGACGAACTCCTGGGCCGATCGCTCGACCTGCTGGAGAGCGGCTGGATCGGCACCCTGTGCGACGGGGTGGGCGTCCCGCGGGAGAAGCTGCCGGAGGTGGTCTCGCCGGGGGCGCGGCTGGGGGGTCTGACGGAGGAGGCCGCCGAGGCGCTGGGCCTGGCGCCGGGCATCCCGGTGGCAACAGGGGCGGGGGACACCGTGTGCGGGTGCCTGGGCCTCGGGCTGGCGGACGCGTCGGAGATGGCGGTGACGTGCGGGTCGACGGACACGCTGGCGGCGCTCCAGACCGAGGCCACCTTCTCGCCGCGCACCGTCAACATGACGTACCTGGACGAGGCGACGTGGCTGGCGGTGGCCCCGATGAACGCGACGGGGGCGTCGGTCGACTGGTTCGTCGCGACGCTCCTCGGGCGGGGGGCCAAGCGGTACGCGCGGTTCTTCGCGCTGGCCGAGGCGGCGCCGCCGGGGTCGCGCGGCGTGGTGTTCCTGCCGTACCTTCTGGGGGAGCGGAGTCCTGTCTTCGACCCGAACGCCAAGGCCGTCTTCTTCGGCCTCGGGCCCGACACCGGCCGCGCCGAGATGGCCCGCGCCGTCCTCGAAGGCATCGCCTTCGGCCACCGGCAGATTCTGCAGATGATGGACGTGCGGCGCGGCACGCCGGTGGAGCGGGTGGTGGCCTCGGGCGGGGGCACGCGGCACCCGCTGGCGCGCCAGGTGCGGGCCGATGCGGCCGACCGGCCGTACCTCTACGCCGACGTGACCGACACCTCCGCTCTCGGGGCGGCCCTGCTGGGCGGCGTGGCGGCCGGGCTGTACGCGACGTGGCGGGAGGCCGCGGAGGCGGCGCGGCGGGTGCAGACGCTGACGCGCGTGGAGCCCGACCCGGGGGGCTGGCACCCCCTGAAACGCAACTTCGAGATTTTCGCCAGCCTGTACGACGCCCTGAAGCATTGCTTCCAAGTGTAAGGAGGGCTCACCGGCCGTGTCACGCAGTCAGCTTGGAACCCTGCTCCTGATCGTCGGCGTCGCGGTGCTCATCACCTCCTGGGGCCGCGTGGCCGACTTCGCCGACGCCGTTTTGCACGGCGAGCACGAGGTGCGGCCCAAGAAGGTCGTCTACTGGACCAGCTCCGGCTCGCCGGAGACCGACCTGAAGCGGGCCCACCAGTACGAGCAACTCCACCCGGACACGAACATCGACCCGAACTTCCGGGAGACGGGCGGCCTCAAGGACATCCTCCGGATGAGTTTCCTCAGCGGGAACCCGCCGGACTACATGTCGCCGACGGTCTACGAGCTGCACAAGTATGTTTTGATCGGCGGCCTGATGCCCCTGGACGACCTGCTGGCCGAGGAGATCGAGCGCATCGTCCAGGACCGGATCGACGCCCGGGTCGAGGCGTTCGTCGCGGCGTACGAGGCGGACCACGGGGGCGCGGCCCCGTCGGCGGACCTGCTGGCGGCGCGGCGGGCGGCTCTGGCCGAGGCCGTCCGGGCCGAGCTCGAGCCCCAGGGCCACCGCGTCTACTTCAACCAGTGGCTGGAAGGGCCGGCGCGCGGCCATTGGTTCCGGGTGAACCCGGACGACCGGTTCCTGACGGAGATGGAGCGGTACCCGGTGGAGGCGGCGCGGCTGCTCCAGATGAACGGCCGCATGGTCGGCCTCCGCCAGGTCGCCAAACCCCGCACGCTGACGTACAACCGGCGGCTGTTCCGGGAGGCGGCCAAGATGTTCCCGGACGCGGACCTGGTGGACGAGGACGGCATCGCGAAGCCGCCCGTGACGTGGCTGGAGTTCTACGAGAAGGCCCGGGTCATCTCGGAGTACGGGCGGCGGCGGGCGAAGGAACTCGGCCGCGACGAGCCTCTCTGCTACGGCCTGGTCATCCAGGGCCAGCGCGTGCGCGACCTGATGCGGGGGCTCTGGGCCCTGGCGCAACGGGCCGGGTCCACCCAGTTCGCCTACGCCGGCGACACCGAGACGGTCCACCGGTACTTCGAGGACCCGGAGGTGGTGGCCGAGTACGCGGGCAAGCCCCTCGGGCACTTCGAGTACGACCACGACGCGTACCTGGCGGCGTTCGCGCTGCTGTTCCGGATGAAGCAGGACGGGCTCATCCTGCCGGGGGCCGAGGCCCGCCACTACGAGGACGTGCGGACGGAACTGGCGAGCGGGAACGCGGCCATGCTGCTGGACGGGTGGCACGCGGCGTCGATCGGGTGCGAGCGCGTCCCGTGGGCGGCCCAGGACATCGGCAGCGCCCCCGTGCCGCGCCCCTACCACGAGGTCGACCCCGACGCCGGGTGGCCCGAGGAGAAGGTGCGGGCGGAACGCGAGGCGCTCGACGCGTTGCTGGCCCTCGACAAGGTGGGCGTCGCGGTCTCGAGCGGCAACAAGATGCCGCAGTCGCCCGGAGAGGGCGTCCAGGTTTTCACGTCGCTTTGCCGCTCGCCCGAGGCGACCTGGGACTGGATCCATTTCGGCAGCCGCAACCTCGAGATCCTGAAGACCGAGTGCCGTCGCGGCATGATCCGGACCGACCTCAAGGCCATGGAGCACATCGGGGACCCGGAGTGGTTCCCGTATCCGTTCCAGGCCCAGGTGTACGGCGTCCTGGAGCAGCACAGCCAGATGTGGCCGGAGTGGCCGCTTCACGGGCCCCTGGGGCCGCCCAGCGAAAAGGAAGTCTTCTATAAGTACTTTTACCAGAAGGACCTGGTGGACCTGGCGGAGATCCTGCCCAAGGCCCGGGCCGAGCTGGAGGTGTACAACGAGGCGGCCAACGAGGACTTTGCGCGGCGGATCGAGGACGGCATCGTCCGCCCCGAGATGTACACGTTCCCTGACTGGGACCCCAAGAACGCCGAGGCGTTCTTCTGCCGGCAACAGAATCCGGACCCGGACCCCGAGGTCCGGGCGCGGCTCCGGGCGGCGCGGGAGCGGCTGGTGGCGCTCGCGCGGCAGCACCCGGAGTGGGGTCTCCTGGGGCCGGACGGCGACCTGAGGCGGGACCTCTGGCGGTACGAGCCCCCGGGCACGGCCTGGCAGGTCCTCTGGATTCCTGCGCTGATGCTCGCGGTCATCGCGGGCTGGTTCGTCTGGATGGCCCTGCGGGGCAAACGGACCGGCCGGCCGCTGCTCGCGGAGGCGGCCCACGGGGCGCGGCGGGGCTGGCCCGCGTACCTCTTTGTGCTGCCGGGGATGGCGGCCATCTTCAGCTTCGCCATCTACCCGTCGCTGTACCAGTTCTACCTGTCGCTGCACACCGGCGATGGCCTCGGTCCGATGCTCTACGTCGGCCTGCAGAACTTCACGCGGATTTTCACCGAGGACACCGCTTTCTGGGCCAAGGTCATTCCGAACACGCTCTTTTACATCGTGTTCGTGGCGTTCATGCAGGTGGCCATCGGCCTGCTGCTCGCCAGCCTGCTGAACCTGCCGCTCCGGGCGAACCGGGTCTACCGGGTCCTGTTCTTCATCCCGCTGGTGACGTCGCTGGCGATCGTGAGCGTCATCCTGCTGGGGCTCCTGAGCGGCGAGGACTCGGCCCTGAACGAGATGCTGGCCCGTTTCGGCCTCAAGGACCTGCCTTACTGGCTCGGCCTCGTGCCGCGCGAAGGCCAGTCCATCGACTGGCTCGGCATGAAGACGGGCCTCTTCGCGGTGGCGGGGGTGGGCGTCTGGCACGGGCTGCCGGGGCGGATCATCCTCCTGCTGGCGGGGCTGCAGTCGATCTCGCCGGAGTTGTATGACGCGGCCAAGGTGGACGGGGCGGGGCCGTGGCGCCGGTTCTGGAACGTGACGATTCCGGAGATGCTGCCGATCCTGCTGGTGATCATGTTCATGGCGTTCATCGGGGCGGCCCGGGCGTTCAGTGTCGCGTTCGTGCTGACCGAGGGCGGGGTGGAGCACTCGAGCGAGCTCGTGGCCACGTACATCTATAAGTGGGGCTTCATGCTGCCCGAGGGCCAGGAAGCCGACCTCGGCTACGCCTCGGCCCTGAGCATCACCTACAGCGTGCTGCTGGCGGCCCTGACGCTGGCGAACGTGATCATCATCGCGCGGCGGTGGCGGCGGCGGCTGGTGCAGGAGCACCAGGCGGGACGCCCCGCCGCCCCGGGTCCCGCACGCCTGCCCGACCCGACGACGCCGAAGGGAGGCGCGGCATGAGCGCGACCCGCGAGAGGCGCGGCGAGCTGCTTTCGCGCCGGACCGGTCGGCGCGGGTTCGGGACGTGGCTCCGGTACAACTGGCCGATGGTCTTCGTCCACCTGTTGCTCGTGACCTTCGGCGTGTTGAACCTGTACCCGTTCCTGTGGATGCTCGGCACGAGCGTCAAGGCCGAGGCGGAGGCGTCCGTGGACCGCCTGAACCCGGTGCCCAATCGCAAGTTCCGCCTGGTCGAGGGCCTGGACCCGCGGACCGTTCTGCCGACCGCCCTGGAGCCCGGCTTGGAGACCGCCGAGGGCGACGCCGTCGGCGACCACCTGGCGGCCCTCTGGAACAAGCTCACGCTGCTGCACCAGATGCAGCGGGCCGCGTGGCGCCGCAACGTCGCCCACCACGCGGAGCTCGTGCTCCGGGCCCGCGACCCGGCCCTCGAGGTCCTGAAGGAAGCCGGCGATGCCGCGGGCGCGGCGGCGCGTCGGGTGGAGCTGGAGGCCCGCGTGCCGGGGGTGCTCGAAAGGCTGATCGAGGCCGGCGTCCTCGCGTCCGACCCGGCGCGGGAGAGCCTGTGGCCGGGGCCGGCCCTGACCGAGGGCCGCGCGGGCGAGGGCCTCGACGCCGAGGCCCGGGCCGTCGCCGACGCCCTCCTGGACCACCTGACCGTGTCGCCGCGCGAGTACACGAAGATCGCCAAGGGGACGGCGGCGGCGGCGCTGGCGGACCTGCAATCGCTGGCGGCGGCGGGCGGGGCGCTGGTGCCGGTGGCGCGCGGGGCCGAGCCGGCGGCCTGGGCCTTCGCCCTCGGCCCGGGCGCGCGCGGCCGCATCTACAAGGACCTCTATCCGCGGCAGATCCTGACCCTCTGGGCGATGCAGAAGGAGAACGTGCGGCGCGGCGAAAGCCGCTCGACCTATGCCACCGACCGCCGGTCCGCCGACATGTACGCCAAGAGCTACGGCCTGGTGGACCTGGACACGGCGTGGGCCGAACTCGTCGACCTGAAGGACGCGGGCTACCTGGAGCCGGGCACCGTCCAGTGGGTCAATTACTGGGTGGTGCTGCGCGAGGAGAACTTCCTCCTGCACTTCATGACGAGCGTGCTGATTACGGTGGTGGTGGTGTGGGGGTCGATCCTCGTCGCCTCGATGCTGGGCTACGCGCTGGCGAGCATGAGGTTCCCGGGGAAGCTGCTGGTGCTGGGGGTGATCATCGCGGCGTCGGTGCTGCCGACCGAGGCGCGGATGATTCCGATCTTCAAGATGCTGCTCTCGGTGGGGCTGCTGAAGACGCTCTGGGGGATGACGATCTGGATGACCAGCTTCGGCACCGGCCACACGCTGCTCATGGCCGGCTTCTTCATGACGCTCCCGAAGGAGGTGGACGAGGCCGCCGAGGTCGACGGGGCGGGGACGTTCCGGAAGTTCTTCGACATTGCGCTGCCAATGGCGCGGCCGGTGGTGATGACGGTGGGCCTCTTTGCGTTCCTGGGGGCGTGGAACAACTTCCTGGTGCCGCTGCTGTGCACGATCTCGCGGCCGAGCATGCAGCCGCTGGCGGTGGCGGTCTACAACTTCCAGCAGGGGCACCCGGGCAAGTGGCACCAGATCAACGCGGCGGCGGCGATCATGATCCTGCCGGTGATCCTGCTGTTCCTGTTCGTCCAGAAGTACGTGGTGAAGGCCATTGCCGTGGGGGCGGTGAAGGGGTAGCCTTTTCGGTTGACACGCGCATCGCCGCCCGGTACTTGATAGGATTCTTCGAGGGCCGGTCCCGCCTGCGCCCGGGGACCGATGGGTGAGAGGGCTCTTTCGCATGGGTGAACCGATCCGCCTGGCCATTGCCGGCGTCGGCAACTGCGCCAGCAGCCTCCTGCAGGGCATCGCACACTACCGCCGCGCCGCCACCGCCGGGCAGCCGGAGACGCTCGGTCTGATGCACTACGACCTGGGGGGCTACCTGCCGCGGGACATCGAGCCGGTGGCGGCGTTCGACATCGACGTCCGCAAGGTCGGCCGCCCCCTCGAAGAGGCCGCCTTCGCCCCGCCCAACTGCACCAAGACCATCGAGGCCGACCTCGGTGCCAGCGGCGTCACGGTCCAGATGGGCCCCGTCCTGGACGGCTGCCCCGACCACATGGCCGCGTACCCCGACGACCAGCGGTTCATCCCGTCGGAGGCGAAGCCGGCGGACGCGGCCGCGGTTTTGAAGGACTCCGGGGCCGAGATTCTCGTCAGCTACATGCCCGTCGGGTCGCAGAAGGCCACGGAGTACTACGCGGAGGCCTGCCTGGCCGCCGGCGTCAGCTTCGTCAACTGCGTGCCGGTCTTCATCGTGAGCGACGACGCTTGGGCGGCGCGGTTCGAGAAGGCCGGCATCCCCGTCGTCGGCGACGATATCAAGGCCCAGGTCGGCGCGACCATCTGCCACCGGACGCTGACGCGCCTGTTCGAGGACCGCGGCGTCCGGCTGGAGCGGACGTACCAGTTGAACACGGGTGGCAACACGGACTTCCTGAACATGCTGAAGCGGGAGCGGCTGGCCTCGAAGAAGATCTCGAAGACCGAGGCCGTCCAGTCGGAGCTGGCCGAGCCACTGCCCGCCGACCAGGTGCACATCGGCCCGGCCGACTACGTTCCGTGGCTCCATGACAACAAGGTCTGCTTCCTGCGGATGGAAGGGCGGGGCTTCGCCGGCGTGGGGCTGAACCTGGAGGTCCGTCTGAGCGTCGAGGACTCGCCCAACAGCGCCGGCGTGGCCGTCGACGCCGTGCGCCTGTGCCGGCTGGCCCGCGACCGCGGCTTGGCCG
>CAYNLG010000109.1:0-9120 GCA_964397995.1 uncultured Anaerolineales bacterium
GTCCATTCGCATCGTTCACAAGGGCTTCCCGGCCCAGGCCCGTAATCCTTGGCCGGCGGTCGAGGAGGAGGTTTTCTGGCAGCGGGTCAACCACTTCCTGCCGGCGTGGAAGGGCGCGGCCGCGAAGCCCTTGCAGACGTTGGAGAGTCAGGGCCACGACGTGGCGATGCTGGCGTGGTTGGCCGGCGACCGCGTGCGGGCCCAGGGGTGGTTCGTTCAGGAGGACAGCGAGCGGGCCAACTTCGCCCACACCGAGGGCATCGATTTCTACTGGGGCTTCACGCTCAAATACCGGCCACACTGGTGGTTCGCCTTCGGCCACACCTTCCCGCAGCCCTACCGGCAGCGGGTTCTCAAGGCCGCCAAGGCCTGGACCGAGACCGACCCCCGGCCGAGCCTGGAGTACGTGCTGCTGCTGGAGAATGAGGTCCCCGCCGTGCGGGCCGAGGCCTTGCGGATGTGCAAGGTCCTCTGGCGCAGCCGCGACGCGGTCAAGGCGATGGCCGCCGAAGCCCGCAAGGACAAGCACCCCAACCGACAGGCCTTCGCGGCCTATCTGGAGAAGGCCCTGGCGGACTGGCCCGAGGCGATGCCCGACACGCCGGCCCGGTGGCGGGCGTGGTACGCCCTGTTGGCGGCAGGCGACTGGAAGGTCTACGAGGAGTACGAGCGGCTTGTAAACCCGCGGCCGCACCCGGTGCACGGCGTCGGCCGGGGGCCTGTCGGGACGATCTGGAACGTCGAGGTTCGGGGCGGCTGGGCCGATGCACGCAATACCGATAACCTGCGGGCGATGCGCGAGATCGCCGCCTACCTGTTCGCCGAGGAGGCCGGCAACGAGACGACCCGGCTGGTGATGAAGGAGAAGCTCCGCCGCACGCTGGCCTCGTACTACTCCGTCGGCATGGGCGAGTGGGACTCGGGCACCTACCACCCCGCCTCGGCCAACACGTGGGTGGGGCTGCACGACTACGCCCGCGATGAGGAGGTCCGCCTGATCGCCAAGGGCGTGCTCGACTACCTGTGGACCATCAGCGCCCTGAAGTACCGCGGCGGAGGATGGGGCGGGCCCATGTGCCGCGACTACGGCGGCTGGAAGCCTTGGCAGGATGATGCAGCCGACTCGGCCTGGATCTACTACGGTGACTTGAAGGCTTGCCCGCCCGAGCCGATTAAGAGCTGGGTCAACCAGATGCTCTCGCCGTACCGCCCGCCGATGGCGGTGATGGCCCTGGCGCGGCGGCAGTTCGAAACGCCCTGCGAAATCCTCACCAGCCACCCCACCTACCAGACCTGGCTGCCCGGCAAGGACGAGGCCCCCGAGACGCACTCGACCCTCTTCTACGGCAAGACGTACCAGGTCGGCACGCGGGTCCGCGGCTCGTTCTGCAACATCAACGGCATCAAGACGCTGCTGGACAGGGACGACGGGTTGGTCGATTTCCTGCTGACTACCGGCGGTACCGGCAACATTGCCGTCGCCAACGCCGGCGGCGACCGCGTCGGGCACTACCGCAACCTGGTTCTGTACCTGAACGGCTTCGACGCGAAGGCGCCTTTCCGCTTTGCTGCCACGCGGCAACTGCCGCACGAGATCGACCGCGGCGTGCTGTTCATCCGCGGCGATCGAGCGTGGGTCGCCCTCCGCCCGATTCACCTGACGGTCGACCCGAAGCCGGCCTTCGACGTCGCGGCGCTGGGGCTCAAGAAGGGCCGCCGTCAGGAGGGCGACCGCCCGATGGTCATCCACGCCAGCGGCGACGGCGCCGGGGCCGTCCGGGGCTTCGCCATGGAACTGGGCGAGAAGGTCACCCACGGCGACTATGCGGCCTTCAAGGCGAAGGTGCTCGCGAAGAGCGCCTTGGAAATTGGCGATACCAACGCGGCCGGACGCCAGAAGGTGACGTTCACCGGCTCCGACGGCTCAACGGTGGCCCTGAAACTGGGAGAGGACCTGCCGCAACTCTGGCGCAACGGCGTTCTCCACGACTGGGGCCGCCACCGGGCGCTGTATCAGCCCGCCGACGGCGGCCGCGCGCCGGTGAGCCTGGGCTGGAAGCAGCGAAAGCTCCACGTCGAGGCAGGAGGATACACATTCGACGGCGAGGTCACCGAAAAGGGACGCTACCGTTTTCAAACCGGCCGATCAGTGCTGGGCGAGCAGTAACCTCCTCGGGGTCTGGGCCAATACGTCAGGAACTTGTCATTACTACACTGTGCCGCTGAGGCTTGTGCGTCGGCACCCATCCTGGGTGCCCCGCCGGCCTCTTTGGACACGAAAGGAGACGCTGCCGATGCGTTCATGCTGCATTTTCTGCGCTGCCCTTGCGGCAATGGTGGCGCTGGCACTTCCGGCCTTGGGACAGACTGCGCACGACCCCGAGTATGATAACGCCAAGCTCTGGCCGATCGCTGGGCCCAAGCCGGAATACATGACACAGAGGTGGGAGCCGGCCCCACTGTATGTGTGGGCGGCGCCGGGGCAGAGCGCGAGCTTCGACCAGCCGGAGAACTGGCGCGTCGACGGAAAGCCAGCGACCAAGGCGCCGGATGAAAACGTCGATGTGCTGCTGCCAGATTCGGACAAGCCCTACTCCGTCGGCGCGGGCAGGAACAGGTCGTTACGGCATCTCACCGTCGGGCGCAACGCCGGGATCAAAGGGGGGCATCGCGGCGAACTGCAGATTTGGGGCAACGGGTGGGTCAGAGAGGGCGGCTACGCGTACTTCATCGCCTTTCGCGGCCCGGGCCACTGCTTCTTTCGCATCGATGCGAGTGAGTTGCCATCGCCGGAGAACAAAACAAGCTTCGGCCACACCAGTCGCGGCGGGGGGCACAAGGCGCGCTCGCAACTGTCGCACAAACTCCAGGTGTGCAAGTATGGGGACGGGGCAGTCGAGTTCATGGGGGATATGGGCGTCAGCGACGAAATCATGGTGCAGCACGGGCGGTTGATCGTCAGCGGCGACCTGCGATGGAGCGGCGTGACCAACAAAGGCGCGCTCGAGGTTTACGACGGCGCCACGCTGGAACTCCAGAGCGGCGCCACCATCGGCGCCATGGTCAACATCAACGGCAAGGGCGTCTATAACGTTGATGTCTACCGAAATGGCACCATCCAGGCGGGGTCGAAGCATCGCCCGCTGACCGACGATGCGAAGGTGTTGCTCGGCTACGGGCCGAACGATCCGCCGGGGAAGGTCGGGCTTTTTGCCGCGGCGGGATCCATGCTCCGGGTCTTTTCAAGCGACCCGACGAAGCACAGGCTGGTGTTCACCTCCGCCCAGGCGCAGCGCGGCTTCTACGACGGCCGCGGCCGCCCCCTGACGCGCGACAAGCCCGGCCCGGCCAAAGGCAATCAGGGTATCGCGCTGCAACTGGCGGGCGATGTGCAGTTCGATGGCGTGCACTTCGACTATGTCTCCGAAAACGGCATCAAGCTGGTCGATCAGGATATGCCCAAGACCTGGCACAACGTCACCTGGGGCGAGCACAACGCGGCCGACGGTGACAAACGCTTCGGCAAGCTCACCGCGAACGCCAACACGTATTACCACAACCGCGGCGACGCGAAGAGCGAATGGGGGCTGACCAAGAACGCCGTCGCTTCGATGGACGCGTACATGAAGCAGAACGACCCGTACCAGATCGACAGCAGCCCGGCGGCGGCCGACGCCTCGCAGGATCGCGGCCTTCGCCGGCCTCAGGTGATCGAGTATCGCAAGCCAATCGATGTGCAGCTGACCTGCCAGGCGAAGGGCGCCAGGCTGCACTACACGCTCGACGGGTCGGAGCCGACGGAGCAATCGAGTCTGTACACCGGGCCGTTCCGGCTGACCGAATCGACGCGCATCCGCGCGCGAGCGTACGCGCCTGGCAAGGGTCCCAGCGCGGTATTCAGCGTGTCGTATGTGATCAAGGCGGAGCAAGTGCCATGAATGCAAACGCCGTCAATGCCGGGACCGAACGCGAGCGACGTGGGTGCACGCGCGACCGGGGCCGGGCCTGCTGCGGCCTGGCCGGGCGGGGGGGCTGGGGCGCTCTGCCCATGAAGGTCGTGGCAGGGATCGCGCTATGGGCCTCTCCCGCGATGGGGTTGATCAATCCGACGTTGCAGCCGGACGACCTGTACCAGCGCTACCGTCGCGTGATGGTATGCGAGGTGATGGACGTGGATGCCAGGGCGCACGCGTTGCAGGTGCGCGAGGCGAGTCTGCTCAAAGCCCCCCCGGATCAGAAATCGGCCGGCGCCGCATGGAAGATCACCGCCAGAGGCAAGGGCGTCGATGCGTTCCGGCAGAGCCTGGAAGACGGCCACCTGGCAAAGGGGACGCATCTGGTGGCCTTCATCGACGAGGCCGGGCGGGGCGGCAAGGGGAAGGTATTGCTCTACGCCGGCGCGTGGGGCATCGGCAAGGTGGCCGACGATGGCGCGTGGCACTGGACTTCGGGCGACGAGCGGATGATCGGGTCGGACGGCAAGCCCGTGCCGGCGATGGCGGGCGTGTGGAACGGGTCGACGCCGCGTCTGGTCGAACTGTTGCGAGATATCCGCGACGGGCGGGCGTTCTTCCCGCGTAAGGCCTACGCGCGGTTCAGGGATGACATCCTTGTCGATGAGTTCGGCCGCAGCCTCGGCGGCGTAGGCTTGGTCGACTTCGATGGCGACGGCGACCTGGACCTGTATTCCTGCAGCGATGCGGGCGATCGCATGTATCTGCAGATGCAGCCAATGGTCTTTGTAAACGCCACCGAATACCTCGGAATGGATCACGCGAGCCTCTGTTGCTCTTTTGCCGATGTCGACGGCGACGGTCGGCCGGATTTGCTGGCCGACGGTGCGATCTACGCCAACCGTCTCGTCGAGGACAAGCCGCGGCTCGAGGAAACCTCATGGCTGCCGGGCGAGGCCAACGACGACGTGAAGGCCGCGGCATTCGTCGAACTCAACGGCGACGGTTGGCCCGATGTGCTTCTCACCAACGGCAGCGGCGGATTGCAGGCCTGGCTGCACAACGGCAACGTCGACAAGGCCGGCAGGCCGCTCGGCGATGCCACCGACAAGCCCCGCTACCGCAGCGTCACCCGGGCGCTCGGCCTCGACCGCGCCGACGCTGGCGCCAAGCAGGCCGGGTACTTCACGGTTGGCGACTGGAACAATGACGGACGAGCCGACATCTTCTTCGCCGTGGGAAAAGGCATCCTGCTCGTGCAGCAGAAGGACGGGCAGTTCCGTCCGCTGAAGCACGACCTTGAGATGAGCTTCAAGTCGGGCGAGGAAGGCGAGGAAGGCCTGACCGGCGCCGGCTGCTTCGTGGATATCGTCGGCGATGCGAGGCTCGATCTGGTCGTCCCGGTCGAAAGCGGATGGCACGTCATCCAAAACGGCGACGGCTCGCCGGTCGATGTCACCGCGTGGGGCAACGAGATCTCCGAAGGCTCGTACCTGCACCTGGCCACGGTCGCGGCCGATCTGAACCTCGACGGGTGCGTCGATTTCTACACCATCGCACGCGGCGACAACGGGCAGAATCGCTTCATCATCAATCGCGGCTACGGCTCATTCATGCTCGCCTCGGTCAACCGGGCTTACGACCGCATGTTCCAGGGGGCCGCCCATCAACGCGGGGGCACCGGCTTGGCCGTCGGCGATGTCGACGGCGACGGGCAACCCGATCTGCTGATTGGTAACGAGCGCGGCGAATTGCTGATCTCCTGCAACGATACGCTGGCCAGGCGGGAGCGCAGCGGGCGACTGCTGCGGGATGAACAGGTGCTGGCGCGAGTGCAGCTTGTCGGCGTCGATCTGGGCCAGCAGCGCGGCGTGGTGGGCGCGGATGTGCGGCTGATCGATCCGGAAAGGCGAGTGGTTGCGCGGCGGTACGTCGGGGCGAATACGGCCACAGGCAGCCAGTCGTCGAGGGCATTCACGATCGCGGTGCGCCAACCGGGGCGGTACGTGTTGGAAACTCGTTTTGCAGACGCGCACGTGTCGCGTGATGAAGTGGAACTGTCTTCGGGGAAGTTCACGTCAAAGGCTATGGTGGTGAAGCCGGGCCGATAGCCGTCGCCCTTGGCCCATGGGCGACAGGGGCGCTAGACTCATCAGGGCAGGCGCAGCGCGGCTTTGGCGAGAAACATGGCGGGGATATAGGCGAGAATGTAGACGCCCAGCCAGCCGAAGTCCCAGGGAATGCCCAGGGGCGCGAGGCCGCGCCAGAAGATGCGTTCGCTTGCGGCACGGCTGGGGTAGATCACGCGGGCTTCGATGATCGAATGCGGGTGGCCGGTTACGACCGTCGGCTGCGGCGGCGAGGACCGCCCGACGGACACCTCGACCGCCACGTATCGCTGCCCGCTGCGGATGAGGAAGTCATAGACGCCCGGCTTCCGCGGCACGGTCACCGACCAGGCCAACCGTTGCGGCTCCATGGGGCCTTCAAGAAAGGCGTCGAGATCGGCGAGCAGGGCCTGCCGGGCATTTTGCGCCGCGGCCCGAGCCTCCCACGGCAACGACTGCAACTCGCTCTCCACCGCCCACTGTGCGCGCAACTCGGTCAGCGCCGCGCGGACGGGCGCAGCCTGCTGCGTCCCGTCTATGTCGCCCGGCAGCCTGGCGCCGGCGGGAAGATCGAGCGTGACCGGCTGAAGGCAATCGCCCTCGACCGCGGCCACGATCTGCACCGTCTCGCCCGGTTCGGCAACGGTGAGGCTTGGGTCGATCCGCTCGGCGAGCCAGAGGAAGGTGACCACGAAGGGGCCAAGGAGCGCGGCGAGTGGGACGAACGCGGCCAGGGCGACGCGCGTCTGCGCCGAGCCGGCCGCGGCCAGCATCGTCTGTTTCCGGGGTCCCGCGGCGAGCGCCTTTGCTTCGGCACGCAGCGCTTTGCTCCGGCGCTTGACTTCGCGCAGCCGCCGATGGTCGGTGAGCAGACGCTGGAGCACAAGCGCAAGCACCGCGAGAGCAACGCCGATGATCGCCACGCCGCCAACCCGGCCGGCCGCCGCCACCACGGGCCACAGCGCCCTGTCGAGCAGCGACAGGCTCGGTTCCTTCAACCAGGCCACGGGAAGCGAGAACAAGGCGATCAGGTACCCACCCCACAGCAGCAGGGAGCCGTTGCGGACCTTCCTCGCCCACCGGTCGCCCCGGCCCGGAACGGGCGGAAGCCTGGCGTGGTCAATGTGGGTGTCGGTGGGGTCGGGCGCCGACACTGGATCGGGCGCTGCCTCGGTTTCGTCGGCGCCGGCGAGGCGGACGGTCCCGGTCGAGCCGTTGACGTGGACGTGCTGGCCGTCCTTCAGCAGTCGGATGGCGTCCGGCAGGACGACGGCGGGGATGCTCAACTCGCGGGCGACGATGGCGCCGTGCGAGAGCGAGCCGCCACACTCGATCACGACGGCCGAGGCGTTGACGAATAAAGGCGTCCACGACGGGTCGGTGCTGCGGCAGACGAGGACGTAGCCGGCCGGCAGTTCAACCGGGGCCTCGGGGCGGTGCAGCACGACGACGGGCCCGCCGCCCGATCCGGCAGCAATGCCGCAACCGCGCCACGCATTACCGACAGGCTCGTCCTCTTCGACGATGACCGCAGGCCGGGCCAGCGCATCGGCGGCTGCTGCGTCGAGGAAGCGCGGCAGGTTCACATGCTCCGCGGCGGCCCGTTCGTCGCGCCGACGGCGGACGAGTGCGAGCGGCGCGTAGCCGTTCCGCAGCGCGTTGTGCAGTTCCTGTTCGGTGAGCAGGAACACGTCGTCGCCGAGATCCAGCCGCCGGGCGGCCTCGAGGGCCAGGTCGCGCAGCAGCACATAGCCGCGCATCAGGTCGTGCTTGCCGTCCTCACGACACGGCATGAGGCGCAGCAGGTCGCTGGCCAGCCGCTCGAAGATCGCGCGGGCCCGGGCCGGCAGCCTTGCAAGGATGTCGCGCCGGCGGCCTTTGGCCTGCGCGGTGGCGGCCTGGCGCCGGCCTTCCGGGTCGTTGCCGTCGGCAAGCAGTTGGGCCATGTGCCGCACGTCGTCGGGCCTCTCGCGCCAGCGCGGCACAGCGAGGTCGAATTCGTTCGGGCAGCGATGGCCGTTTTCGACCAGCCAAGCCTCCACCGTCAGGCGTCCGTGGGCAATCTCGTACAGGCCGGCGTCGGCCATGAGCGTACTGTTCATCGGCCCGCCGAGCATCAACTCGAATGTCAGCGTCTGCGGCGACTCGTCCCAAATGTGCTCAGCCAGCAGCGCCTCGAGCCTGTCTGCGAGGTGGCTGACCGCGAAGGTCGGCAGCAGGCTCATCGGCGCAAACTCATCCAGCACCCGCCGGCGGCGGTCGTGCCAGCATTGAATCAGCGACTCGGTGTCGATCGCTCCAAGCAACACCGCGGACTCGGCTTGGCACCACTCCCGGAAGGCCGCGGCCCTCTCCGTGTAATCCCGCCGGAGCTTGGGGATCAGCGTGTCCATGCGTTCGGCCGCCCCGGCCAGGCGCCTGGCGGCACGCATCCGTTCGCTCAATGTGCCGACGGCCACTGTGGGCCGCGCCTGCCCGGCTTGGGGGTCCCGCTTCACCCGCTCGGGGTCGTACCGGAACGCGAAGCCGGCTTCGAAGAGGTCGGGCAAGCGGTTGAGGTTCATGTAGACCTGGCCGGCGAAAAGCTCGACGATGCACTCTTCGGCCTTGCCGCCCGGCTCGTAGCCCGCCATGCGATATAGCTCGCCGAACCCGCCTCGGGCGCTGTGGAACGGGCCGAGCATGCTCCGGGTCAGCGGAGTGGGCTGCGGCAGCGTCTCGGCGAGATTGTGCAAGACCCACGGACCGTCGCCCTGGTCGAGCCGATGCTTGAGTTCGCACGCCAGTTCGCGCCGTAGCGACGCCGTCAGCAGCATGCCGTCGGCCGTGGTGATGGCGCGCGACTGAAGCGCATACAGCCTGCCCTGGCTGATGGCCCACTCGATGTCTTGCGGGCCGCCGAAATGCTCCTCGATGGCCAGGCCCATCTGTCGCAGCGCATCGACATCGGCGGACCCCAGGCATGGTCGGCGACGATCGGCCTCGGGCACAGGCTCCGCGGACGCGCCGCCAGGCGCCAGGCGCAGGGCCTTTTCGGCGATGCGAGACTCGACGACCTC